>NZ_JBGQOF010000003.1:0-344612 GCF_052113665.1 Flavobacterium sp. W22_SRS_FK3 | reverse complement strand
AGTATGAGTAGAAAAGCTAATTGTTGGGATAATGCTGTAGCTGAAAGTTTTTTCAAGACCCTTAAAGCAGAACTTATCTATCAGCATAAATTCACAACCATTGAAGAAGCTAAATTAGCAGTCTTTGAATATATAGAAGTATGGTATAATAGAAAACGTCTGCATTCTTCTTTGGGATATAAAACACCTAAAGAAATGGAACTAGAATTTTATAAAATAGAAAGTGTAGCATAGGTCTTAGAAAATTTGTCCGACTTTTTGTTGCAAGTCCAATTTATAAAAACACCTAATCTGAAACACTACTAGAAACACTACTTTAGAAATTCACATAATTTGATATTTGACTCTAGCCAGACCTTAAATGTTTTACTTTCCAACAAGAGTTCTTCCATATACATTTTAAAATATTCTATTGATGTTCCATCTAACTGAGAAAAATCAAGTGATTCATTTAAATCATAAATAATTTTCTTAAATAAATCTTCTCCTAAAAAAGAATCATTCATAAATGTTATTACTCTAGCAATATGAAAAAAACTTATCATACTGATAGATTTTAAATAATCATAAAAGTTTATTACTTCATAATTAAATTCAATATTCAAAATTTTATCAATATTATGTTCTTCACAGTACCATATCAGGAAATCTAAATGTGTAAAACAAACATTTACATCATAACTTTTAAAAGCTTTTAAAGATTCTACGAATAAGCTTTCTAAACTCCCTCCTATATTTGTATTTTTAGTAACAATTTCTTCAAATCCTGCGTTTACTTTCTCAATAAGAAATTCTCTAGATTTCGTATTTAACACTTCTAATTCATTTAAACTCTTAATATCAGATATATAATCTTTTGTAAATATCATCATTCTTTAACTATTTCAGGGGGTTTAACTAATGCACTATTAAAAATTGTTGTAGATTTTCCTGGAAAACCATAAGTTCCATTTGTATCTCTATTTCCTTCAAATTTCTTATACCAAAATCCTGCTTTACGGGCTTTATTAAATACAGTATTATCATTACTTGGGCCAGCTGTAGTTTGAAACGGTGTTGCTTCCAAAGTAAGGGCGGCTTTTGCATCTAATGTATATTTTACCAATATTTCATTTGCTGCTTTCTTTTTTAGAAAATTAGCATCCTTTATATATTTTAAGTCCTTTCTTACGTGACCACCTTTAGCTTCGCCAGATTTATTGCTATCCATTAGATAGCCTCCTGTTTGCGCATATTCCTCCTTCGACATCTGTCTGTAGAAATTAACTGTATTTTCAGATTCCTCCTTAGGCTTTGTAATAGCCCTAGGAATAGTAACTGAAGTATCTTTTGAATCTGAGATTTCGCGAGCTGTTAATCCGATTGCAACTCCTGCAACAGCAGATGCTACGCCATAACCTACCCATTTTGGCCATGCTGCATCAGTTGGTTCTGGTACAAGTATATCTGCTTCAATAAATCCTAATATTGCGTATGCCCATGATTGCTTTCCATTAGGATCAACAAATTTAATAGGATTTTGATAACAATAATTATAATTTGACAAATTTCCAGAATTAAAAATCCCACCATTATGATCTCCGTCAAAATAAAACTCTTTCTCAAATATTGGATTATTTGTTGCAAGTGGATCAACGTTTAACCACAAACTAGTCTTCATATCCAAATACCTTGCCCCATAATAGCTCAAATTAGTCTCCCGATCTAACTCTTTTCCGTTGAAAAGATACGGCGAAGAAAACGAGCTGGAATGCTCTTCAAACAAAACCTCCCCAAAAGCTATGTACTCCACATGCTGTGAAATAGAACCGTTTTTAGCTGTAATATACGAAGTACTTCCTAAATGATCAGGGTGAAAGTAAAAAATATCATTCTCCGGCAATCCAATTCCGGTAAATCCTTCTCCTGACTTTACAGTCTCTGGTTCAACGGGTGGTCCAAATTGTACCGGTGGTCCCGGGACATCACCCGGTGCATTGAATATTGGATTTCTTGGCCAGCCTTCTGGCGGTTCCTGATTTTCTTCAACAGGTTTAAGTGCTTCACTTGGGTAAGGATCACCTGTAAACTCAGGTGTTGCATAAATTCCTTGTTGTGTTGGTGGTCCAGGAGGAACTCCTAAACCTTTCACATAATTGTCCAAAGCTTTTTGCTGCTCGGCAGTGAGTTTGCCGTAATTTACTCCTCCTGCAGTCAATTTTAAGGGCTGGGCAAATGATCCGTTTCCTAACTTGCTTACAATCCTTCCTGCACCTTCGAAATAATGTTTGGTAAACTTTCCTTTACTAATCACAAAGTAAGGCGAAACATACCCGGTGTAATCATCGGTATGTACAATGGTTGCTGCGGTCTGTCCATTAATGGCAACATTCTGAGAATCGCCTGAACTTTTAATAACTCGTTCGCCTGCTGCATCGTATGTAAACTGATGGATTCTTCCATTGTCGTTAATTCCCATTAAACGGTTTTCTTCGTCCCATGTCATTTTTCTGAAACTCTTTTCTTCCGTATAGCTGGTTGGGTTTCCGTTGCCGTCATATACATATTCCCGTGGTTCGGTTTTTCCTGCTTCGGCAATTTTGTTTGGTGCGTTAGGATGCAGTTCGTTGTCATAATTATAATCCAACGCATAGCCTTTCTGTTCGTTGTTAACCGTATGCACCAAATCTTTTTTGGTAATATTATGCATTTTGTTATAGCTCATATTGAGCTCATAACTGGCTTTGGTAAACTCGCCCTGATAAGATGCTTTTGCCGATTTTAAACGGTAGAAATCATCGTATTGGTATTCATGTGCAGAGGTTCCTCCTAATGTATTGTTTACAATTGGTGCCGTATTTTTTATACTTAAAACATTCCCTACTGAATCGTACCCGTAAGCATTGTTCATGACTTGTCTCGAAACGCTTTGCAATTGCAATTGCTGCAATCTCCTCATAACAGGATCGTAAGTGTAATACATTTCGGTATCATTTCCGTACTTCAAATATTTGCGTTGCTCGAACTCATCATATCCTAATTGTTTAATATAATCATAAGTATGATTTTCTTTTTTACCTTTCATACTATACAACTTACCAGCACGATTATAGGTATATTCAACAACCTCCCCATCAGGATAAGTTATTTTTTGGAGACGGTTCCAGGTATCGTACTCATATTGCGAAATATAGGTTTGAATATCGGTTGGCGTAATACGAAGGGTGCGGATTTCTTTTTCGATCTCGCCTAATTTTCCATAGAAAAATTCCTGTCCACCGCTGGCATCCTGCACAAACCACAATCTGCCCCGGCGCGATGCTGTTCCATCGGACTTACCATAATTGTACTGTATATTATTTTGTGGATTCTTCGGGTACTTTATGCTTTCTAATCGGTTATAATTGTATTCGCATTGTATTGCACCATCGTTTGGTACTGTATTTTTAATGTCTTGCGTAATTCGACTAGTTAAGTTACCTGCCAAATCATATTGCATGGTTGTTGTTCCTGCATCAGGATGTGTAAACTCAATTCGTCTGCCTAACCAATCGTAACTGCTTTTCGTAACTTGCCCCATAGCGTCGGTTACTTTTATCATTTCGCCTAATGCATTAGTTTCATATTTTACAACTAGATCATTTTGAATAATAGCTACATTTTGGCCTGTGGCATCCGTAAAAGTTTGAGTAATTTTATTCAGAGCGTCTTTCTTGACCGTACTTAATACAGTTATTCCCTCATAAGTATCTATTGTATATTCTGTAAAGTTAGTAGTTCTGTCTGGTAGAGTTATTTTAACTGCTCGACTTCCTTCGTCATACTCTGTTATGGTAGGTGATGCATTTGCAATGACTGTACTAAAATCATTATCTATGCTATTGGTAATGGTTGGCTGATAATTAGCTATTTGACGACCTAAACCATCATAAATAATTTTACCTGAAACAATTAATGCATCCTTATCTGGATTGCCTGCTTGTGTGAACAAACTGGCAGTTTTTTTTACTTGCAACGATCTATCTAATCCGTCATTATAAGAGTAAATTTCAATATCTTTATCCAATTCAGGATCATAGTTTCTAGTTTTGGCATACGGCACTTTGGCCTCCGGAAAATATTCGTAAGCAATCGTATAGGGTTTTCCCGAGGCAATTTCGTAAGGTGCTTTGATTGTGGCCACTCGCCCTTTGCTATCCAGCGAATATATTGTGCTTTGATCGTTACGGTCTGTGGTTTTTAATGGCGTGCCAAAACGGTAATCATATTCCATTTTATTCTGGTAGCCAAAAGCATCTTTTATTTCGGTCATATATTGATGATTGCCTGTGTCATAAGTATATTCCAGGGTCATACGCTGTTTTTTATGATTTTCCGGCCCTGTTATTTTTTGAAGGTTTCCGTAAGTATCATACGCAATATCCGTAAGTGCAATTTTATCCGCAGCTGCGTAATTTTTAATTTGGGTAACTTCTGCTGTCTTGGTATTAATTGTTGTAGCCCTTTTGCGGCGAAGTCCATCCGTAGTATAAATTTCCAGTTGTTTCGGAATTCCGCCGTAATAAGGTGTTGTGCTTTCGTAATAACTGATTTTTGCCGTTACCTTGCCAACAGCTGAACCATTGCCTAAATCTTCATATTGAATGATATTTCCGTTTGCATCATATTTATTAAAAGTATTGGTTTCCAGATAATCACTTCCGCCTTCATACATTTTTTGATTGGAGTGTACCAAACCTATAAAAATACGTTTGGCATCGCACGAAGGTAAATTCAGGTCTGATACCGGTACACTTGCCTGAGTCGCTACGTCAATAAAACTATACTCATTCTCTGACTCCTGACGCATCTTGTTGTTTTTATCCAACGTGTAACTATGCTTCAACAAATTTTTACGGAAATAATCGCTATTGTAAAATTCCTGAACCGTTGTTGAGAAAACCGAGTTATCAGCTGCATCAATTTGTTCCTGAATTACTTTTGCGAAACCATAAAATTCTCTTTCACGACGGTCCTGGTAACCATCTTCGTATCTGAATTTGGCAATTGAATGATCTATACCATCGCCAGTATGTCCGTCAAAAATATCTACAGATTGCAGAACCCATTTGGCTGAAGGATTTTCGTAACTTGGTTTGGTTAATTCGTAATCTACTACATAGCTGTTTCCAGCGCCGTTGGTAACACTTTTTAGCTTGTTGGTTCTTTTGATGTTAGACAGGCGGACTTTCAAATTATCTTCGTCGGTAGAGATAACATAATCGGTATTTCCATCTGCGTCAATGTCCATAAAAGTAGCTTCGGAACGTGACGTACTCCATCCTTTACTGGCTCCTAATGATGGTGTAAGGCGTAGCAGCCAAATAGGTATATCATACGAGTAACCGACATTAAAACCATAACTCACACTTTTATTCTGGTTCATTTCAGAATAAGTAGGATAAGTAATAGGTGTATCAAACGACCCTCCTAAGTTTAGAGCTACAATCATTTTTCCCTGTACATACTCAATTTTATCTGGAAGTCCGTCACCATTAATGTCCATAAAGGACTTATCGCCATTGGATGTTGAACGGGCATAATTGGCTCCGGCTGTAATAGAGCCTGCATTAAAATTGTAACCCAATCCTAAACTCCAGTCGGTAGAAGTTCCTGCATTAAGTCCATTGTTATTCCAGTTTTCAGCTGTTAAGAAACCATATCCAGTATTTAATAAGACCGTTCCATTATCGGTAATTTTATCCGGTAATCCGTCACCGTTAATATCAGCATGGATCATTTTTGATTTATCCGTGCCATAACCCTGAGAGGCATTGACAGACAGTTTATCCGATGCTTTTGCTGCTTCTTTATCTGCTGCAGATTGTGCCGCGATCCTGTTTGCGGCTTCTTTTCCTATTACAAGGGTTCCAGCACTCTTAGCGGTACCGTGACTGTAACCTCCACCATAACTTGGGCCTTCTGATGTTGTTTCGGCGTGACTAAAATTATCACCTAAATTAATTACTTCATCAGAAATACTTCCTATTGGTTTTGTCAATTGCACGTTACTTCCCCTAATATAATCTGGAAATCGGTCTCCATTAAAATCTCCCATGGTCTGGGTTACATTTGAATCTCCATCAATAGATTTACTGTATCCCATATTAGCAGGACCGGCACTCAGTCCGGCGGCGATACTTTTACTTTTACTTTCGCTAATCATGTCCAGTGCCGATGTGCTTCCTCCATTTAATGTTGGTAAAGAAAAATCAGTATAATCAGCAATATCGTCTTCTCCAAGTCTGGAAGTTCCTATTACTGCTCCTTGCATATAAATCGTTTCTTCCAGACCTTCCCATTTTGCTTTTGTGTAAGATGGATTTAAGGATACAAAATAACTATCAGAAACTTCATATCCTTTGCCGTCATAACTGTCCGGATCGGTATTGTTTACATCCGGTTCTGTCGCATAGGCATCTGATTGTTTTAGTTTAGTTTGATCTATGGTGTTTGTAGCCAGATTTCCGTTAATTACAAATCCACCCCAATTTCTATAATACAACCCCAAGGTTCTTTCATCAGGATTAAAAAGGCTATAAATTGCAAAATTATCTGTGGCAGCGTTCCAAATCACATCATCGGTAAGATCGGTCAGGTCTTTTAGATCTGTTACCTGAACCTGAATATTCAGTGCATTTGCTTTTGGATAATTTCTAAGAATATCTACACTCAGCGGATTTGAAACCGTAGTTTCTAACTGAATCGGTATTCCTGCTGCTGCATCGGGATAAACTACTGCATTGTCAAAAGCATTGAGAACTTCAACCAAGGTTCCTGCTGTAAGCTGATATCGTTTACGTGCCAATAGGATATTATTCTGCTTTGCCGAAAGGATAACTTCTCCGTTGTATTTATTAAGTGGCCCCGGAGGAAAAGAGGTTGCCAAAACCAAATCCTGAGGCAGTATATTCAGTTTCACTTTTCCGCTCACTGTTGAAGTAACACCCGGTATAATATAATTGCCTTCTCTTTTATTATACAATAAATGATATACTTCCATAGGAACCTCTTCTGTTGGTGTACCCGGATAAGAAGGAACGGTAACAGTTGGCGCAAATGAAATGGTCTGCCAATTGATATTGGTATCTGTTTCTAAGGACAATGTTACCTGCGTATCTGCTTCAAAAGCAGGCAGGCTTACAGATGCCAAATCAAAAGTAGCGACATCATTTGCCAAAAAGTTTTTTTGGTAGACAATTACCGGTGGATTTGTTTGTCCCAAATAGGTTTTGGTAATTACCAGTCGAATATGATCCGATGTAACGGGTTTATTTAAGATTCCTTTAAAGGAAACTGTTCCTGCTACCGGAATTACTTTTGATGTGTTGTTACTGCTAAAAAAATCATTACTTGCTTTATAGGTTGATAACGAATATAAATTGGCATCTTTTAAAGCTGCCGGAACATTAAAATCGCTTGAAAATATATTGTTATTAAGAGCTCTGTCGAACTGTTTTACCTGAGAATACGTAATAACCGGATCCCAAATAACGGTATCAAAATTTCCATCTTTTACAGCACTGACCCTGAAATATAAACGTTCTCCCTTTTCTACTGAAATAGCATTATTTTGTTTCGTTTTAGTGGTGTAATCTGTTGCGCCAATTGCCTCATCCCATAAAAGTTGCGTTCCTTTTTGAAAATATAAGCGTACACCATCTGCTTTGTCATCTCCTGCATTATTTACGTATTCTGCACGTGCCTTAATTTGTTCAACAGTAGTTGCTGCAACTAATTGATATTCGTGTGAAACTGAAATTATTCCTTTTACAGGAGCTTCCCACATACGCACAACATCATGCAGGGGATTTTGTTTTTCTATTTCTTCGATCGAAAGTGTTGTTGTTCCGGAAATGGTTACATTTCCACCTCCTGCAACCGGCGATGGTGTTCCTGAACTGCTGTTTTTAAAAGTTGGAACCCCATTTACCAATCTGTTGTAATAAACCTGTCCGTTGCGAACATAATCGATTAGTCCGTCACCGTTAAAATCCATAAAATAGATTTTTGTTTTACTGGTAGAACGCTGCTGATCGTATCCGATATTTCCAAATTTCAGGTTTAAATCGACTCCCCAACTGAATGATGTTGACTTAGAATATCCAAGATCACTAATGTTGATTTCCTGCATTTCCCCGAAAGAATTCTGACCTGTTGCAGATAGATTTTTTCGGTAAAAAACCCCGTTTTTATTTTTAAATATCTTGTCAGGCAGACCATCTCCATCAAGATCTTCCATGAGTACGGCTGTATCTGATGTTCCCCATCCATTTCCACCATGACCTCCAACTGTAAAAGGTTTCAGATTGCCGGTCTGACCGGCAAATCCAACTCCAATACGATAATTGATCCCAACATTCGATCCTTCTGAACTGCTAACCAAGGAGTGATGTCCCGAAAATAAAATATCATTGATCGAAGGAATAGCGGTATTGACCAGATTATCTCCCGGTACAGTCCAATTTATCTCCGGCCCAAAAGGATTATATTTACCAGATGTATCACGAACATCATCAAAATAATCGAGTGTGTTGGTATAAAATAATTTAGATTTCGAATCATACTCAGAGATCGATTTAAGCAACGTTTTCTTGAAAGCGCCTTCTTTATAATTCAGCTCATAGCTCCGCACCATTTCATCTTTGTAGCGCACTTCAATTTTTCGCAGTAACTGATTGTTGAGTTGTCTAAAACCTAGTCGGGCCGATACCTGAACGTCGGGGCGGTTGGCTTCGCCTAAATCAGCATTTTTTACAAAAGTGACAGTGTAATTTCCTTTTGTACTGCCAAAACCGGTGTAATATACTTTCTTAAGATAAAGCTCTCCGTCTTTCTTATCGTATTCGTATTCGACAGTATTTCCTTTTAAATCAACCTGAAGACAAAGCGCCCAATGCCCGATATTCCCGTTGGCATCCTGCAAAATCCCTGCAGTTGAAAGCCCTAAGGCATTTCCTCCATAATAACTCACAACACCGCTTTTGTCTTTTACGACCCAATAGTAGTTTTTAGGAGAAGATCCTTTACGGATGATCTGCTGAAAAGCACATTCGCGTCTAGGATAAAATTGTTTATCAGAGGTTCTTCCGATCCAGGCTGCTCTGTGGGAATTTGGTATTAATGCCTCTCCAGCAATTGAATAACTTTCAGTTTCATAAGATGCATCATATCGCGGTGCTCCCCATCGTGTTTCAATACTTACTGCCGGGGTAGAAATATCCCAGCCCATTCCGGCCCAGCTGTGTCCGCCGTCAGAGTCATATTGAAGGTTCAATGAAGGCTGCATACCGCCACGTCCGTTTGGAATCACGATAGAAAACCCTGTACTCATTGTTCCTCTTCCATTTGCTGAAGGGGGTGCTATAGATTGTATACCAACCAGCGGACTTGCGGCTTTTAGATCTTTGATGCTTGTAGGGGTATAACCTGAAGTTTCCGGAGATTCGGGCATCTTGATGATTCCGGCAATGAAATCAGTAAAGTGTGTCGTTTTCGCTTTAATGATTCCTTGTTTAATGTCCAATGAATCTTTGGTTACTTCCTGCCATAGTCTCTTATTCTCATCAAAATAAAATACATTGATGTCTTTTTCGGTATATCCTTCGGGAATTGTTTTTTTATCGTAGGGCAGTGATAAGGTTACGGCTTTTTCAAAGATAGTTCCGTGAGGTAATAATCGGAATCCTGCATTTGTTCCCGTAACATTGACCATTGCTGAATTTAATGGTGCAATGTCTATTTTTCTCAGTCCGCTTACAGAAACAGAAATGTTATTTTTTAAGGCTCCAACTGGAAAAACAGCAGAGAATTCCTTGTAAGCTAATTTGTTTTCACTTTCAAAATGAATGGTTTTGAATATGCGCTCTTTTGCATTTTCTATCGGTCTGAAACGGTCAACTTTAGAAAAATGCCCTACCTCTAATTTTTCATTGGTTATAATTCCGGCTGAAGTTTCTTTAGTCACAACAATAGAATTACCGATGGCGGCTGTATCAAAAATCAATTCAAATTCAGGCTGGTTTACATCAATTGCAATGCCTCCAATTGTCATTTTTTTTATCTGAGACGGAAAATTTGTCCCTTTGATGTACAGTTTATTTTCTGATTTCAATAACGTAAAGTCGGTTGAAGGAAGTGCCGATTTATAAACAATTCTAACATTTTTGATTCGATATGAATTCGAAATACCTTCAGGAGCGGTAAATAACAAAACGTTATCTCCGGTGCGCAAAGATTTTTCAGAAAGCAGTTCTGATTGTTTGGTCCAGTTTTTATTTTGAGATAAAAATTGTCCTCCTATACTGGGCTGGTTGTTTAAACTTCTTGAAATCGAAGCTGCCTGATCGTATCCGTATAATTCGTATTCTAAATAAGCGCTTTCTCCATTATCAGGTAAAGCATCTACTGTAAGATGAAAAACGTTATCATAAGCATCATCCACATCAGAAGCATCGGCAACACCAATAATTCCTTCTGCAATATCTGCCGAAAATGATTTCGTGTTTTTAGTTTCGTTTTTAACAATACTAATCGAATCCGTTGCTACAACATCCGATTGTTTTTCAGAAGTGCTTTCAGCGAATAAATAAGCTATTTTGTACGGTCCAAAATTTGCGGCAAACAAAAATGTACCTATTAAAAACACCAGTATTATAATTTTATTTTTCATAAAGCAGGTTAATCGATTATGGGGAATCGTTTATGTTTAAATTATTTCACAATAACTTTAAAAGTTTTTGTACCAAATTCTGAAGCTACAGTAACCAGATACATTCCAGATGGACTATTGATCGTATCCTCATACAAATAAGTTTCTATTTGAGTAAGGTGCTTTTGTTTTATAAGAGCTCCTGTGAGGGCGTAAACACTAATAGTTATATCTGTTTTGTGTGGATATTGCATCGCAACGGAAAAATGACCGTCTGTAGTTGGATTAGGATATAAAATAATGACACTCGAATTGGTAATTTCTTTTCCATCAGTAGCGATGGCAATTTTGGTCGCCGTTTTACATTCCTGACCATTTATCAATCGTAGTTCGTAATTACCTTGCTGATCTACCAGAATTTTAGGATTATTGTCTATAAAATCTCCTTCATAAAACCATTGGTATTCATAATTTCCGGTTGGTAAACCTGCACTTGCATCAAGTGTTATGGCATTTCCACCCGTCAATAAATAATCTGATTTTAAATTCGGAAATGTTCCCTCTTTATCAGCTACAAAAACGGTTTCCGTATATAAATTTCCTTTACCATCCCGAACAATATAATCATAAGTTCCAGAAGAAAGCTGGACTCCCGTAGTACTTTTCGCGGCCTGATTCCACTGTTTTACCACATCAGCGCTTCCTTCTTTTTTAACGGTAACGGTAAAAGGAGCTTCGCCGCCTTCAATACTATAATTTAACTGCCCGGACCCTGATACGCCACAAGTGGCTTCCGTTATCCAGACCCTGCTGAACATTTCAGGTGCGACTTTTATCGTAAATTTTGTTGTTCCGCTTTTCTGCTTGTTCCAGTCAAAATCTTTTAGAACCAATTTTTCTGTAGTTGACGTGCTTGCCAAACGAACATATTCGGAATTGTTTTCGTCATAGGTTCCTTTTCCTGAATAATCAACCAACAGCCAGTAATAGGTGTCTTTGGGTAAAGTCCCTTTTATAAAATTGGGATTTAAAGACCAGTCAAGACTAAGATCAGTAGGGTTAGCAAAATCTAACTGCCATTGTCTTGCAATACCAATTGGTTCTCCCTGTTCCTGTTTTTTGACTAATAGATTTTTTCCGTTATCGCTCCAGAAAGTAAAGTAATTGTTTGGTATTATATTGGATTTGCTTTTGAGTTCCATGGTCAACAATCCTTCTTCAATCATGTTACTGCTCTTCAACTGCAGCAATCCGCTGGCATCATCTCTTCCAACACCGGTAATAGAGGAATCAAAACCTTTATGCTTGTCGATATCCCAAATGGTTTCTCCCTTACTGTTGAGGTAGTTTTTGCTTTCAAATTGCGAAAGTGAAATACCGTATTTGATTCCGAGGTAGCTCGCTACTTTTTGGGTTTCTTTGCCAGATAAAACTCTGTTGTAAACCAAGATTTCACTTATATTTCCTTTAAACTCTTCCGGTGGTAATTTCTCAAATTTAGACTTTTGCCCAATCGTTAATGACGATAACTTTGCAACACTATCCGTTACATTCTGTTGAAAAAAATGAATGTTGGCTTTATGAGGTTTAATTTTTTCCTGATAGGATTTGTAAGAATATTTTTTTAGATCAACCAAACGTTTATTGGTTGCAACTGTAAGCATTTTTTGGGGATCGTTTATCGTCCATAAAAATTGTTCTTTCAAACTGTCTTTTACTTTGTAAACCATAAATAAGGTCTGGCGTCTTTTACTCTCTGTGCCCAAAGGCAAGATCAGCGAATCCTGAGCCGAATCAAAAACAATACTCGGATTAAAATTAAAAGGGGCTCCGGTATGCTTTTTTGCTGATATTTTGCCTTCTTTTTTCATCAGGTTTTCCCAATAATAAGCTTCTGCGTTGTTTCGGGTTTTAATCCAGAAAGTGGGATCTTCAACAGCTCCAGGCAGTACTTTTTGCTGGGAGAAAATTAAGTTACCTGCCAATAACGTTATAAAAACCGATGCTGAAAAAATCTTTCTATACATAATTCTCTATGTTTTAAAATGAAATCGACCTTTAGAAATTAGCCAGATCATCAAAGTCAAATGAGTAACCAATAATCAAGGAAATACTATTGATTTTGTTTTTATTTTCGCTGTAGCGGTGCCCGTTTTCTTCCGTTGTCAAAGCATCTGTAAGACCTAAAGTGTATCTTGCCCCAATAGATAAGTTAGAACTGAATTCATATCCTGCAGACAACATTCCGTAGAAATAATTCTTCCCGGTCAATGATTCTTTCAGTACTTTTTGCACATTGGCATCCGGTTCAAAGTAAGTACCTGAATCGGCAAATATTTCCTGGGCATTCGAGGTATATTTGATATTATCACTGGCAATATTAAACCCAACATATGGTCCTGCGCCTATATAAAATCCTTCAACCGGATAATATTTGAACTGTGCACCAATGTTGATATAGCTGTAGCCAAAAGTCATCTTGTATTTTAATCCTTTGATGTCATCATAATTTAAATCAGTACTTTGACCTGAATAGGAGATTTCAGTCTGGATTGCAACATTTGCATACGGATATTTCCAATTGATTACTAAACCTGCCGTTCCGCCAAATTTGCCTTCTTCTTTTAACGTATAGCCTTCATAAACTCCTTTTGGAACTATCACATCGGGAAGATTTGACATTTTTGAATAAATACCGCCTCCAAAAAGGCCATACGTGATTTCTCTGTTCCCTTGTGCAAACAGCGATTTTGTGCTCACTAAAAGTAGTAGCAAAATAATTTTTTTCATGTTTTTTATTGAAATTACCATTGATGAAAACTGTAGCCTAACGAAAAACTAAATACTCCGCTTTTGTTTTGATTTTCGATAAACTGAAAAGAAGATGCATTACTTTTTACCACATCTTTTACCCCTAAATAATAGCGTAAATCAAAGTGAATACTTTCGTGCAATTCATAACCTAATGCAAAGCATAGCGCGAAATCGTCTGCGCCGTCAAGACCGTCCTGATAGAACTGTCTGGTGGCAACATCATACATTCCGCCAGCTTCGTTAGATTGATACGTAATATTGTTGGGAGATAAACTGATGCCGTAGAAGGCACCAACCCCTAAATTTAAACCTTCGTAGGGATAAACTTTATATAATGCCCCAATCTGCAAATAGGAATATTTTAATCCTAATTCAAATTCCTTGCCTGTAGTATCGTGATAATTGACAGTTTGAGATGACTGCCTGAATAAAAGTTCTGGTTGAATCGCAACACGTGTATCGTAAAGTTTACAGTTTAAAAAGAAGCCGCCTTCGATTCCGTAGCCCCCTTTGCTTTCCATAACACTATTATCAAAAGTGTTATCCCTGCCTTTAATGCTTTCAGGTAAATTACTGATTTTGGAATAAATTCCTCCGAGTTTTAATCCGTAGGTGATATTGGTCTCATTTTGTGCGTAGGTTACAGCGTTAAAAAAAGAACAAGATATTAATAAGTGTAATAGTACTTTCATTCACGAAAATTTTTGCGAATATATGTATTAATTTCTGATTTTTATCTTTAAAAAATCGACAAAAGACAATTTAAAATCGCTGATACGGAACTAACATCTATCTAAAGCTTATAGACGTGTTTGTCGATTACTAAAGATGTTTGAAAATAAAAATACTAAAATACACAAACATCATTAGCTATATTGCGATTGCGTAATGAGTAGTCTGCTTTTTTTATTGCCTCTGCTAAATTTAGAACTTCAATATTCTCTCCATTTTTTCTTCTATTTGTATCATGTTTTCAGGGTTTAAAAGGACAGGCAGATTATGCCTGTCCTGATTAGCTAATTGAAAATCAAGGTATCTGAGCCTTTACTGGCAAAATCCACACAAAGGTTAAAAGCCGATTGTGTACGGATTTGCCCTGTACCCCTCATCAAAAGGGAAGTTAATTTAGCCTCTTCATCTTTGTAATTTCTCACGTTCTGAAAATATCCTGTGACTGCATTGTACGCCCCAAAGACAGTTCCTTTTGTGGAATCCATCAATTGTGTCGGGTTGCTCATGGCATATTCAAATGCATTATCCACCATATTTGTAAAGCAAGTAGAAAGTTCCTCTTCCTTACCATCTTGTATGGTTTTATGCACTTCCTTATTTGGAACAAGGGCAGACTGTATTAGTTTTTTTACTTCATTGTCCGTGATTCTGATTTTTGTCCAATGGTTAAAAATGGATTCCATTTGTGTCGATAACATATCGGATATACCCATCACTTTGTGTGCCTGTTCCAAACGCTGTTTAGCATTAGAAGTATGACGAATACGCACCGTATTGGTCTTGTTGTTCATAGCGGCATTCAGCGTATTGTTGCATACGATTCTTATGGGCGTGAATGCCGCAGTTATGCTTCCGCTTCCGTCATGGGAAGTGGTAAGGAAAAGATATTTTTCAATCAAATCATCATTGCCAACCCTGATATAATCAGGAAGTTTAGCTGTTATAAAAATGCGTTCTCCTTTTCCGAGTGCTCCTGCGGTTTCGTATAGGATACCGTCACCGCCTACGATACTGTCAAAAAAAGAAAAGGCATCCTTATTTTGTACAATTTGGTAATCTTTACCAACTACGCCCAATACGGCATCGTTATCGGTGCGAACCGTACTGAAATAATTCGGGACTTCTATTTTATTGTGCATTCTTTCATTATCCAAAATAATTTCGTCTGAACTGGGGGTAAATAGTGTACGTTTTTCTACTTGATAGTCTAAACCTGCGTGCTTAATTGCTTCGGCGCTTGTTGGGTAATCGGTAATAACCTGCCCTAAATTGTGCCATACTGTTTGCTTCGTGCTGAAAAAACTGTGTTTTCCTGACTGCTCGTTGTAATTTATATTGTGTGCCATGATGCTAAATTTTAAATGATTACTCTATTATTAAAAAGGTACGTCCTGTGCTTTTTTTGATTTCTTTTCCTTTACTGTTGAATTGGCTGTATCAGTTTCTGCTTTTTTGGGAAAAACCAAAATTTTAATATTGTTGGTGTGAAAGGTCAAACTGCCCACCGCTACACCTTGGCTGTTATTGTAGACATTCATGCCAATACGCCCAAAGAGCTGTACAAGAGTTCCTTTTTTAAGCCACTGTGCTGTAGCAGTATTTAACCAATAAGAGCAATTGATATAGGTTGTTACTTCCTTTACTTCGGTACTTTCTTTAGGTTTGTAATTGTCGTTGATGGCAATACTGAAATTGACCACTTGTTTGTCATTGTTCACTTTTTGAACTGATGCATCTGCTGTTAATCGTCCTGTGATTTCCATAATTTTAAAATTTAAAGATTACTATTGTTTACTTTCTCTCTAATCCTGCTCCCACAAAAAATGTTTTCAAAACGAAAAAACGGGAAAAAAGAAAGCAAGATGCCAGTGGCTTAAGGATGGGTAAGTGCTATAAGTCCCGAAGGGTGGCAAGGGGAGCGACGCCATTATGCGCACGGGGCATGCTTAAGTCACTATCTTAGCTGCCCTTTTAGTCCGTTTCGAGTGAAAGCTTTAAGTGAAAATTTTAACTTTATATGTAATCAAACGACGCAATCGGAAAGCATATACTTAAAAAAACCTCATCATATTTTTGCTTCTTCTTATACTATATTTGTATTTCATTTAGAATTTGTTTTTTATGTCAAAAAAAGGAGGAGATTTAGAAATCCTAGCTATGGATTTTCTTGAAAAAATTTTTAAGGAATTACAGTTTGCTGTTGTACGCAAAAGAGTCCAGTTATCAGGCTCACAAGATGGATATGACAACCTAGTTGACATTGTTGATAATAGATACCTGAGCAGATCCATTTATAGTGAATGTAAAGATTATACCACAGAGCTGAATTATACAGATGCGATGATTAAGCTGCCTCAACTTGCATCTACCCATGATAAAATTGATCTGGCGCTTTTTATATCACCCCGTAGAAAATTCAGTAATATTTTTGAGGAAACCAGAAATAAACCTTTTTTGGAAAGCCTTGCCAATGCGCAATTTAAGGTTGCCTTTTTAAGTCCGGATACTGATGTTGAAAAGTACTTTGCGCTATATCCTGAAATCTTTAGACAAGTATACAGCATTGATGCCCCTATTTTGAATGAAGAAGAAAGAGAAGATGTTTTAAACCAATTTGACAAGTTTATTTTCTCGGACAAAAATTTGCAAAAGATTGTCGTTGATGAGTCGGACAAGGAAAAGTATATCGAAAATATTGAAATTGACAAATATCATATTAAGAGGAGTTTAAGGGAAAACCAAAAAAGGGAGCATGAATTTTATATGCCAATTTCAAATCAGAAAACTTTGCTCTCTGAACTGGAAAAAAGTAAAAAGGGCATTGTTTTGTTAGGTAATCCGGGATACGGCAAAACTTCAGAATTAAAACAGTTAGCTGTTGAACTTTGGAATACCAGAGAAACGGGAAACATAATCCCTTTCTTTAAAACATTAAAGAATTTCACAATTTCCTCTCAAATAGAAGATTTTCTACCGGCAAATTTCAAGTTAATTCCAAAGCTTGCTGTAATTTTTGATGGTGTTGATGAAATTGAAAACATTACAGACTTCAGCAGCAAGCTGAGAAGTTTTATCGCTGAGAACAACGGATTATTTGATAATAAAAGTCTCTCGCTTATAATTAGCTGCCGAACAAATATTTACAAAAAATATATAAAAAACATCAATGATCTGGATATATACTTTTTAAATGAGGTCAGTGTTTCCAGTGGAATAGAATTTCTTAAATCTAAATATCATTTAGATTTAGAAGATCACAGAACTTTTGACTACTCTAAAAACAGGGAAATTTTAGAAAATCCTTTTTATCTTGATTTAATAGGAAGCTATTATGAAATCCACAAAGTGCTGCTGACTAACAAGGCCTTGCTAATTCAGGAATTTGTCAACTCAAGATTAAATGATGACAGAATGAATAAATTCAGCAATGACACCATATTTGATAAAGACAGAATTTTAAGCTACACCAAAAAAATAGCTTTTGCATTAGAAGCTATGCAGAAACCATTTTTAACTGCCGGTGAAATTAAAAGAGTGGCTCAGGTGGATGAAATAAGTCTTGCTAAAAACTCTTTTCTGGAAGAAAATATGGCTGACAACTGGAGCTTTGTGCTTAAAAATATTCAAGAATATTTTGTTGCCAGTATTTTGTCTGATTTGGATTTTGATGAAATTATTGAAATAATTAAAATTGATGCAGAGACAAATAAAGTTCACCCAACATGGCATAATGTTGTTACCTTTCTGTTGAATCTTATTTTTTCAAAGAAAAGTTTATACGATTCCTTGATTGGTTGGCTGCTTAAACATGATTTTGAATTGCTTTTTAATGCGGATTCAGACAGGATTACAGACCAAATAAAATCTAAGGTTTTGGAAAACTTTTTTACCAAAAACTGCATAGAAGACAACCTTTGGATTAACGACTTAAAAAGCATTGCATTATTTAGTGAATGCGAGGCCAATATTGGATTCCTTATTTCTGAAATAAGGAGTAAAGATCGTCATAGAAGAGCCAGAATGTCCGCTTTAAAACTTCTGTCCTACATGAATGTCCCGCCGGTATATTTTGAGCAGATAAAAACAATAGTTCTGGAAATCATCAGGGAAAACAATTCTACAGAGGAAAATTACATATATCTTGTGGAGGATGCCATTATGCTTACAAAGAGCCTAGGCCTTAATGAAGATTCTGTTTTTTTTAATCAAATCATCGAACTGCTTGAAAACAGAGATGAAAAAGAAATTATCCGTGCAATCCTATCGAGTGTGCCCGTAGCATCAACAATTGAAAATATTGATTACTTTTTAGAAATATTAGACAAAACAATTGCGATCAAAAAATGGAAATCACAAGCAAAATATGGTTCCATTACATCAACCAAGGACGATATATTCAGCTTGTTTACTAAGATTGAGAACGGATCTGTACTACTGAAAATTTATGAATATTCCATAGAAAGGCAGAAAAACCATTCGTTTAAAGAAAGTTTGATAAAAGAGTTTTCAGCTCATGTAAAAGGATTTTTCAGACTGAATAGACAATTTCATCCGGATTTAATTAGAATTATTTCAAATGCAGTCATAAACGATAAAGCAAATCATTACGATGATGATCTGCTGTTAGATGTTGCTGAAGCCTGTGGTCTTGAAACGCCTCTATTTGATACAATAATTGAATCCGTTAGCGGAAACTCCTGCGACAGACATTTTTTAGCGGCAATTATCAATGCAGATGATTTTGAAAAAGTTCTGCAGAGATACATTTCGGGCAGCGTAAATGAAGAATTCCTGCATCAATTTAGAAATGTACTAAGCCATAGAAATTTTGATTTAAGTAAAGAGTTTGAAAAGTATATTGAGTCCCGAAACCCTTACATTTTTCAGGAGAAATGCAGTCAGGAAGAACTAGATATAAGGAGCGAACATTGGCGAACAAAAGATCAAAAGAATTTTAATGTCTTGTTTGACAATAACGAAATTGCAACTCAAATTTCAATCCTTTATGAATACCTTGGTAAAACAGAATTAAACTTTGAAGATCTTGATAAATTCTATCATAAATATTACAATGATTTTGAACTTCAGAAAAGCGTTACCGGTAATGCAAAACAACTTTTGTATGAAATCCTGAGAGACAATTACTCTGGAAAGGAAAAGTTAAATATAGCTAAAGTCCACAAAGAAATATTGGAAGCAAAGCCCAATATAATGCACGATATATTAAACAGCCTACCAGTAGATAAAAAAAATAAAAAAATTGAAATCTGTGATAAACAAAAACAATTCATTAAAGACTGGTGTGATGAAAACACTCCTTTAGTTAAAGAATATTACTCAAATCACCTTTTTACCGGGAACAATGAACCCAGCTACAAATATTATGTATTTGAAGCTATTTATAAATTCCAAAAGTTTTTCCAATTTAACTTTGACAATGAGCTGCTTTTAAACATGATCTGGTTTAATTCTCTGGAGAAAGGCATTACAACAGAATATATGGAAGCTTTTGTCCCTGTTGAAAAAATTAAAGAACGCATTATATACAACTTGTTAAATGGAACGCTTACACCAGTAAATTATTGTAACCATTTAAAATACCTCCAGGAAAATAAAATTGACATTCAAAAGTTAAATCTCGATTTAAAATCCAAAATATATACTTTTCTAGAGGATGGGCGGTACTATTATGCACGAGAAATAATAGAAAATTTCTTTAGCAGGGATTTGGAAACCCTAAAAGAGCTTTTGAATTATAATCTAGAAAATAACAGAGAAACTAATCGATCTTTATATGATTCCATTGTGTCCCTTTTAACAAAAGCAGACCGGCAGGACATCGCCAGAGATTTTTTAATTAACAAATCCTCAAGTTTACTGGCTGATGATATTTATACAGAAAAAGAAATTGTAAGAAAGCTGATAAGTTTAAATTACGAGAATGGTTTTATAAAATATAACGAAATAATAAAGGATCAGATTGCTAATAATAAAGCAGGAGAATTTTCTTTTAGAAACCAGGAATGGTTGAATTTCACCCATCCAAGTGCATTAGAAATACTGGTTTCTACATTTGATATATGCCTCTCAGTTCCAAAAACAGAAGATTTATTTGGCGATCATTATTCGCCTTTAAGAGTGTGTTTTGAAACCATTAGCAACATCTGTAAAGCAAACGATGAAACTACCTGCATTAAAGCCTTAGAACTGCTCAACATTATAGACACTGGGATACTTAAAGCAAAGAATATGGATCTATTCTATTTGAATAAACTAAAAAGCGACATCCATGAGTTACTTTACAGTCACAAATCAAAGCCTTATAAAATAGCACAAGTCTTAAAAATATTAGATGACAATAGATACTTGTTTATTTAATAAGAGCATTTTGCTTTGATAACTAACCAATTTGAACCGCGACCTGAGACTAATAAAAAACTTAAAATGTCATTTGAATAGGTTTAGGGTACCAGTCCAAACCGCCATTCTTTCTGTTGCCAGCTGCACTTGTCTTAAATAACATTTCATCATAGACTCGAAATATTTACAATTCGTATTCAAGAAAATTTTATTATACTTATCTGCAGCTGCCTTAAAATTTTGAATACGATTTAATTCATCATAATATTGCTGTTGTGACAATTCCAGAGCATAAATCTCATGGTAAGTCTTGAGAAATAAATCTAAATCATAAACAGAGGGGTTCCCATTTTTTTCAAGGTCGCCCAAATTTAGATATTCAGATTTTATAAGTTCATTATTGAATTCTTCATCATAATCTGGATTCTTAATCAAATATTCCTCGACCTGATCAAAGCTTTGAATATCTTCTTTTGTAATAGTACGAATTACATTTAAAAAAATATAACCGGCATCTCTCTGTAAAACGGTTATATTATCTTCTTCCTGTGTTAATTCCCATTCTTCTGGCGAAGCAGGTCGTAATACATCTATCACTTCAAATAAAATATCTGATTCCTCGACATCCTTTGGAGAGCAGTAATCTGGATTAGAAACTATATTTATTCCTGAATCTGAATAGATTTGGGCAACAAATCTCGTACAGAATTGCCTATTGCTTTCCATGGCATTCTCGGCGGTATCCAAATTTGATCTCTCTACTTCATGTCGAGACGCATAACTGGTTCCGACTTTACACCTGCCTAAATTTATTCCTGTTCTCAATTTTTTTATGTCAGCAAAATCATCTAATCTCAAAACTTTTGCGTCATCAATATTTTTAAAGCCTAACCTTTGAAGGTTTTGCGACGCAACTCCAAGTGCGTTTGACTCCAAGCAGCTCATATCGCCCATATATACAAGGGCATGAGAATAGTTACTATTAGATTCTTTTCTAATAAATACACAGGTTTTATCCCATGTTCGGATAAGAATAATATCCCCGGTAATTAATTTGGTATGGTCTAATACATACATGACATTCTTTTTTAATTCATTTACTAAATTGAACCTGGAAATTCAGATCAAATCAATTTTATCTTCGTGAAATAGCATCGCTAATATATTTAATTTATTTCTATTTCAATAATTCTTGCATTTTTTGCTTTAGCAGTTGTTTGTCTGGAAGCTGGATTTTATATTCTGCAACCATAGTAGAAGATAGGCTTCTATTAAGTGCATATTCAACAACCTTACTATCTTTATCAGTACATAACAATATTCCAATACTTGGATTTTCATTTGGCTTCTTAACTTCACGATCTAATGCTTCCAGATAAAAATTTAATTGTCCCAAATGTTCTGGTTTAAACTTATCGGCTTTTAATTCGAAAGCAACTAAACATTGCAATCCCCTGTGGTAAAACAAAAGGTCAATATAAAAGTCACTGTTCCCTACTTGCAGTTTATACTCTTGGTCGATGAAGATAAAATCTTTGCCTAATTCTAAAATAAAATTTTTCATTTGCTTAATCAATCCCTGCTGTAATTCGTTTTCACTATAGGATTCAGAAAGATTTAAAAAATCAAAAATATCACTGTCTTTGAAAGTATTATTGATATCAGTATGTATTTCTCGCACCAGTGGTGCGAGTTTTGAATTTCCAATCATTGTTCTTTCAAAAAGGCTTGAGGAAATTTGGCGTTCCAGTTCTCGTTTACTATACTTTTCTCTTTTTGAAAAGCCTAGATAAAACTCACGTTCTTCTACTGTTTTGCATCTTGAAAAGATAATCAGGTTATTGGACCAGTTAATCTCTCGCACCAGTGGTGCGAGTTTTGGTGTATCTTTATAGATTTCATAAAACTGCCTCATACGCCAAAGATTGGCATCCGAAAATCCTTTTAAATCAGGTTCGCTTTTCTGTAAAAAATCAGCCAGTTCTTTTACTACTGATTTTCCCCACTGTGCTGTTTCTATACGATTGTGAATGTACTGCCCAATATTCCAGTACAGATTAATCATTTCAGTGTTAACAGCTGCAATAGCATTTGATCTGGATTGTTTTATTAATTGAATAATATCGATAAATTGCTGCTGTATCATTATTCTGAGTTTAATTGTTTATTTCTTAATCACTAAATTTTTCAATTCAGGATCATTTAACAATCTTTCTTTTTCAGCATAAATGATATCCTTGATGTCCTTTTTTATCTGCAGATAATTGCGCTGTACCATTGAATTATCGACTTTTCGAATGATAGGAATATCGAGATAACCATCCTGTTCTTTTTTTAATGCTTCATGGTCATTTATTATTTCAGAATGAAAGGTTTTAAGTTCTATTTTACAATCAGGGTCATCCGCTACCATACCTACGAATTCGCCGGAACTAAGTCCAGAAATTTTGGATGGCGGCACTGCGGATTCCAATTGTTTGGACCGGCTTATAGAAGTATCTCCGCTATTAATGGAAAGGCTTTCCCTGTCCTGCATAATTTTTCCAAAACGCTCCGATAATTGTTTAGCTGTATCACCTGTAACCTGTCCGCTGACAACGTTTCCAACAATATTCATAATCACATCAGCCTGTTCTCGTCCATAATCTTTACGCAACTGGCTAAAATCCTGAATGCCCAGACAAGTTGCTACTTTATTACTTCTGGCAGTAGCAATTAAACTATCCATATTGTTGAGATAAATAGTTGGAAATTCGTCGAATATCAGGCTGCTTTTCTGCTTGTTTTTTTGGTTCACTTGTTTAACCAATCGGTTTACATAAAGTGACAACACTGCTCCATATATTTGGATTTTTTGCGGATTATTCCCCATACAAACGATCTTGGGATCTGCAGGATTATTGATATCCAATGTGAAATCGCTACCTGATAAAACATAATATAATTGTGGAGAGGAAAGACGGGCCATGGCAATTTTTGCCGACGCAATTTGACCCTCCAATTGGTCCATTACGTTATTTAAATAGGCATTCACAAAGGGATTAATGAGTACCTCGATTTCTTTCTCAGTTCTAAGCAGGGTAAAGAGACTATCGTAATCTTCCTGCATGAGTTCAATTACATGGGGAAGTGTACAGAATTCGCCGTCTTTGTATTTTCGTAAATACCATATTATGGCCGAGAGAAAATTAATCGGAGATTCCACAAAAAAATCACCCTGTCTTTTGATCCATTCCCTATTGAGTCCGAGCAAAATAGTGCGCGCAGATTCTGAAGCATCCGTAATGTCACTCATACCTGACGGCTCTAACGGATTACACCGGTTGGTCCGGGTTAGGTCATCAAAATTAATGACATAAAACTGAGGTAATTTTGGATAGAGGTGTTTGTATTTAAGCCAGGTATTATAGACAATTCTGGTCAGGTCATCAAACTTGAAATCATAGACAAACATGGTAAATTTTTTACGAATGTGCTGGGTAATCACATGACGTATAACGAAATAAGATTTTCCGGCTCCGGGAGTACCGGAAACCAAGAGTCCCCGAAAGGGATTAATAATATTTATCCAACTGTCCCTTACCTTGTCCTTTAAGTGATATCGGGCTGGAAGGTTGATGGAATATTCATTATCCAGGAATCTTTCTTCCTGAGGAAAAGTTTCATTTTCTTTATTAAAGACATCTTTACTGTTGAGCCTGTTCTTTATAATACGCGATAATAATGTGCCACCTGAAAGCATCAGAAGAAAACCACAGGAAGTTAGGATCATGTAGGCAATTGCAGCCAGCATTAATTCTATTTTCAGGTATAATAAAAGATAACTTATAAAGTATACAAGAATGCCAGTAATGATGTAAGCAAAAGCTGTTTTGTAATTGAGCTTTTCATCTTTTCGCCCTTTTGCACCAATTAAAGAAATGATTAAAAATCCCAGTACAAAGAGTTTAGATTTATGAAAATTACTGAATAATCCGGTATGGTAAATATTACCCATTATTTTATCACTAAACCCGCTGACCAGATGCCACTGCTGAAAGGCAGCATAGCAGTAATAATAAAAATGGATTACTAAAATAATGATGCTGATAAGTCTTGTCATATCCAAGATCTTTCTCAGCGCCTGTTCGTTTTCTCCTGTCTGCATAGCCATAATGTAAATTTTTATCGATTATTGGACTGTCCTCTTCTTTTTTTCTTTTTGTTTCTCAGCTCGTATGGAAGATAATTAGCTGTTTGTTCCGCTTGGGTGAGCATCTCTGCTAATTGACCCATTATAGTGTTGGATCCTACGTATTTGTTATTCCTGAAATCATCACCAAACAGTGCTGCAACTATTTCCGATTTCGGTGTTTCAAATTTGATTTCGTGTAATTTTTTACTAACTGAACCTGTCATTTTCTGCTCGTCAGTATTAACGGATGCACATCGTTCCTGTATCGCTTTAGCACTGTATTGTTTACCGAGTGTACTGCCGTTAAAAATACATTTTGTGGTATGGTCAACGTAGGTAATCCCATAAAGTAAGCCTTCTGCATTTTTTCTAAAAACAGTGTTGATACCCTCTTTTTGCAGTAATAGAACCAGTTCTGTGAGCGATATTTGAGTTTTGAAAAGTGCCATGTCAATGGCATTTTTTACCCTTCTTATATCTGAGACTTCATTTGTATTATTAGACGCAAATTTTTTTTCTAAAAATTTCAGTGTTGGCTTGTTGTAAAAGAGACTTGCTTTTATGGGAACTCCAATAGGTTTTCCATTTTCATCTAGTATCCGGTACATTAATCCTTTTGCTTTAAACATTCTTGAATCTTCATTGCCCCGGTCTGCTAAAACATTGTATTGTTTGAGCACCGCATTGAGCTGCGGAAGGCTGGTATATTTATAGGATGAAAGCACCTGATCCAGTACATTTGTAATAGCCTTTTTTGATTCGCTTCGCCCGTATTGAATTTTTCCTGAAATGATTGACTTTAGCTGGAAATCCGGACTTTTTTTATTCCCTTGCGCCTTAACAAGCCTAAACTCTTCTTCGATTTCTTTTCTTGCCGGTTCAGATCGATTTTTTCCAATATTTTGCATGTCAATACGTGTACCATCTCTTTGAACATTTATGGAGACCAGATGGATATGTTCATGCCCGGAATCATTATGCTGATAAACTAGATAAGGCTGCTGGCCAAATCCGATTTTTTCCATATAGGAACCAGCGATAGCCATTAATTTTTCTTTGGAATGATTTTCTGAAGGATCAAAATTGATCGAAATATGTACACTGTTTCGCTTTACATTTTCATTTAGTTCCAGCTGTTTTAAAAAGCGGTTCAGTTTTAAAGTAAGCCCCATTTTATCAACATCAATCGGATAATTTCCAGCACCTATACACTCTGCCACATTTTCTTTTACTTTGTTTTCATTGTAATAGAAAACCTTGTGGATAGAATATCCTGTTTTTATGATCGCAACCATCTTTCCGAAATTTTCCGGATGTAATTTTTGATTTCATCAATCTTGTCAAAAAGGTTTTTTTTATCCAGTTCAGCACTTATAATCCATACTTTAAATTCCGGAATTTGATTTAGTGTATGTAGTTTTTTTACGGCCTGATTGAAGTTGTTTCCAATGCCGTTTAATTGCTTGAACAACGGCATCATTTCATGGATCATATCATCTAAAGACTGATTCCTGTAAATGGTGGTTATAGATTTCTCAAATAGGTGCCTGCGAATGTAATCACTCAGCTTGCGGCAAGTACTCGCTTTCCATTTTTTCTCAATTTTCGCATACTCTTCAGGTGTAAAGCGTAACCCGACAATGCGTGTTCTGTTTGAATTTTCTCTTTTCATCATCTCTCTTTTTACTCATTAATTCAAAATTGTTTTTATTGGTATTCGTGAATTTGCTCAGCTGCATTTCATTGTTATCAAACCTTATTTATCCTTCCGCAATCACTGCTCACGAGTTCCGAGTATAGAGCAGCAAGAAGGCTGTTGTTTAACAACAGGACATCTTGCCGATTGCAGGAACGTGGCAATCTTCCCGATACTTTAAGATCTTCTTTAGACATTCTAATATTTCTAAAACACTCAAAACTTAAATTTCTCTTTTTACAAACTCTTTTTATATTATGTGATGTATTAATCGTAGTATTCCGGAAATTTAATGCTGTATTTATTCCCTCATTAAAATTTCAATATCCTTTTATAAAATCTGTTTGATTTTTATTTTTAGAACTCAAAGAAAGTGCACACTGCTTAAAATGCAGAAACTTATAACTGCAGATATTATGCCAATTTATCTTCCGAATTTTAGATTGAAAAACGTGCTCTTTCAAAGCAATAAACCAATTTTAAAACAACAAAATCCTGACTGTTTTAGGGAAGGTTTTTGGTTGCTCATTTAACCTTTCATTTTTGTTTCAGATACAAAATTAAGTAAGCGAAATGGATTTTACCTATGATGGACATATTATGTCCATGAGACTTTAATACTGGCTTTATACCTTTGTAGAAATAAATTATTAATTAAAAACGTGAAGATTATGACAACAAATGATGTGGCCAAAGTTTTTGATACTGTACTTAGTATCCCAGGCATGAATGATGTAGTGAAGATTGATTTGAAAATTTCACGAAAAAATGTATTGCTATTAAACCATGTTATTGAACGTGGATTATCAGCTAAGGACAATGATAAACCATCGATTCTTATGACTAGTATTCAGGAAGAAAACCTTCAGGAGCTAAAACTCTTTGGAGAGGAGTGTTTACAAAAAGCCGGGCTGATTGAACTTAGTGAAAAACTAAGTGCCCTTGGCGATACAATAAAATAGCGACATTAAAAAACCAGCAAATTACTTTGATGCCATTAGAAATTATTTTTCTAATGGTATCTTTTTCATTATCAACTGCACCTTATCCTTTTTTTAACTACGATTGAATGTTATTGAAAAATCTTGGCAGGTTTTTGATAACAATCATACTTACAATCTATAGTAATTTTGCTTTGGATATGATTCTGAATAAAACGAACAGGAAATTTAGTCTAGTGTATTATTTAACCTAGTACTAAATCAACATGACTGATATATAAAAAGGTAAAGAATCTTCAGATGATGTTGATAGTTCAAAGTTCTAATATTTTTTACTAAACGTGCAGAAAAATGAAATCAAAGATCAATATTAAAAGTGTTGCTATAGAGTCAATTTGTCTTCTGTACATTCTTCTTTTTGTTTATGCGGCTGTGAGCAAATTATTAGACTTTGAGAATTTTCAAACTCAACTGGGACAGTCTCCAATCTTAAGCCTTTATTCTGATTTTTTCTCAATTAGTGTAATTGTAATAGAACTTGTTATAGCAATTTTAATAAGTGTTCCCAGATCAAGGTATTTTGGTTTATGGGGCGCAGTAGTTTTGATGAGTATGTTTACCGCTTATATTGTAATCATTTTAAATTTTAGCTCTTTTATTCCCTGCTCCTGCGGAGGCATTTTAGAAAAGTTAGGATGGAAAGCGCATTTGATTTTTAATCTTGGATTTATATTTCTAGCCATTACTGCCATAAGGCTCAAATCTGAAAGTAATCGTACTGTAATACCACTCATAGTTGCCATTTTAGCGGCTGTTGTTTTCGTAGCAGTATTATTTCTTTTGTCAGAAGATATCATGGAAAAAGAAAATCCCTTTATTCGTCGCTTTCCAAATGCCAGTGCAGCAAAAACTGATCGAATTGACTTAAGGAATACCTCTTATTATATTATTGGTACCGATAATGATAAAATATATTTAGCCAATCGTCTGGCTCCGCTTCAAATCTTAGAAGTGGATTCCGATTTCAAAAATAAAAAGCGTATTACCATTACACTGGATCGTGAGAATTTCAAATTTAGGGCTGTTGAGGTCCGGCTAAATCCTCCATATTTTTATGTTATTGACGGGAGTGTTCCGGTAATTTACAGAGGGTTTATTTCTACATGGGAAGCAAAAGTAATAAGTGATGGTAAATTTCGATTTTCAGATATTATTTTCAGCGATGACAAACAGGCATTCATCAGAACTCAAAAGCAGTATACAGGGGAAAATATTCTGGGCTTAAGTAATGATTACACTGGTTCAGAGATACAATATAATAAGGCTTTGTTAGAGAAACAGATTGATGGGATTTTTGATACCGATGGAACAATGCAATACAGCAGATCACTGCGTAAATTGATTTATGTTTATTACTACCGCAACGGGTATATCGCAGCGGATGAAAATTTAAAACTTCAATATCGGGCTAATACTATTGATACCACCAGTAGAGCGAAACTTAAAGTGGTAAAATTAAAACAATCAGGAGATACAAAACTTGCAGCGCCTCCTTATATGGTCAATCGGCACACCACACTTTGTGATAATCTGCTCTTTGTCAATTCCCTGCTGCGAGGCAGATATGAAAGGAATAATGTATGGAAACATGCCACCGCTGTTGATGTTTATGACATCTCAAAACAGCGTTATGTACTGAGTTTTTATGTGTATGATGAAGAAGGTTTTCGCATGAACAATTTTTTTGCAACCGATTCCTCTATGTATATCATTTCGGGACATTATCTGCTCAAATATGAATACGGAAAAAACCTTACATCAAAATTTAAAAAGTGACTTAATAATGAGTTTAAAAGATACCGGCCGGTAGCAGGAGTAATGATCGAAAACCTGTAGAAAAGAGTAGATCAAATTTTATTAATTTAAATTTTAAGATTATGAAAACTACAATTTTGAAAGCAATTGTACTGCCTGTGGCTGCATTTGTTTTGGCAAGTGCCGGTGCTGTTAGCACCAATACTGCAAAAGAGAGTAAAGCAGATGTTTTAATTACTGCTTACATTCACAATCCGGCAGTGGATGACTGTCAGCCTGTACAGGTTGACTGTAGCCCAGGAGCTGGCCCAACGTGTCTTAGCGGCAGCTTTACAGCTTATGGAAAGGAGTCAGCAGAGTCCTGTACTATGCAATTGCACCGCAATTAAATGAATCAAATTAATCAAAAATGTAATGCAGTTTCTATAAGTAGAAACTGCATTATTTTTTTTAATTATAAGATACTCCTTTGCTAATCCATGAAGGTCTGAGATCATCTTTTAAAAAGTAGTCAAACCATTGCATCATCCGATTGGTAAGATCAATTTGATTGTCCGGATTCTCAAGGGAATGATCCTCGCTTGGATAGACCAGCATAATGCTTTTACTCCGCAGTTTTCTAAGGGCTAAATAATAGGAAACACTCTGGTTCCACGGAATGATCCGATCTTTTTTACCTGTCCATAAAAGCAATGGCGTTTTTACATTTTGTGCATTTAAAATAGGGGAATTTCTAAAGTAACTTTCCTTATCATCATATAACGATTTTCCTATGCGCCACTGTTGGCTTTCATAGCGCCACATGTCGGACTGAAAAATGCCATTTTTGCTGATGTTGAAATAAGCTCCGATAACATCACTGACTCCCGCCCCTGATACAGCCGCTGCAAAAAGATTGCTTTGCGAAATAATGAAATTAGTCTCGTACGCTCCGAAGGAGTGTCCAAACAAACCTATTTTACTCTTGTCGACATAACCTTTTTCCGTAGCAGTTTCTACTGCTGCAGTCACGCTGGCCAAGGCTGATATACCTGGATTTCCTAATTCATACTGGATATCGGGCAACAATACAAAGTAGCCATTAAGAGTATAGTTGGTGATGTTAAAGCCTTCACTGTTTAGTAAAGACGGATTGACATATTTGTGGATTTCATCAGACATGTTATCGTAGATATAGACCACCATTGGGTATTTTTTTAAAGGATCAAAATCAGCAGGAAAAAAGAGGGTAGCTTTTAATTCTTCTCCTTTGGGACTCTTGTAATAGAGCAACTCGGATTTACCAAAGAAATAGTTTTTTTGCTGTTTGTTGGAAGCAAATAAAACAGCAGCTTTGCTATCTGTTTTTCTTTTGATTTCCAGCCATGGCGCCTGATCATAGGTCTGTTTTTTGTACAGATAAGAGTTATTCGGGCTTCTTTGTATTTCACTTAAATCATATGAGCCATACTCAATTGGTTTTATACCGGAATGGATGTTTAAAATGGAATAACCAGTTGAATGGTTTTGTGTATTCTCAACAGAGAGGATCAAATCTTTGGACATATCAAAAGATGCCTGCAGTCTTCCGTTATAACTGAGCTGTGAGCTGTTATTGAACTCACAGGATGCGATCCTGTAAACGATGTTTTGCTCATGACCACGAGTGAGCCGTATACATTTAGAACCATCTGTTGCTGCAAGCCAGATATCATAAACATCGTAGAGCAAAACATTATTGCCATCCGAGCTCCAGCCAGGATTTCCATAGGCCATAAACTGGTGCGGGACGGATGATTCTGTACTGTTATCCCATGAAGTTGTAATCTTATCTGTAAGACTGATATGAGTATCTTGCAAAGGATCATAAATCCACCAATTTTTCTCTTTATAATAAAGTATTTTGTTGCTCAATGGATCAAATCCGATTTGATTGGGATCACAAGATTGTTTTTGTAGAATCAGGTTCTGGGCATCATTTTTCAGATCTTTGACATAGTAGTCTACTTCGTCATAATATTTGGACTGCAGACCATACGCGTTTTGATCATAAAGAACAGCATAATCCTGCTGGCTGGTCAGCATAAAATTTGGGAGTTCAGTATTGTTTATTCTCGAATATTTATTAGTTTCAGGATACCAGAGCGCCAGATCTCGAATCCCTGTTTTACTTTCTATACGCTGTTTGTCTATAAAGAGCCATTTATCATTTCCATTCCAGACTTCTACTGTTTTTGAATCTTTTTTTACAATGGGATCCTTTTTTTTAATCTCCATAAAAAACACTTTTTTCCCGTCAGGAGAAATCGATAATGGAGTATTTTCAAATACAGTCCGATTCTGTAGAGATCCTATTTGAGCAGTATAATCAAAAGAAAAAAGTTTCTTGTCGGCAATCCTGAAAGAATTAAGACGGAACGCTTTTGAAACAGAATCTGTTTCATGCAGAAAAGCGGCTGATTCGGCATTAATCTGCCAGACTAAATTGCAGAATTTGCCAACACTGTCTTTTAGTATAATATATCTGGAGTAAGGCTGAAACCGGACTATCCCCACTTCAATTTGTTTTTTTGCTTTGCTTGTATAAAGCATGGCATTTTTTTGGGAACTTAAACAGTACTCTCTAATGTTAGTCAGACTGTCTATTATTTCTCCTTTATCATTTCTAATTTTCAAAAGACTTTTTTTTCCATAATCCTGATCAAAAGTGAGGATATACTTTCCGTCCAATGCCAGTTCATAGTGCTTAACATTTTCAATTGATTTAAGTTTACCTGTTTTAAGAGTAAGGATTTTTAAGCGGGATTCAGGCTGTGTAAACGTGAATATGTTTTTCCCTGCAAAATGGCCGTCCTGAGCGCCTGCAAAAGCGAAGGTTTTATTTGTATAAGTGCTCTGCACAAACAAAGTATCGAGATGGTTTTCATAAGACATTTGATAACTCGCCCAGTTGCCCTCATCAGAAAGAGCCTTTATATTTAAAGTTCCCCATTTGATGTAATCACTTTCCTTAAGGTGTTTTTTTTGCTGCGCCTGCCCCATTAAAGGGCAGGTTAACAGCAAAAGCAACCAATTCAAAATGGAAATATTAATGCTTCTTTTTATTAAAAAGAGATTGGTCATAACGTGTTATTTAGTATCCTTGATTCTGTGGTTTTAAATTTGGATTGGCATTTAGTTCCAGAACAGGAATTGGCCAGAGACTGTCCGTTGCATTCCAGCCGGGCTTAGAAGCGGATAAAGTTTCATTTAATTTTCCGGTTCGTTTCAAATCAAAAAAACGTTGTCCAAATTCAGTAAAGAGTTCAAAACGACGCTGGTTGAGAACATCTTTCACAATTTCTTCTGCGCTTATGGCGGTTGAATTAAGAAGCCCTGCGGTGTTTCTAATGATGTTTAAATCTTCCTTGGCACCAATTAAATCTCCCTGATAGGCTCTGGCTTCTGCTCGGATAAGATATTGCTCCGAGAGTCGAAACAAGATGGAGTATTCCACCGAAGTGGGTGTACTGGATTCCTGTTTGTATTTGGAAGCATAATACCACGTTGCTCCGTCGTTTGTTACCTCTGCAGTCCAGTGTGTCTTTCTCTGATCATTGCCCTCAAAAGCATTTATAAATTCAGGTTTAAGGGCTACAATAGCCGGAGGTCCTGCTGTAAAAATATAGAGACTGCCTTCTGATGTATTGGCCCCGGCTACTGAGGGCATAAACTGCCAAATGGTGGTCTTACTTGTTTTTAGAAATATTTTATCTAAATCATTCTCTCCTACATAAAGCGGATTATTGATTACTGCCGATGCAGCATTGGACGCCTCGGGATATAACTTCATATAGAGATATACTCTTGCCAGAAGAGCCTGGGCTGTACCTCGGTTGGGACGAATGCGATCAGTTGAGATATAATTCTCCGAAAGCAATGTAATGGACTGGTCCAGATCTTTTACAATATACTGGTAAACCTGATCTGCAGATAATCTTGAAACCCGGCTGTTCTGCAAATAATCTGTTGTGGTGATATACGGAATATCCCCGTAGAGATTTAAAAGATAGAAATGTAACAGGGCCCTTATAAAAATGGCTTCTCCCAGAGGCTGTTTTTTGTCGGGTTCAGTAATGGAATTGGATTTATTTAATCCTTCAATTATAGCATTGGCAGAATATATTTGGTTATAGCTTTGATTCCATATATCATTTACTCCCAAGTCTGCAGCAAATAAAGAGTTGTTGTAAAAGCTGCTCACGGCATTTTGCTGATAATAGTCAAATTCATCAGCATACAAACCCAGATAGCAGGAAATACCCGTTGCGTCTCCTGCTAGTATTCCACTGTTTCGCATTTTGGTATATACTCCGGCCATAGCAGCATTGGCTGTTGCGGCATCTTCAAAAACAGCCTGGGCTGTAAGCTGGGATTTAGGAATGTCCACATCCACAAAGTCATTGCAGGAGCCCAAAAGGGTACATAGTGCAAGGAGCAAGAATTGATAATGACTTAAACGATTCTTATCTCTAAAAAAGAGAACCTGTGGTATTTTAAGTATATTTTTCATGGCTTTACGTGTTAAGTTAAAATGTGAGCTGGATTCCTGCTGTACATACTTTCAAAGGAGGCAGATAACCTGTATATCTAAATTCAGGATCACCGCCTTTGTATGACGTGAAAGTCAGCATATTCTGCCCCTGAAGCGATATTCTGCAATGAACGCCCTTTATGGTGTTCAAGGGAAGATCGTAACTCAGGGCTATATTTTTCAGCCTTATATAGGAAGCGTCTACAATCCCGGCATTGCTGTCAATGTAATTGTAATAGGCGGTTACTGCATCTGAGTTTTGCCCCGAGGTATTAATTTGAAAGGAGGCATTATCCCCCACTTGTGTCCATGCACTAGTCATCTCTGAGGGTTGGTTTATTGCATTGCCTCCAGGCACATTTGAAGTGTAATTGTAATTTTGCTGTTTTACAAATTGAAAGAGAAAGTCAAGCTGCCAGTTTTTGTATTGAAGCTGGTTTTCCAAACCTCCAAAATATTTTGGAGTCAGATCAGCGATCGTTTTTTTGTCTTCCAAAGAAGTAATTTGACCATCTTTATTTACATCCTCAACTTCATATAATCCGGTTTGTGGATTAATTCCCTTGTACTGGTAAACTTTTACAATGTTTGTAGATCGTCCTATTACGTAGTTGTTGGAGTAGGTAGATCCTTCGAGTCCGGGAAAAGAAATCAGCTTGTTTTTGGCAAGTGATATATTAAAGTTTGTAGACCATTTAAAAGCTCCGGCATTAAAATTTACAGTACGAAGGGTAAATTCGAAACCTGAGTTCTGTACGGTTGCATCCAGATTGGCATTTATGGAACTGAATCCTGTGGTACCAGGAAGCGGGATTCCAACGAGCTGGTTTGAAGACCTGTTTTGGTACCAGGCAGCGGTAAAGAAAATACGATCCCTCAAAAAACCGGTTTCAATTGCTGTTTCTAGTTTTTTATTGATTTCCCAACTGAAATTTGGATTGTAAAGACGCGTAGGATCCATACCGATGATGCCGTTGTAACTTTGACCCGAGGACACATAGGTGTCTAAATATTGGTAATCTCCGATCTGGTCACTTCCGGTACTTCCATAGCTGGCACGAAGTTTTCCAAAGCTCAGAAAAGAACTTTCTTTTAAAAAGTTTTCTTTTGAAAACAGCCATGCGCCTCCTGCGGCTGCAAAAACAGCAAACTGTTTTTCCGTACCAAATCGGCTTGAACCGTCCCTTCTGACAGTAAGATTCAAAATGTATTTCTCATCCCAGTTGTAGTTGAGCCTGCCGAAGAAAGCCTGATATTTATAAAGGGTCTGATCGCTTACGAAAATTGATTTTGTTGTTGCCGATGCAATATCAGTAATTAGGCTGTTGCTTGTAAAACCACGACCGTATTGGTATAATCTTGATGAGTTTTGCTGCTGTGCCGTACCACCAATTAAAACATCGAGTTTACTACTTTCAAATTCATGGTTCCAGCGAAGCAGAGGCTCGATAATCCAGGATTGTCTTGAGGTAAGATTGGAGTACATCGATGACCTGCTGCTGCCGATCTTATAAGCAGGATCATACATGGTAGAAGGCAGTAATCGCTGTTCTGTATTTTTTAGGTCCGTGAATCCCAGATTGACTTTAAGTTCCCAGTTCGGTCTGAATTCATAGCTGATCACACTGTTGGCTACAAGATCATTAGTTTTGGCAGTAGTTACAGCCCGAAGTGCCGCTAGAGGATTTTGAAAAGTACTGTTTTCGAAGTTCAGACTCCCATCCGGATTATATAAAGCCGGAGCATTTGGCGCTAGGTTTCTGGCAGTACGGGTCAGATCTGTTGCGGCCTGTTTGTTGTTTTGGAAGGTGTAACCGGTTGAAAAAGTAAGTTTGAATTTTCTGTCTTCACTGGCATGGTTCATATTAAAATGAACTGCTCCCTTATCATATCCAAAATCTCCGGGAAGAACAGTTGTTTCTGTATGATAGGTTCCACTAAGAAGATATTGGGTTAAATCTGAACCTCCTGATACGGATGTCTGAAGGTTGGTCATAACCGAGGTTCCGCCCAAGAGCTCTTTCTGCCAGTCGGTATATCTGCTTTGATCCCAAGTTCCATTGATGTCATAGTCAGAAGCAGGATAAGAAGCAATACCATCATTGACAAAACCCTGTCTTCTCATCTCCAGATACTGTGGAGTATCCATCAGATTCATCATTTTGGTTACCTGTCCAAATCCGGATGAGGCAGTAACTGTTACACGAGTTTTTCCTGATGCTCCTTTTTTGGTGGTAATCAGTACAACGCCATTGGCTCCACGCGAGCCATAAATAGCAGTGGCATCGGCATCTTTTAAAACCTCGACACTTTCAATGTCAGAGAGATTGATATTATTAAGAGGGCTTGTCGGAGTTGGAATGCCTGTTGTGGTGTTGCTGTACCCAATAATATCAGAAGAATAAGGAACCCCATCAATAATGTATAGTGGCTGATTGCCTTCTTCACGAAGACTGTTGATTCCTCTAATTTTTATCTGAAAACCTCCACCGGGTGTTCCTGAATCCTGAATGATATCTACTCCTGCCATTCGCCCCTGCATGGTGGCCAGTACATTGGTAACAGGCTGTTTCTCGATGTCTTTTGCCGATATTTTGGCAATGCTTCCGGTACGCTCACTTTCTTTTACGGAATAATACCCTGCATTCACACGAACTTCCTGCAAGGTTGTAGTATCATGAATCAATTGGACATCTACCGTTTTACGCCCTTTTATTGGCACGAGAGCAGTTTTAAAACCTATAAACGAAACCATTAAGGTATCGGTAGCTGAGGCAGAAATACTATACTGACCGCTATAATCTGAAATTGCAGAAATACCTGATTTATTCTTAATAGCAATAGTTACCCCAGGCAAAGGATTACTGCCATCGGTGATGGTTCCCTGTATTTGATATTGTTGCGTAAAAAGAGTATTGTGCCGGACTGTGTTTTTGGAATAAAGAGATGAAAAAGAAAAACAAAGCCATATAAAAAATAGGCAATAAAGACCTTTCCCATCCTTGTAAAATGAAAAAATATTCATAATATTGGATTGGTTAATTGAAACAATGGTTGAATTAGCTATGATCCTCTATATTAGTTTGCGAGACGAAGTAGAGGGTCATTTTTTATGTAGTAAGTTGAATGGTTTATGGTATCGACTACCATTTTTGTTGAATCATGGGCACTAAATTTTGGTTAGTTAAACTAATTAGAATTTTTACGAACCTAAAAAAGTAATGAAGATTGGTGCTATGAATGAAAACTGAAGGATTTGCTTAAAAATAAAAAGGGCAGGTACTCAGCTTATTGCTCCTAAGGTACTGGTATACCCGTACGCGAATAAGTGAGCCCACGCCCTTTAAGGCGTGAGCATTTACACTTATCGTCCTGCGCGTACGAAAATTACCAGTTTTAAGGAGCAGGATTCAAAGCGAATGCTTCAAATATTTTTAAATGAAGTATCGCAAATTTAATAATTCTACTCAAAAGTATAGAAAAAAAATATGTAATGCAAATGCATTACATGAAAAATATAAAAAAAAATGAAATTGCTATATGGGAAATTTAAGACCAGAGGATATAATTTTAAGAGATCAGATTAAATTAAGGCTTAAAGAGTTAAGAGAAAAAGCAAGCCAAAATAAGTCTAATCTATCGAAAGATGTTGAGATAGATAGACAAAATTTTCAGGCATGGGAAAAACCGGAGATTGGAAGAGGAATGAGTATTTATTCTATCGGCAGAGTTTGTAAAGCTTTAGGAATTACACTTAAAGATTTTTTTGATAGTGATATATTCGACAATACATAAAAAAAGATGCTCAGGCATCTTTTTTTATGTAAATTACGTAAGATTTTTTTTTTTTTACTCTTCTTTATTATAAATATCGTCAATTAACTCAAACAAAGTATCTTCTCCTTTTCTATCTTTTTCATAAAGAAAACTTCTGTAATTATCATTAAATATCTCTCTTAAATTTATTTCATTTATTAATAAATCAGGGGGAATATTATGAATCATTCTGTAATCAGTAAAAAAATAATTTCCTTTTTTATTTTTTCTATTATTACTTGCCTTTTCTTCCCAATTAGAACCAAAACCACCATACCAATTATATAATAAAAGTATTTGTTCCTGGTTAGACATCATAGAGCGTAAAACTCTTAAGTAATCTCTTTTTGATTCGTATGTAATAAGATTTTCATTTTGTTTTGCTACAAATTTTACTGTCTGAAATAAATGCCTATAATAGTGAGCTAAAATTGACTGATGACCTGAGAATGGCTTATAATTAAAACTTAACCATAAACTTTTTGCTTTAAAACTATTTGATAAAGCACTTCCCGTATTATAATAAAGATGAAATTCTTTTATACCTAATTCTAAATGCTTTCTTCTTTTTGATTCTAATTCTTTAATAAAATCATTCAAAACTAAATTTAAGAAGCCTGTTATATCTTTTTGTTCATACCTCTCAATATTTTTTTTGTACAAATTGATTCCATTAAAGAAGACATAATAGGAGTGATCAAAAATAAATTGTTTTAATAGAAAATCAACTTGTTCTTTTTGTGGAGATTGCAAAAGGTTAAATCTAAACATGAATACTTTTGTGCATATTAAATGAATAGATTCAAATTCTTTTAGCATTGTAACAAATACTTTTTTACCGGAAGTTATCTTTTCTTCCTTTGAATCTTTTTTTGCTTCCTTACTTTTATCGTTATTATTATATTCAAAGACATAACCTTCAATAGTCATTTCATTTAAATTTTCCCTATGAAGATGCAACATTTCATAAAACTGACTTTCAAATTGTTGTATCTTGAATTGATTTTTAATATCATCGTTTGCTATTTTTTGAATATAAAAAGCAATAAATGTCAGTACAGCACCCGCAAGAGCAATAAAAGGATTCATAATTCCTCCAAGTGTATCTCCTGTCCAACCTGTTGAAGCATTAAATACTAATGTATCTCCAATTTCTTTTTTAGTAAAATAATATGGCGAAAGGAAAGAAACTATTATTAAAATTACACTTATTACAATCAATGGTGTAATAATGTAGTTTTTATTTACTCGTTTAAAATAATTATCTATTATGCTTTTAAAACTTAACATAGATAAAAGTAAAAAAACGAAAATTATTAATATACAAGTAAGTAATATATTGTAAGTGCTCATCTATTATTTTATTCTGTAATTATTATTAAAAATCAACCTCCAACAAATGTCCATTTACTTTAAGCCAATTTTTTGCTTTTAAATAGTTAGGTACTTGAATAGATAAAATATTCCAAAAACGAGGTGTATGATTTTCTTCTATAAGATGCACTAGTTCGTGCGCTACTAGATACTCTAAAACATACATTGGTGCTTTGATTATTCTCCAATTGAAAATGATATTATTGTTTGGCGTACAAGAACCCCAACGGTATTTCATTTGGGATGTTTTAAATTCATTGAATTTTGCACCTAAATTAGTTGCATACATTTTAGCTAATGGTTCAATTTTACTCAATGCCTGCTTCATATACCAGGCTTTAAATAATTTATTAGCATTTTTTTGATTTTCTCTTGAGATCCTGAAACGCTGATTGAATTCTATTCCTTCTATAGGTTCATCAACAACTAATAACTGATAGTTTTTACCTAAATACAATAATGTTTCTCCGGATATAAACTCTTTTGGTTTTGTATCTGCAGGATACTTTTGAGCATGGTTAATTTTTTCCTTTAACCATTGTCGTTTAGATTGAACTATTTCTTCAATCTTTTCTATTGATAAATTAAGAGGAGCACGGACAATAATTTTTCTATCACGTTCAACTGTGATGTTGAGTGTTTTTCTATTACTGAATTTTATTTCATATTCTAACTGCATATTAATCTGATATCATTTTGAAATGATTGGTTTTTGAAAGCTCCATTATTCTTGAAATTAGTTCACTCCTTTTTTTGATAATATTTGGCAATTTATTGAATTCTGGAGATAATAACATTTTTTGTAATTCTCCTTTAAGTCTTAGTTGTGACGGGACACTATCCCAAAATCCTACTAGTTTTAACTCGGTAATTACTAAATTAGAAATATGTTGTGTCAAATTTACATTTTGCGTAATTTCATCTTCGTTCAAGACTCTGTTTTCGAACAATTCTGCTTTAAAAATGCGGAATAAAGGCATTTGCTTTTTACGGTCTAAACCATAGGTTTCCTCTTTTTCTCTATTTTTTATTTTCTCTCGAAGTTTTTCTAATTCTTCATAAATTACTTTCCAATTTCCTTTGAAGTTTTCTAATATCTTTTCTAATGCTTCTGAGAATGATGCAAACAATTCTGGATCTTCATCTAAATTTATATCAATGTAATGACGAATTGCATGTTCTACTTCAGCTGCTTTGGTTTTTGTTCGTTCTTTACTTTTTACATTTTCAAGAAAATCATCTGCAATAATTGAAATTGGCGCAATCGTTTGTTCAATACCTTTTGATTTAAGAAACTCGTCTGCAATCCCTCTCAATTTTTGCGGTATGCCTTTCATGCTGAAACGGTTGTCTCTAAAATGTTTGTTTGCTAAAGAATTAATTTCGGTAAATGACTTCCAATCTGTAAAAAAGTCTAATGCTTCTTTTCTTGGTAAAACATTATTAAAACAGGCTGTTAATTTGTTGTATAACTTGATGTATCCAAAACGAATATCTTCATCATAAAATACATCAAAGAAAGCATCAATATCCGTTAAGTCATCTAATCCTTGCTCTTTTAGATATTCCCAAATTTCATTATGCGCTTTTATTAACTCGTTTAATTCGGTTTCATCATCCGTAATACAGTCGATGATTTCTTGTAATTCTTTTTCTGTATAGGTATCTAATGCTCTTTTCAAATGATGTCCAATACCAACATAATCTACGATAAAACCTCTGTCTTTTCCTTCTGGTCCAATTCTGTTTACCCTAGCAATGGTTTGTAATAAGTTATGTGCAACAATTACTCTATCCAAATACATAACTTGTTCTATTGGAGCATCAAAACCTGTAAGCAACATATTGTTTACGATAATTATACCCACATTACCGTTTAACGATTTATCTTCTTCATCTGTTTTACCAAATGGTAGTTTGAAACGTTTGATACTTTTTTTGTGGTATTCTCCATTTGTAAAAGCTTTTATATGTGGTGCATCATTATGATTACCTGATATTACAACAGCTGTTTCTAATTGTTTTAAAACTTCGATATTTACTAACATTGGATTTGTTACTTCCAATTCAGCAATTTTTGTTTTTAACGCATTATCTATTGCTACTTTATATCTAACACAAGCTTCACGAGAATTACCCACGATTTGTGCTTTAAAACCTCCCGAAAAGATATGTTCTACATAATGATTAACCATATTTTCGGCTTTTGCAGTAATTGTATCAATAGCATCTAAATAAGCATCACGAGTACCAAATCCTAATATTTGTAAACGTTCCGTTAAAGTATATTCACTAAAAACATCTTCAAACTTTTTATCCATTCCTGACTTATTAGGAATTTCGGCATTATGGGTTAATCCTTCATAGACAATCTCTAATGTTACACCATCATCAATTGCCTGACGCATTGTGTACTTATCAATGTAATCTTTGTATTTCTTTTCAGTTTTTCCAGTCGGTGTTCCTGTAAAACCTATTGATGTTGCATTGGGTAATGCTTTGTCTAAATTGGCAGCTAATAATGAATATTGAGAACGGTGCGCCTCATCGGTCATTATTAAAATATTTGCACTTGGATTAAGTTCTGGGAAAATTTGTATACCGCTTAAATCTCCATTCTCTTGAAACTTATGTATCATTGCCATAACTAAATCAGAATTATCAGTTGCTAATAATTCTTTTAAACTTTGTCCGTTTGGTTGAGTTTTTGGATTTATGAAATTAGCTGTTTTGATATTAAAACCAATACTTCCGCCTGTTTCTGACAATTGCTCTTCTAATTGTGTTCTATCGGTAACAAAAACAATTTTCCAAGATAGCAATTCTGGTTTTAAACGCATTTCACGCACCATAAACATCATTGTTAATGATTTTCCTGAACCTTGTGTATGCCAAATAATTCCACCTCGCTCTAAAGGATTTTTGCCTTCTATTAAACGTTTGGTTGCTAATTTTACTGACCTAAATTGTTGGTATCTACCAACTACTTTTATTTTCTTCCCCTTATCATCTATTTGAAAAACGGTGAATACTTGAATGATGTCTAAAAGGTTTCTCATATCAAGCATACCGGCAACTAATCGTTGTTGGTCGTTTGGAGAAGATTTTCCGTGAACTAAATCATTTAATGATTTTGGATATGGATCAGTCCAACGGTAAAAATGTTTTTCTATATTGGTAGTAATGGTTCCAAATTTTGCTTCTAAACTACAAGTTGTAATTATAAATTGATTGTAGAAAAACAATTCTTTGTTTCCCTCTCCGCTATCGCCACGCTGTTCGGAATAACGTAATAATTGGTCTATGGCTTCTGGAATTGGTTCTTTTACTTTTGATGATTTTGCTTCAACTACTACAATTGGCAATCCATTTATAAATAAAACTATATCAGGAATAATATTATGGTCTGTGCCTGGAATTTTTACTTTGAATTGAGATATTGCTGTAAAAATATTGTTTTCTACATTTTCAAAATCTATGTAACGAACCGTTGGACTTAACTCTCCTGTTATTTCATTTTTAGAAACAGTTGTGTTTTCTAATAATAAATCTAATACTTTTTGATTGCTTTCGATTAAGCTGTTTTTTTCAAATGTAGTTATTTTACGAACTACATCGTCTATTTGCGATTCAGTTAAAAAAGGATTAATCGTTTTTAAAGATTGACGCATTTTGGGTTGTAAAACCACCTCTGAAAATGAAGTACGATAACTTTGTTGTGGTGTTTGCTGTAATGCTAATTCCAACACTTCGTTGTTGCCTGATGCCCAACCTAAATGTATTAGTTGCTCCAAAAAAGGTTTTTCTACGTGTGAATACTCGTCTAGTTTTAGACTTGAACCCAAATTACCTCTGTACTTGTTATCGTTAGTTACTACCATTGGATGCGATTTTAATTTATTAAATGCGTTACTCTTTTTTTACCTGATAATAGGTCTTGCATTAATCCTGTTTTTATTGACTTCAATTTAGAAAGTTCAGTGTTGTATTTGTGGAAAGAGTTTTGAATTTTATCTAATTTATCAGCTATTAAATCTTGTTCTTTTTTACTTGGTAATAAAACAATAATCTTTCTTAAATCGGCAATATTAATATCTATAAATGTTGTTCCTTTAATTAGTAACTCCATTTGTTTTTCATTTCGATATGATTTAAGAAACCAAAGTAAGTAGTTATTGTTTACATCATCAGAAGGAGAAATTCTTGCAACACCTCTCGTTGTATTACAACCAACATAATCGATAGTAACAATATTAAAATCTCCTACTGAAGCTCGAACATTACAAACAATATCATTCTCTAAAAGTAATGTTCTTTTATACATATCAGAAATTGATTTTTTTGTTCTTAATAAGTTATCAATAAAATTTAAGCCATTTTCTTTTAAATCAATTGTTCTTAAAACTGGAATGCCATCTTCAATATGTTCATAGGTTTGAACAATACCATAGGTAATAGTTGTAGATTTATTTATACATTCATTTAACTTTTTTGGCGACCACTCTTTTGGTATTCTACCTAAAGGACTATCTTTAAACTCGTGTGTTTCTTCACTTCTAATATTACCCTTTTCATCAATTCCTTTGGTCAACAAATCTTGCATTAATCCTGTTTTAATACGATTGTATTTTGCAATAACAACTTCTGTTTCTGAAATTGCTTTATCAACTTTAGATAGGATTTCTGCTATTTTGGATTGTTCGTCTTTGTCTTTTGGATAAATAAATTCAAATGATTTAATCGCTTTTTGCTGGATATTTGGTAAGCCTGAACCCACACGTAAATCCATAATCAAGTTTTCACGACCTTTCAGTGCATAATATAAAAAATCTCTATTTAAAAAATTCTTAATCCCTAAAAGTGAATAACAGTGCCCACCACTCCAAAAATTAGTTTTAATAAAGTTTATATATCCACAGGAGTTTCCGCCTTCACTAATTGTTATAGTGTTTTCTTCTGTATTCCATTTATCAGTATAACCTGATGGTGAAATACCGCCATTTATACAAGGATAATCGCCAGAATCTTCTAATGCTAATTTATTAAGTTGTTCGCCTTTCTTAATATAACAAGCATTACCAAGAGTTATACTTTTCCAATTTTCCATCTTAATTCAAATATTTTAAATCAGTTAAAAAATCGTTAAGCTCTTTCATTGTGTTGTTTCGGTCTTTTTCTATACTATCAGCAGAAACAAAATATTTGTCAAAAAGGTTTTCGTAAGCACCAACTAAAGCTCTTTTTTCAGCATTTAAGTAGCGTTGCAGTTGGTTGTTTATAATATCAAAGTGCTTTTTAAGAATTAGCTTTTGGGCTTCATCGATAGTTATCATTCCTCCAATTTCAATCAATAAATTATCTAACTTATTTAATTTATTACTGATAATTCCTTTGTCTTTGGTTAGTGCTGTAACTTGTTTTGAAATTTCTGCTATTTGCTTTTTAGCTTCTATTACTTTTGATAACTTCAATAGTGTTTCCGCTTCGTTAGTTTTATTGGCTTTTAACTCTTTTTCTAATGCTGTTATTGATTTTTTAATTTGCTCAAAATCGGTACTATTTTTTAAATCAGTTTTGAAATCAACAATTAATTCATCTGTCGCAGTATTTAATTTATTCAATTCGGTATTTACTATTTTCAAAAGCTTTACGCTTTCTTCTTTTTCTTCTTCAGAACCGTAACGTTTTAGAATTAACTTCAATTCCAATTCAGCTTGTTTTACTTTTAAAGTTGCTTTGATTTCTTTGATTTCAGCTTCCAATTTCAATATTACTGTATTGATTTCTTGAAATGGTTTTGCCTCATTGAGTTTCTTCTTTTCTTTAACCAAATAATCAATATTCTTTTTAAGTTGTTCTTTTACTTTAGCATTGGTTACTTTTTCGTCTTCCTCTGCTTCGTATTCTAATAAATTGATTGCTTCTTCAATAGCTTCCTCCAAATTGGTTTCTTTTTCAGATTGGCTAATTTCAAGGTTTTCAATTTCAGTTTGTTCTTTTGTGAAAAATTCTGCAATAAGATATTGATCAGGTATCAGTCCAGCATCCCAACCATTTTGCATTATGGTTTTTAGGTCATATTTAATATTATCCCACCAATTCACGAAAACTCCTGCAACTTGAAATTTATCCAATACACCAACTGGAACAAACTTTTCTTTAATGGTGTCTAATAATTCTTTTCTAACTTTTGGAATTTTGTCACCACCTAAAGAAACATAAGCTGCCATTGGCTCTGAAACTCTGTTTTCTTGAACAGTTTCTTTAACCGGTGCTAATGAAGAAAAATCTTCTTTTGCTAATTGCCACCAATCAGCTAAATGCAATCCTAAATCAACTAACGTTTTGACTACATTTTTATCTTCTTCAATTTGGCTTTTAATTTCTGCTTTATCACCTATTGCAAAATCTTTGTATAGTTCGTTTTTATTCGCAAACAAAACACTACCATCGTAATTGAACTTTTTACAAATGGAGTTTTGTACTGCTTCAATTTCAGTTATTGGAATACCACCAACTAAATGCGCTTTTACATCTTCGGGTTCAGGTTCTGGAGTATTATCAACATATCTTCTGATGTTCAAGGTAAATTCGTTTTCTTCAATAGTTTTTAAATCAACTAATCTAGAATATTTAGGTTCTTCAACCTTGTTTGTGAAAACATAATCTATTTTCTCAATATCTTCTGGACGTAATGAATTTTGTTTTTTGCCTTCTGCAAAGTCTTTGTCTGCATTAATGAAAAACACTTTATTCTTTAAGTAGTCAGGTTTGTTTTTATTTAAAATAATCACACAAGCAGGAATACCTGTGCCATAAAACAATTGTGGAGGTAAACTAATTATACCTTCAATTACATTATCTTTTAACATTCCCTCTCTGATTTCCTTTTCTTTACCACCTCTAAATAAAACTCCGTGAGGCATTACAACGACAACTTTACCGTTCTTTTTACAACTAGCCAACATATGTTGTACAAACATAAAATCAGCTTTTTTACCATCTTCTGGGGCAAAACCATAAGGAAAACGAGATTTGTATTTCATCTCGGCTTCTTTGTAATTTTGAGAGAATGGAGGATTTGCAATTACTCTGTCAAACTGCAATAACTGACCATCTTTTTCATTTAATGGCTCTTCTAAAGTATCGCCATATTCAATTGTGTATTTTGAAATGTTATGCAAAATGATATTCATTTTACAAATTGCAACTACAGTCGGGTCCATTTCTTGTCCAAACAATTCTAAATTATTTGCATCTTGCCCTTGTTCTTCGATGTATTGATGTGCTTGAATTAACATACCTCCCGAACCTGCTGTTGGATCATAAATTGACATTCCTTGTTCGGGTTTCATCAATTGTACTAATAATCTAACTACTTGGTTTGGCGTGTAAAACTGCCCTCCTTTTTTTCCACCTTCATCCGCAAAGTGTTTTAATAAGTATTCATAAGCAGCACCTAATAAATCTGGAAACTCAAAATTCTCATTGATTAATGCAGGAAATGAATTGAAGTGTTCCAGCATTTTGATAAGGTCGTTGTTTTTTACAATTGCCTTTCCATCTACTTCTTTGTTGAAATTAATCCTACCTTTAAAAATACCAGACAACGTTTCAGAATTTGAATCTTCAATTGCATCTAATGCTTTGTTTAGCATTTGACCAATATTGTTTTTTAAATATTTTATTGGTGGTTGTGGGTTGCCATTTTCGTCAATAAATCCATCATTCCATCTTGCTCGAGCGGGTACGAAGAAAGTATCACCGTAAGTTAATTTATCCTCTAAAACGACTGCAAGTGTTTCTTCGTCTAAATGTGCGTAATCGTTTTTTTTATATTGTCCCCTTTTTTGTTCAAATATATCAGACATTCTTTTAAGGAAAAGCATTCCAAATATAAATTCTTTGTATTCTGATGCGTCCATTTTTCCTCTCAAAATATCGGCCGCTTTCATTAAAAAGCCTTCAAGTTGAGAGAGTTTTATTTTATCGTTTTTCATTTTTCATTTTTATAAAGTAAAATGTGATTACTTTAAATTTATTGTTTTTTAAAACTTTTATACCAATAGTAAAAAGCTTCCGGGTTATTCTTTTTTAATTTGTTTAGTTTATTATAGTTTTGGTCTTCAATTAACCAATCCTTAATTTCTAGAGGATTTTTAAATCTCTCTATTTTTATCTGGTCTTCTGATTGAATCAATTTAGTTAGATAAGCGACTTTAGCAGCGGCTATTATGGCTTCGTCAATACCAAATCTGTCAATAATAAAATTGGTAAAGTTTTTAATTCCCATTTGTAAATGATAAAATTCTTCAGACTTTAAATCTCTTTCGGCTAGGACATAACATGCTTGTGATGTATCATTTAAAACTTCTTGTGGAGTTATTGCTAATTTTCGAAAACCAATTTCTTCGTGAACTACTTTATTATAACTACTTTTAACTATTTCTAAATCATCTATGTTATCGAAAAGAAATGCTATATCGTATAGCTGTTTTATAATTTCAACAGGACGATTTTTACTATAAAGGATTCCTGTTGTTTTGGGAGCAAATGCAGTCAGTTTATCTCCTAAGATTGCGGCAAAGGTAGGCATTGTAATTATAGTTTCGTCTTTGGAAGTAGATAACCAACTATGTTTTATTGGTACTTTTTGAACTTCCGGATACGGATTTGGTGTATATAACAAATCTAAAAGAATAGGTTCAATATTTCCGTCTACAACGCTTATATAATACGCTTTGAAATGCCCAATTGGTGCATCTGGGGTATGTTTACGATGGTTGTCGTCTTCCCAGCTTAGAAAAACCTCTTCATCTACAATTTTTTGCAGAACAGTAATGATTTCCTGTTCGGAGTGCTCCGTAATAATATCAATATCTATGGAGAATCGTTTAGGTACTTCAGTAGCTAGTAATAATGCTGTCCCTCCCTTAAAAGTAAAGTTTAATCCTTTTATCTTCAGTTGTTCCAATAGTGTTAATGCCCAAATTACTTTTTCAATTAATTTGGGATCTACTCGTTTTCCTAACTTGTTTTTTAAGTTAAGTATCCATTCTATTTTATGGGTTTCTTTATTGATCATCAATTATATATTATTGGCAAAAAAATAATTATTTTGCCGAAATTATATTAAAAATATTCTCTAATTCATGTTCGCGATTTCTTCTCATTGCATATCGTTTCATTTTTAATCTATTTAATGGATATTTCTGTAGTGCAGTTTTAAAAATAAAATCTATTTCCCCTTGTTGTGCTGCAAAAAGTCGATCATCAATAAGCATATCTACCAATAGTTTTTCTAAAGTTGGTATGCTAACTTTATCTGTTGTTTCAATTGGAGCTTCTGAAATTAAGTTTTTTATTATTATGACATCATCGGCATAACTTATGTATCTATCAAATATCTCTTCATCAGGATTTAGATAAACATTTTTAAAATTATCATTAAAACTATTGAAAATTTGTTCTACTGCTTCTTTTTCTACTTCAATTACTGTGTAAGTTTTAAAAGGCTGGTGGCGCATTAAGTCGTTAATCCAGGAAGTATTCCAAACGCAATAGTTTACAAATGGATAGTCTTTGTGTATTCTGTTATATATTTTTTTTAGCGATGGAGTAATCATTGGTTTAAACTTTTCGCTACTGCCTAATTCGTAAATACCTCTTGAAGTATTATGAATAATACCCTCTTTTTTTAGTTGAGATAGATACATGTTAATGGTGTTTCCTGACCAAGATGGAAAATCTTTTTTGATAGCTAAAACAAACTCCGGTTTTGAAAGTTTCTTATTGTTACCAAAGTAATAATGAATTTTATGTTCTAGAGTTTTATTCAACTTATATCAGTTTTGAAATGTGAAAGTAATCATTTTTCAATTATAAATATAATTTCGGCAAAAAAAATAATTAATTGCCAATATTATATAGATGTTCTTCAGATAATGCTTGCAATGATACATGCATATTAATATTGTAATAAAAATTTAAAAACAGGTATTTATACTTGATAATTTTATTAATCAAAAGAATTAATTTGCTAATTAAAAAGTGCCTTACGGAAAACCGTAAAAGATAGATTTTTCCAATTATTACTTTTATCAAAATTTTAATTAAAAATAATAAACTATGAAGAGATTTACTGTGAGAGTGCAGCTACATACTAAATAGGGCAAGCAATATGAATTAGGCACTCTTTTTTTACATGGAGAAATATATCTAATACATGTCCCGTTATATTTTGGTGGGATGTACCAGGTCACGACTGGATTCCGTTATTTTGTTTAAGGAACAGAGGAACTAATTAATTTTTTCATTAATTTGCAATATGAAAATATCTGAAAGAACATATAACAGCTCTGATGTTATAGCTTTTAAAAGTACTAAGGAAGAATTTGGAGGATTATCTAATATGGCTCCCGGGTATTCTTTACGTGTTAATGATATAATTATACCTTCTGCTGAAGCATTATATCAAGTCTGCAGATTCCCTTTGTTTCCTCAAATTCAAGAAGAAATAATATCTCAAAATAGTCCTATGACTGCCAAAATGATCAGCCGTAAATATCATGGACATACAAGACAAGATTGGGAAGAAATAAAATATGATATCATGTATTGGGTATTGAAGGTAAAGCTTTCTCAGAACTCAGAGAAGTTTTACAACCTCTTACAAAAAACTGCAGATTCCCCAATAGTTGAATTATCTAGCAAGGATAAAGATTGGGCTGTGGTTCCCGAAGGACATAATACCTTAAGAGGTAAAAATGCACTGGGAAGATTGTTAATGCAATTACGATCTGAGTTTGTGCATAAGAATAATTCTATTGATTGCGTTAGCCCATTAAATATTAATGGTTTTCTTCTTTATGGTTCAGAAATTGAGACGGTCTGCAATCCGGAAATTGAATATGAAAATCACTTTATTTTTGATTTAGATTATGCTTAGTTTATTTAAATCTAATTTTAGATACTAATACATTTTTCATCAAAATATCTAATTAGATTTAAGCTTATTTATGAGTGAAAGTATTCCACTGGCGCGAGTTCTCACACTCATTAAATGACTACATACTTTAACGAATAAACGGAAACCTATGACACTAATTGCTATTTTCTTTCCTTTTCTTTCTTTTTTTCTACGAGGGAGAATATTAACATCGATTCTTTGTCTGATACTGCAAATCACCTTGATTGGTTGGATTCCGGCAGCCATTTGGGCTGTTATTTCACTACAAAATGCCAGAGCTGATAAGCGCAACAACAAACTAATAAAGGCTATGAAATCTAAATAATTATAAATTTAGTGTCCACGCTTTATACATAATATTCGAGCTTCATATCATAACTTGAAAATAAAAAGCTTTCTGTGATTCTGAAAGACCATAAATTTTTATATTTAAGTTTACTGAATAGTAAAAGCTCGAATTACAAGCTCAAACAACTCTTTTACATTGACATTTCCTACCCCTCTTTCTTTAAAAATTTGTTTGTCCGGTAAATCGTCTTTAACAACTTCTACAAAATTTTCGATATCAAATTTAATGCTCTCCGGCAGAATAAAATCATCTTCAGCAGTCAGTAATAATGATTTTACTATTGCAATATTTTTCTGGATAATTCACAAAAGTGGGTACATGATGTGTGACAACTATATTTTTATTATCTGATTTCATCAAAGTAAAAAGCCTTTCAGAAAATATGAAAGGCTTTTTAAGTAAAGTAAGATTGAATTATTTTTTCGACTCTGCAATAGAAACTTTTCTAAACTCTTTTAAAAGTTTTTCAATCTCTAAAGTTGATTTACGAGCTCTTGCTCCGGCAGCTTTCACTCCTTTTTCAACCAGTGATTCAGACTCTGTTTTAAATGTTTCAATTTCTGCATTGATTTTTGCAACTAGATCTTTCATGATACAATTTTTAATTAAAAATGCAAAAGTAAAATTTTAGTGTTTATAGACTCTAAAGATGTTGTTAAAATTAATCCTCTAATTGCTTTTTTAGCCCCCAGTTTAGAATACGTTGGAACATTCTAAAAAGTGAAAGTGGCAACCTCAAAAAAAGGGGTTATAAAACCCCTTCATCTGCAAAGGAAAAGTAACTTTCGTTAGTAATAATGAGATGATCCAGAAGGGTTATTTCTAAAATACTACCTGCTTCTTTTACTTTTCTGGTAATTGCCTTATCGGCCTCGCTAGCTATTAGTTGACCAGAGGGATGATTATGAATCAAGATAATTCCTGTAGCATTGGCTTTTAATGCTGCTGCAAATATTAATCTTAGGTCTACTAAAGTCCCTGAGATCCCTCCTGAAGAGATGGTGTAAACTCCTAATACTTTATTACTGTTATTAAGCAGTAAGATTTTAGATTCTTCGAAGAACTCTATCGTATTTGCATTCCATAACTGCATCGTTATATTATAGGCCTCAACCGAAGAGGTTATCTTTGGTCTGTCTATGGCTTTCACTCTTGTTTTATAGGATAGCTCGATTTCCGAAACGATTAATAAATTTGGTGTTGCTACTGAATTTTCCATGATACTATATTTTTGAATTAATAATAGTACCGTTGGCGGGTAGTGGTTAGCGAGCGCAAAAAGCAACGCAATAAAGTCAGGTGCATACCTGGCATTTATGGGGGAATTTTTTGTAGCGAACCTTAGCCATTACCCGAACTTTGTAATAGTATTAATTGACAGAATAGTGTTCTTGAAAAATGACAATTAGCAATCCATGTTTTCTACAAAGAAATCAAGTGGCGGTATTACTGTTAGGCAAATAAGATTTTACCTGTTTTTGAATTAATTTTTCTTATTTATTTCTTTAATAAAATAAGAAGTTGGACATCCGGCTTCTGCAAAAAAAGCCTGAGTAAATGTTTTAGTACTGCTAAAGCCAACTTCTTCAGCCAATGCACTATTGGAATATTTCCTTATTTTACTATCCTCTTTTAACAACTTTATTAGATAATTGATTTTAAGATCAGCAATGTATTTCACAAATTTTTTTCCTCTGAATTGATAAATTATCTGTGATAAATATTTTGGATTGGAATTGAATATAGTAGCAAGCTTTGCGGAAGTCAGGTCCTTTGCTAGAAATTTTTTATCTTTTTCGAATTTTTCCAATTGTTTAAGTATATCTGCAACGGTATCTTTATTTATATTTCCAATTCCTTTATTTTCATTTCTGAATTCTACTTTAGAAACAGCCTCGTTTTTTGCCATCAATTCCTCAAATTTTTGCCTGTAAACATTCTTATTTCTGATATGCCTGTAAGCAATGAATGATACGATTAAAAATAATACTACTACGATACCAGTAAAAATAAAATCATTATACTTCCTCTTATTAAATAAATCTTCAATATCCTGCTTCTCTTTTAGTAAGACTTTTGTATCATACACTTTGCGAACTCTGCCGGAAAGATATCTAAACCTGTTATCCAGCACACTGTCTGCTTTAAGTAATTTCTCAATGTAATAAAGATGTTTCTGCAAGTTGTTTTTAGATTTATAATATTTGATAATCAGTTCATAGTTCTGACGCAAGTCGGGACGTATATATCCTTTATCATCAAAAATCTTATCAACTTTTAAAAAATACAGCAAAGCCATTTCTGGTTTATGGAGATCCCAATAGCTTTTTCCAATGTAAAAATAACCAACAGACTCATTTGCAAAATCCTTGTTTTTATTTATGGTCGGAATTGAATAGGTAATCTTTTTTATAGCTGTGTTATAATTATTTTTAAAATATTGATTAATACCTTCTGAATGAATGAAGTAATCTTTCATTTCATTATTGTCTAATCTTATTCCTTCCTGAATACCTTTTTCATTTATTTCAGAACATAAGCCGTAATTACCAATTCTGTTATAACACAAACCAAGCAAATGCAATGAATTCAAATATGCTCTTGAATTCTTTCCTTTAAAATAATCAATGCATTCGGTATAGAGCGAAATTGCCTCATCATAGAATCCGAGATAATACTTTACACCTGCAATATTGTATTTAACCTTATAAGTCAGATACTTGTCGCTGGTTTTCGAAATATAATTATCGGCTACAAGATAATTATCAAGAGCATGTTTATGTTTTTTCTGTCCATAGTAAACAATTCCTTTTGAAAGATAAGCAGAGCCAATAAGAGCATTATCAGTGGCTTTTTTAGCAGTATAAATCATACTGTCAGCATATACCAATTTTAATTTTTCAGGAGAATAGAATAAATAATTTTTATATCCATTTACAATTTCCTTGGAATTTTTATCCGTTTTTGCCTTGCTCAAAAAGTATTGAAGATAATATGCTTGTTTTATTTTATCCTCAGCCGTAGCTTCTATACATTCAAAAAGGTAATCATAATTTTTTCTTTGAAGCGTATCGGAAATTTTCGATTCCATTTCCTGCGCATACAATTGATTTCCAAAGCAAATAATTACTAATAATATATAATTTTTAATCATAAGTTAAATTAAAAAATGAGACATTACTTGAAATGAAAATGCATTTTTATCAGCTAAAAACACTATAGAGCAAATATAATATTGTGTTTTGTTTAAAACAGCATCATTAACAACGTAATATATTGATAATTAGTGTGTTTTCAATTAAAAAAGGTATGTCAATTTTCGGAAAATCGATATCCTAAATTCGGAAAATCCACATACAACGTTTTGCAAATAAAAAATTCTACTTCTAGATTTGTCTTGAATTCAATAGCAAAAACATTTGGCATCGTGCCGGATTAAAGTTCTGCTAACCCGGGTGAAATGAACTGACTGAAAAAAAGCAGTCTTTACATTTAACACTTTTATCATGAAAATTTTTTTATTATTGCTAGTGATCCTTACATCACTATCCGTTTCTTGTACCAATGATAATATTGACAATACAGAAGTTTTAGGTAGTACTTTAACAGAAGAGGAGTCTAAAAAAACGGCAAAACTGCTTCAGAACCTGAGCCCTGAAAATCCGGCTAATGCATATGACATAGCAGGTAAAATACATAATGACATCCTTGATGTTTACCTGTCTGAAAATTATCCTTTCAATACGATTGCTCAAATTAGCCAAAAAGTAGATTCTATCTCAGTTTTGAATAGCGATCTTTTAAATATGGCAATAAGTCTTCCCTGCAATTTTCAGGAAATTCAAGAAACTATCGATGATCCTCAAATAAAATTAGAGCAGGCGATTGCAAATTCCTCAATGACAAATGCCGCTAAAATTTCTCTTTCCAATTTTATGGATTCCATACTGTTATGGGAAACTAATGAATATGCTGTCATTCATCAATCCATAATCTCATTCGAGGCACTCGTTATATCCAACACACAGTTTAGCAATGAGGATAAGAGGATCATTCTCACGACTTCCTCTATAGCAAGATATTCAGCGTATTATGCTAAAGAACGTAAAGATAAGGATTGGGAAACTTCTGTAGGAAATCGTGTTGGAGCGGTACAAGGTGCAGTAGCAAATTCTTCAACTGCAATTAATAAATCAATAGTGACAGGACTCATAATTCAAAATCTCCAAACAGAATAGTTATGTATATAACAGAGTCGATCGAAAAACAATTGCAATATGTGTATTGCGTGTTTTTGATTCTTTTCAATATTGTGAGCCTTTATTTCATCATAGATCTATTATCCTATGATGAAATAATAGGCTATTTAACCGACGGCGGGATAAAAACTGATTCTCCCAGAAAATTGGCATATCTATTTTTTGTAAACGGCATTTCAAATTTATTGTTCGTTTGCGTTTCATTGATGGCCAGATTATTCGATAAGTAATACTTTCTAGCACAATTAAACATTTTAAAGCGCTTATTTTGGCATCTCTAAAATCAAAATACAACCCATCAGGCTTACAAGTCTACATCTTTGAAACGTTCTCCTCCAGAATTGCTTTTAAAGAATCAATTATATTGAATCGATTTACCGTTTTGATTATAAATTCCGGAGCAGTATGCCTGTTGATCAACAGTAAGAAGATTCATTTATTTATCAATGAACTAATCGTTATTCCAAAAAAGTCTATTTGTGAAGTTTTAATAATGAGCAATCAATTGCAAATATGCCAGCTTTCATTCTCTTCGGAGTTTGCTTTTGCTAATAGTATAAGATGGCCACACATAGGATATTTTGAATTTTTTATTGCAAAAAATACTTCCAAGATTTTTCTCAAAAATAAAGAAATTGGATTACTTGTAGATTTACTTAAATTAATCAATAGTAAGGTCAGAAGTTCAAATAAGAATATTTTGAAAAAAGAAACATTGCTTTTGAGTTTTAATCTTTTCCTTTACGAACTGGCTGGAACATATTATCGATCATCCTGGTATGATAATGTCAAACATACCGGTAATGAAAAAATAGTTATCCATTTTTTTAGGTTATTAGAACTAAACTGCAGAAAAGAACACAGTGTGAAATTCTATGCAAATAGCCTAAATGTTTCTACAGGACATCTTACTAAAACTGTCAAACGGATTACGGAAATCACAGCGAAACAATGCATAGAAAATGCAATCATTCTGGAGGCCAAAATCCTGCTTCAAAATAATGATTTAACCATTTTATATATTTCAGAAGAACTGAAATTTGCCAATACTTCTTTTTTCAGTACTTTTTTTAAGAAGCATACTTCCCTGTCTCCTTCCGAATACCGTTTACAATTAAATTTCAATTAAATACTAATATAATAAATGTTTTGACTGGGTTAAGAATGTTCTATAAGCAATGATTTAGAGTACTGTCGATTGCAAGTCGAGAGAAATATTTACTAAATAAAAGTAAAAGAAATGACTCAAACCTATCTTTTAGAATGGATGGACTTAACGGTGACTTCAACCCTTAATCCCAACAAAACCGATCTTACTATGATTTCTCCAATTCAATCAAGAGAGATTATTGAAAAAGCGAATGAACAAACATTTTTTATTCAGTCACAGTTTACTATACAGGTTTTTTCACTTACTAAGGAGAAACAGATAAAAATTTTAGTTGGAAATTATTATTCCACATTATTATTTCTTTTAGATAAAATCACAGAAATAAATAATAGTAATGATTTACACAGGGATAGTCTAAAAGAAGTAACAACTACTTTAATATCCTGTTTGAATGAATTAATAATTTTTGTAGAATCAAGATTCGCAAACTATTTAACTGCACCTTTTCAAATTGTTGAAAGGAAGACAACTAGTCCTTTAATAATGAATGGCTTTTCTGGTAAAGTTTTATGTAAACTATCAACCGATCAAACAGCCTTAATATTAAGGGCATCCGATGAATTAAAAATTCTTATTTCAAAATCAATGAATCATTTGTTTAAAACAATCGTTCCTTTTTTATCCACTCCAAACAAAGCAGATCTTTCATACAATGCCATGCGGAGCAAGGCTTATGTTTTTGAAGAAAGGGATAAGCAAATAGCAATTGAAACATTGGAACGCATGATCAAACAGATTAAAGAATATTAATCAAATACTACTAATTTAAAATTTAAAAACATGAAAAATCTATCTTATATTTTAACTACAGTGATTTTAATAATCACAGGCTGTGAGCCTAAAAAGCTTGATGAGAAATTGGCTACTGCTCTTATTTTGGAAAAAAATCATTACCCTACTATCGTACACCATGATATTTTTTGCGGTGATCCAACGCATGCTTATACCATTTTTAAATCAGGGCTCGTAGAAAAAGGACTTGTAAAAGTACTCCAAACCAGAAAATTTGGCGATACAATGGCTTTTGTAAATTTTACTGCTGCAGCAAAACCCTATTTGCTACCTACACCTAAAGAGGATAAAATAAGTAAAATCCAACGTGTAAAAGTAGCAGATGAAGAATTTGGAGCAATCAAAGAAATAAGGATGATGAGTTCCGGTAATAAGGCAATTGTAGAATTTACTACTATTCGAAAAAAAAATGTTTTTGCTGCTGCAATTAAAAATGGTTTGAAAGATACACTTAGTCATGAAGTATATTTTATACGAGCAGAAGATGGATGGAAGCTCATGGATAAAAAATCGGAAATTGAATTTTTATCATTTTAGAAGTTAATCTATACTTGTTTTTTTCATTAAATTAGTAATTAGTCTAGAAAAATAATAGCCCGCTGATCTCAAATTTGTGGGCTATTATAATATTTTCTTTTTCTATTTTACTCTTGTTATAAATTTATACTAACTAGCCTTGAATTAGAGAATAATCTAATTATTCCTCTCATTTTGATTATCTCTTCGACATTCCAATAATTTAAAGTTAATCTCAATTTGAAATAAATTACCTAAAGAATTACAGTCTTTAAAGAAAAACATCTTTTAATATTAATAAAGAAAACGGTTATCTCTACAAACTAAAAAAAAAAACAAATAATATGCAGATATACAGATGTTTAATAATAAAAAACCGTATAAACACCTGTGTTTTATAATTTATTTATAACTAAAATTGCTAAATAAAAATATCATGTTAAAATGCATCCATTTTAAAATTCATTATGTCATCTAAAGTTATAAACGTTAAGTTTTCAATGAACTATTATCAAAACATTTTGCATTTAATTAGTACAAGATTTAAATCAATTCTAAATGATATGAACATTACTAAAACTCCAATTACTACTTTTCTAATTTTACTATTCATTTTAATGATTCCCTCATTAACCTATACACAAGTCAACCCGACTTTAGGTGTTGGACTTGGTGAATTAACCATGAAAAAAGGTACTATAGATGTAGAAGTTCTGACAGAAATAATAATGGAGAAACAGAAAGAGTTAAAAAAAGAAGCACTGAAACGGTTTTTGTATGATAAATTTCCAGCTGGAAATTTCGCTACGAAATTTTACATCCAGAATTGTCTAAACACATTGCTGAATGAAAAAAATCCACAAGTTATTAAAAAAGAAATCTTAGAATTAACAACTAATTATTCAATAGCATTAGGGTTAGCGGTTGTATATGATTATAATTCTCCAAACTATGATCTGCAGGACTCCGAAATAAGAACACTCTTAACTCAAATAAATGCGGACATAAAAGAAGGCTATAAAATAAATAAAGATTTTGATCTGTCGGATACAATTAGTAAAACTCTGGACTATAAATTAATTGTAGATATTGTTTCATTATCACTAAGTAATTCTCAAAAAATAAAAGAAAAAGGATTTTATAAAAATCCGATAAACTATATGGAAGGAAAGCAATACACTTATTTGACAAGAAACAGTAAGAATATGCGAACTAATCTACAAAATCTTGCAACAAAAATTACGAACCAAATTGATAAATATGTAAAAAATTATGACGTTATACAGGAGTTTTATTCTAGATATAAAGGAGCAAAACCACTTGATATCAAAAACACTTTACTTCAAGATTATAACAAAGAAATTTTGGCATTGTTTCCATCTTCAAGTTTTCCAGAATTATTAGTCAAAATTAGTCCTGACAAAAATTTTAAATCGGCTTTCGCGAATTATGCTAACCATATAGAGGAATTTAATTATAAAAAAACGCAAAATGAAAACTATGCAAATTTAAAAAACAACTTATCCCAATTGGCAAAAGTACTCAAAGACTTAAGATTAAATAAGGAAAAACTTGAAAAATCGACAAACTTAATTAAAGATAAAGGATTTGATCTAAAGGTAGATAGTCTTATTGATTCTAAGGAAATACAAAAACGAATTCAAAACAGTAAGTTATCTGTAGAACAAAATGACACTTTGAAATCCTTACTGGACAAATACAATGATATCAAAGCTGGTAATTTAGAACTTAATAAAAAATTATTAGATTTAAAAACTAATATATTGGCAATAACTAAACTTGTTATGTCATCTCAATCTTCTCTTAATCCAACTAAACTAGAAAATGAAGTTTATATAGATGGTATTATAAAAAATATTAACCAATATGTACTTTCTTACACACCAGATCAAATCTTAGATTCAGAAAACACAATAAAAGCAGACTTGCTTGTCATATTTCAGAAAGAAGATTTTTTACAATTATATCTTAAATTTCTAATTGATAATTTACTTAATAAAAAGGAGTTTACATTAGGATTGGATTTAAAAAGTGATGAAGAATTAAAAATAACAAAGGAGTATTCTCAAGCAATCTCTACCTTTTACGCCAACCTTGAAACGATTGCGAATAAAAATACTATCACAATTGCTGATGTAAATTATATAGAAAAGCAAATAATACCACAATTTTTAAAATATTCTTTTTTTGCTAAGACATCCGATTTCACAAAAATAATTACAAATCTTAGGATCTTAAATAATCTTCTAAAGATAAAAATTATTAATGATGCTAATGACGATGGTGAGTTTATATATAATTCCAAACTTAACAACATCTTCACTTTTATTTCTAATCTAGACAAATTAAATAAGGCTGAAACTTATCAAAGTGTCGTAAATTTAATTCAGCAAAATAATGAGAATGTCACTAAATGTCTGCCACCCAATTTTCAACCTATTTATATTTTATTTATTAATGGAATAAAAAAATACACCTTACTTAACACAAGTGAGCAATATATTGAGGTTGATGTGGTTTCATTTTTAAATGATCTTCAGCAATATTATAATAGAAAAAATAGATCGTGGTTTTCATTGTATTTTACTTTAGGAATAAGTGAAAATTTCTTTCCAAAAAGTGTTATGCTCCCAGGCGCAACTGAAAAAATTGATAATATTGGTTTTGCATCTGAGAAAATCGGAGTTCAATTTACAATTAATACATTTAGAAAAGAAAAAGGATTTACGAACTTGGTAGATGATAAAGTATATACCAACATTAAAAATCCTTTTCTAAATAAATTTTACGGAATCATTTATGGCTCAGGTTTACTGTATAGCTTAGCAAACACAACCACCAATGAAAATTTTGATTATCCCCATATTGGTGTGGGATTAGGTCTACGATTTTACAATGCTTTAGATTTTAATATATCATATTGTCTACCTTTTATTGAAGGAGGAAATTTTGGTGAGAATGGTTTTTTTAGTATAGGACTTGACATACCTTTAGGTGAATATTTAGAAAGATTAGGGAAAAAATAAAACTATTATGAAAGGTAGAAATGTTAATATAATATTCCGATGAAAATTATTTTGAATTTTAAAAAAATGATTCAAAAATAAAATAGATATTTGACAGAAACAATTTATAAAAATCTTCCATAAACTCTTATATTTTTTTAAGCCTCCTAAACTACGAGGCTTTTTTTATTTTTTTTATTTTTTTTTCTCCTTGATTTTACTGGGGGTTCAATGGGGTACAACTGGGGTACAACAAAAAGTTGTACTTGTATCAGTTTTATCTCTATCGTTTCTTTGCCTTGTAATGATGAAGAACCTGGTTTGGAATTATCCATTTACCGGGATTGTGAGAAACTAATGTAGAACGATAAAATGATGAGGTATGTTTATAAACATTTCATGGAGTAATTACATAGTTGTAGTTATTCTGCTATTGGCAAGCTGGTATTTATTTGTTGGATTTCGATTTTATTTTGATGACTTCAAAGAAATCATATCTGGAAAGCGGAAACTTCAATTCCGTGGATTTGAAAATGCAATCTACCAAGATATTGAACCCGAATTAAAGGATCATGATTCTCCTGAACTGACTTCAAACCAAACTTCTTTTGGAGAATTTGACACCACTTTTCAGGACGTTGATGTTTTGGTGGCAAGATTAAAAACTTTTATTGAAGATGCCGCAAAGAAAAAATTAGTCAAAAAAGAGTTTACCTATTATCTGCAACTTCTTCTTAGAGAATTTCCCTCAGTGAAAAACTCACCTTTTAATTCCTCAGTAAGTGAACTGATAGTTTCAGAATGTGAGAAACTCGAATCAATTACTTTAACCCAGAACGAAGCAGAAGCCCTTTGGGAATAAACTCTAAAAAATATAACGGAGGAATTGCCCCTGTCCATCCCGGCGCAGTATGGCATATGTAACAGGAAAGTGGAACTGCGACAGCGGCTACACCTCCGTTTTTTATCTGAATTTTTAAAATTTAAAATAATGTGTGATGAAAAAGTGGAACTGGAATTTTAAAAAGTTTATTCAAGAAAAAACAAATAAGATCTGTATGCTTCTGACACAAATCCTTTTTGTGATCAGTTATGAAACCTATGCCCAGGATGGTCTGGCAGGAATCAATGAGGCCAACCAACAGGTACGAAGCTATTTTGATGCAGGAACGGAACTCATGTATGCCGTTGGAGCATTACTTGGACTCATTGGTGCTGTGAAGGTATATCAAAAGTGGAATGCTGGTGATCCGGATACTGGAAAAGTAGCGGCAGCCTGGTTTGGAAGTTGTGTTTTTCTGGTAGTAGTGGCCACCGTAATCAAATCCTTCTTTGGGATTTAAAACAAATCGTTATGGAAGATTTACTCAAAGAAAAGTTATGGTTTTACATTATCCATAACAATCCCGATTTGATGTTTACACTTCAAGAAGAATACGGAGTACTAGATTATCTCAATGAGAAAATAAGTAGTGTAAAATCCATATTGGACGATATGCTATCTGATGATACACCTCAATATATCATCGAAGAAATCTGTCTCAATGTACTTACCGAAGATCTGAAACCTTCCCGGTTTTTATATATCCGCTCCCTTCTTTCGGATGAGTTTGAGAAAACCTATGCCGCTTTTCAGGAATCAGGTATCCTGGCCTTTGAAGTAATCAATCTTATGGAAAGCTGCAAGACGGTTTTTGAAACTATTGGTTTTACTAAAGAAAATGAAGAAGATCCTAATTTGAGAAATGCCCTTATCGGTCAGATTGCTGAATATCTGAATTGAGCTATTTATAGCAGTGTGTAGTATGAAAAGGAGTAATTATGGCTTACAATCAATCCCAAAAACTAAATACCAATATCAAGGCGATTACCATTGCAATGCAATGGCAGCAAGGTGATGCTTTATCGGCAGAAGCAGTTGACGCGCTTAAGGCATATGCCGGCTTCGGAGGTATCAAGGCTGTATTATACCCAAATGGCACTACCGAAGACTGGATAAAATCCGGCGCTACTAAAGAAGATCTGAAGTTGCATCCGGAAATGACAAGACTGCATGAATTGCTTCAAAAACACTATTCTGAAAAAGAGTATAATGCAGTTGTTTCTTCACTTCGCAATAGCGTCCTTACTGCATTTTATACGCCGGAAATTGTACCTAAAACTTTGTACGCTGCTTTGGAAAAACAAGGTATTAACCCTAAAAGGTTGTACGAGCCATCAGCAGGATCAGGCATTTTTATCACTGAAGCAGACAATGCACTTTCAAGTTTGGAACAAATTACTGCTGTGGAAAAAGACCGATTGAGCGGACTGGTGCTTTCTACATTAAATAGTACACTCTCAACCAAAAATACCACACATGTAATAGGACTCGAAGAAGCTCCAACAAATGATAATGGGAGTTATGATCTTGTGGTCAGCAATATTCCTTTTGGTAATTTTTCTGTGTATGACCAAGCCTATCCCAATAAAACGATTTCGGGGAAAATTCACAATTACTTTTTTGCAAAAGGATTGGACAAACTCGCTGATGGCGGTATTATGGCATACATAACTACAGACGGTTTTTTAAACAGCCCTTCGAATCAGAGTGTACGTGAATATCTTTTTCAAAATGCGGATTTTGTGAGTGTGGCAGTTATGCCTGACAACCTGATGAAAGAAACAGGAAATACAGATGCTCCCAATCATTTGCTTATTGTGCAGAAAAATGAGAACAAAGAAACATTGTCTGACAATGAAAAAGAGCTGCTGCAAACTATTGAACTTGAAAATGAATTTGGAAAATACAGTATTAATAAATATCTGCACAATAGAGAAGAGCTCATTATTGGGAATGAAATACAAGCCGGTAAAAACCAATACGGACAGGCGCACCAAAGTGTGAGACAAAACGGTGATATAAATTCTATTGGAAACCATCTTGTAGAAAATATTACCAAAGGATTAAAAGAAAACTTTAACCCCGAACGATTTGAACAGGCTCAAAAAACGGAGATTGTTCAGCCCGCTGAAGCAATTGGGCCTACATTCACTTATTTACCCATGCCTGAGAGTAAAGCAAGCGGTATTTCAGTCCAGCTTGGGTTGTTTGATACTGTGCCTGCAGAGAATATCAACCGTGCTATGGATTACATCAATCCCCTTGATGAAACTGTAGTGGATAAAAAAACAGCACGAATACTCAGTACCATACGCACTAATGATAATCCCTCGCATGAAAATGTGGTGCTTATTGCTGCTAAACAAATTAAGACTAATCGATACCTGTATAAATTATATTCGAATGTAAAAGAAATCGATGGCTTTTCAGCCAATTGGATTAATGGCGGATTACTGCCGCATGAGTTATTGGCTTTATCCAATACCCTTCAATATTATAATCACAAGTATATTTATGAAGGAGATAAAACCCTTGAACCTGCTTTTAACCTTGAAAGAAGACTTTATGAAGAAGTTGCTTCATTGAAATCTTTTTATACAGAAGGCACTCTGGTTAGAGTTGGAGAATCCGTTGGAATTATCAGTGATATCAATGAGCAGCACAAACAAGCCTTTTTCCGGCCAATAGCATCACAAGGCAATCTGAAATTCTATGATTCCTATATTGCTATTCGGGATCATTATCTGGAATTGTTTGAGAAAGAGCAATCAGATAAAGCTGGCAGTGAACAGGTTCGGAAAAATCTAGATGAGCAGTATACCAAATTTGTTTCCCACTATGGTATTTTGAACAGTGCTGAGAATCGCAGGTTAATCATGCAGGATTCCGCTTTTGGTTTCACCATTCTTTCTTCATTGGAACGCAAAGAAGGCGAACGTTATGTGAAGTCTGATATCCTAAGTGAGTCTGTAGTAAAACAGCAAGAGCGCTATTATACAGATGATCCGGTTGAAGCCCTGGCACGCAGTCTGAATGAAAAAGGAGCTGTTGACTTAGGATTTATAACTGCTGCGACAGGACTTGAACAAAACGAAGTTATAGAACGTCTGAACCATCAAATTTATTTGAATCCTACAAGTCAGAATTGGGAAACTTCAGACCTCTATTTAAGCGGCAATGTTGTAGAAAAGTTGCAACAGGCTAAACAGGCTGTGCAGTTATACCCTGAAAACACGCAATACTACAAAGGATTGCAGGCACTGGAAAAAGTTCAGCCAGAGCGTATCCCTTTTGAATTACTTGACTTTAATCTGGGCGAGCGATGGATTCCCAACCGATACTATGAAAATTTTGCCGGAAAGCTATTTGACCAGCCAACTGAAATTAATTATTTCCCATCACTGGATACCTTTAAAGTAAGTACAGGACACAATACCAAAATAGACAGGGAATTTTCGGTAACTCCAAAAAGCGGGCGAACCACTTACGGATACACGATATTGGAGCATGCGCTCGAAAATACGGCTCCCTTTTTTACCTACGAAGTTGAGGGAGCCGGCGGAAAACCGATACGACTGCCAGACAATGAAGCCATACAGCTTGCCCATCAAAAAATAGAAAACATCCGTAATGGTTTTATTGAGTGGCTACAGGAATTACCAATAAGCGATAAAAATGAACTGGAGAGCCTATATAATAATACTTTCAATTGTTATGTATTACGCGAGTATGACGGAAGTCATCTGAGCTTTCCGGGTTTGGATAAAAAAGCACTTGAAATTGATGACTTGTACAGTTCGCAGAAAAATGCGGCCTGGCGTATTATTCAGAACTGTGGTGCATTAATCGATCATGAGGTTGGGCTTGGAAAAACATTAACTATGATTGTGGCCGCCAATGAAATGAAACGATTAGGGATTATTCATAAGCCTGCAATACTGGCATTGAATGCCAATGTAAATCAAATTGCAGCAACCTATCGAAAGGCTTATCCCAATGCAAGAATATTGGCACCTGGTGAAAATGATTTTACTCCGGCAAAAAGAATGAGACTCTTCCATGAGATTAAAAATAATAATTGGGACTGTATCATTTTAACCCACGATCAATTTGGTAAAATTCCGCAGTCACCCGAAATACAAAAAGAGATCTTACAAAATGAGCTGGATAATATAGAACGGGACCTTGATACGGCCAGAGATCTGGGAGGCGATATCTCCAAGAAAATATTAAAAGGTCTTGAAATACGAAAAAATAATCTGGATGGTAGACTAAAAACACTGCTGAAAGATATAGAAGATAAAAAGGACAGCGGTATCAACTTTAAAGAAATGGGGATTGATCATTTGTTTGTAGATGAATCTCACAAATTCAAAAATCTGACTTTCACTACCCGTCATGACCGTGTTGCCGGAATTGGAAATATGCAGGGAAGCCAAAAGGCGCTTAATATGTTATTTGCGGTACACACGCTTCAGGAAAAATTCGATTCGGATTTGTGTGTAACGTTTCTTTCGGGAACTCCAATTTCAAACAGTCTGACAGAAATGTACCTGCTTTTCAAATACCTGCGACCTAAAGAAATGGAACGCCAGCATATTGAAAACTTTGATGGATGGGCAGCTGTTTTTGCGAGAAAAACGACTGATTTTGAATTTTCTGTCACCAATGAGATTATTGCAAAAGAGCGTTTTCGCCATTTTATCAAAGTTCCGGAACTGGCACTGTTCTATAATGAGATTACCGATTACAAAACAGCCAAACATATTGATCTGGATAAACCTGAAATTGAGGAGAAGCTTGTCAATATCAGCCCTACATCAGAGCAAAGCGAGTTTATCACCAAGCTAATGCAGTTTGCTAAAACAGGTAATGCGACACTTATCGGCAGGGCACCTCTTACCTCGCAGGAAGATAAAGGCAGGATGCTTATAGCTACTAATTACGCTAAAAAAATGGCTGCCGATATGAGGCTGATAGATGAAAGATATGGTGATCATCCGAATAATAAAGTCAATACATGCGCCAGAAATGTGGCTGAAATTTATCAGGCTTCCATCGAGAATAAAGGCACTCAGATTGTTTTTTCAGATATCGGTACACCCAAGCCGGATGCCTTTAATATGTATGATGCCCTTAAAGAAAAACTGGTAAGGGATTTTAATATCCCGGCTCATGAGATTACCTATATACACGACTGGACCGATAAAAAGAAACCAGAGTTGTTTTCTAAAATGAATACCGGTGAGATACGTATTCTTTTGGGCAGTACAGAAAAAGCAGGCACCGGACTTAATGTGCAGAAGCGTGTTGTGGCGATGCACCATATGGATATTCCCTGGAGGCCATCTGACTTAGGGCAACGCAATGGCCGAGGCAGCAGACAAGGGAACGAAGTCGCCAAACAGCATTATTGGAATAAAGTAAAAAATTTCATCTATGCAACAGAGCAATCCCTGGACAATTACAAATTCAACCTTTTGAAGAACAAACAGACTTTTATCAGTCAGATGAAAAACTGTGAACTTAATGTGAGGACTATTGATGAGGGAGCCATGGATGAGCAAAGTGGAATGAACTTTTCAGAATATATCGCAGTATTATCAGGTGATACTTCATTACTGGAAAAATCAAAATTGGAGAAAAAAGTAACGGTAATGGAAAGCCTTAAAAAAGCACATTACAAGGAAATTTCCAGAACTAAATATCAGGTTGAATACCTAATGGAGGAAAAAGGAATCACCACTAAAACACTGGACAAACTAACTGCTGATCACAGTTTTTACAAAAACAATCTGAAGTATGAATCTGATGGTTCCAAAGCAAATCCTATAGAGTTGTATAACTGCAAGACAGCAGATCCTGAAAGTATCGGCAAAGAAATTATCCTGCTCTATAAAAACTGGAAACCTCCAGAAGGAGAAAACCAGGCCAAACAGATTGGGAAGTTATATGATTTTGGACTCTATATAAAAAGAGAACGGGAAGCCTATCAAAATGATGGTTTGTACCAGTACCGTTACTCCAACAGCTTTTATGCACAACGTTTGGAAGATGGTATTAAATATACTTCCAATGGAGGAACTCCAAATGTGGACAATCCAAAATTGGCGGCCCGTCATTTTCTAAATGCCATTGATAAGGTGGAACATCTCACGGCTAAATATCAAAAGTCACTTAATGATATTGAAAACCAACTGCCGGAATTACAAAAATTAGCCACAAGAGTATTTAGTCAGGAAGATGAACTGCAAAAAATGAAAAGTGATCTCTCTAGTTTGGAAAGGGAAATAGCCTTGAAAATTCAGGAGAACCAATTGAAAGAAGCCAATCCGCAAGAGGTTAACCTCAGTAATGAAACAAAATTAACCGATACAGCTCCGGTAATTCAACTGCCAATAAAGAGCAGTGAAGAATCACAGCGTCTCACAGAAGCAGAAAGCAATACTGATAAATGGCAGGAGCGCTCTTTTTCAGAAATGAGGCGCAGTAGCAGGATGAAATTTTAAAATAATGACCATGTCAAACAGTGTGTATCAAATCAACAAAGGAATTAACCAGAGCATAGAGTTTAAAGGGTTAAAGGCGCAGTATATCTGGTATTTGGGCGGCGGTGTAATTGTGCTTATGATACTGTTTGCCATTATGTATATAGCAGGCTTACCCTCAATTATCTGTATCGGAATTATTGGTATTTCAGGGACATTGTGGGTTTTGAAAATATATAAAATGAGCCATAAATACGGTGAATATGGAATGATGAAAGCTTTAGCGAAACGACAGATTCCAAAAGCTGTGAAATCGCAAAGCAGAAAAATTTTTATGATGACCAAATAGAATTTGCTCAGCATTACCTGAGCGGTAAAAAAGAGAATGATGGAAAAGATGATAGATGATATTTTACCAATTATGGATGTAGAGTATGATTGCATCCTGTCCAAACAAGGAGATGTGACAGTAGTGTTTAGAGCAGAACTGCCCGAGATATTTACATTGTCGGATCAGGAATACGAAGCATTTCATCAGGCGTGGCTCAAAGCCATAAAGTTATTGCCGAAATTTAGTGTATTCCATAAACAGGACTGGTTTATAGACAGCAAGTTTGAACCCGATTTCACAAGTGAAGATTCGAGTTTTCTTACCCGAAGCAGTGAACGCTTTTTTAATGAACGTCCCTTTCTGGATCATTCCTGTTACATTTTCCTGACCAAAAAACCGGCAGGCAGAAAAACGTCAAGTTCCCTATTTTCAAATTTACTTAGAGCTTCTATTGTTCCTGAAGAAACATTAAAAGCACAATTGCGTCAGGAATTTATTGATAGTACCGGACAATTCAGACGCATACTGGAAGACAGTGGTTTTGTGAAACTCACCCGTCTTGGTAACGATCAACTCAGAAGCCACAGCAGAAAGATCGGTATCATTGAACAATATTGTTATTTGTCTGAAAAACAAAACTCATTTGTTTTTAAAGACATCTCTTTTGATGATGGCCTGCAAGTAGGAGATAAACACTGCCAGATTTATACGCTGGGGGATGCAGCCGATCTGCCTGCCCTTTGCGGTTCGAGAATTAACTACGACCGGTATTCCACTGATAAGACCAAATTCAGTATCGGATTTGCTTCGACTCTGGGGCAATTACTTTCCTGTAACCACATTTATAATCAATATATTTTCATAGAGGATTTCCAGAAAACGCTGCAAAAACTTGAAAGTAAAAGACTGCGACTGCAATCCTTATCAGCCTACAGTAGGGAGAACCTGATTGCGCGAGATGCTACAAATGATTTTCTTAACGAGGCTATCAGCCAGCAGCGACTGCCTGTAAAAGCACATTTTAATGTGCTGATCTGGACAGATAATAAAGAAGAACTCAAAGACCTGAAGAATAAAGTTTCTTCAGCACTGGCTCAGATGGATGCAGCTGCTAAACAAGAAACAGTGGGTGGCGCACAAATATTTTGGGCAGGAATTCCCGGGAATTCCGCAGATTTCCCAATGAATGACACCTTTGATACGTTTACAGAACAAGCAACATGCTTCCTGAATCTGGAAACAGGGTATCGTTCTTCCCTTAGTCCAACTGGAATTCGATTAGGAGATCGATTGACTGGAAAACCGGTTCATGTAGACATTAGCGACGAACCAGTAAAAATGGGGATTTGTACCAATAGAAACAAATTCATACTAGGGCCTTCGGGAAGCGGTAAATCATTTTTCACCAATCATATGGTTAGAAGTTACTATGAGCAGGGAACTCATGTTGTACTTGTTGATGTCGGGCACAGCTACAAAGGACTGTGTGATATGGTTAATGGCTATTACTTTACCTACGATGAAAAGAACCCTATTAGGTTTAATCCCTTTTATATCAGTGAAGGCGATTCGCTTGATACCGAAAAAAAAGAAAGTATTAAAACATTGTTATTAGCACTCTGGAAAAAAGACAATGAATCATTCAATCGAAGTGAATATGTTGCACTGTCCAATGCACTGCAATTGTATTATGAAAAGTTAGATAGCAATTCTGATTTGTTTCCCTGCTTTGACAGCTTTTATGAATTTCTAAAAAATGAGTTTGTATCCATATTAGAGGGTGACAAGGTAAAGGAAAAGGATTTTGATGTAAACAATTTTCTGTACGTACTGCGTCCTTACTACAAGGGAGGAGAATTTGATTACCTGCTCAACGCTACGGAGAATTTGGATCTGTTGAAAGAACGTTTTATTGTTTTTGAACTCGATAATATCAAAGACCATCCGATACTCTTTCCCGTGGTGACCATCATTATCATGGAAGTCTTTATCAGTAAAATGCGCAAGCTTAAAGGAGTCCGTAAAATGATCCTGATTGAAGAAGCCTGGAAAGCTATTGCCAAGGAAGGAATGGCAGAATATATTCGGTATTTATTCAAGACTGTTCGTAAATTCTTTGGGGAAGCCATTGTAGTGACTCAGGAAGTAGAAGATATTATTTCTTCTCCGGTCGTTAAACAGGCTATTATAAATAACAGTGACTGCAAGATATTATTGGACCAAAGCAAGTATCAAAATAAATTCGAACAAATTCAGGAACTACTTGGGCTTACCGAAAAAGAAAAGGCACTCGTACTATCTGTAAACAAAGCCAATGATCCTGATAAGAAATACAAAGAAGTGTTTATCTCCCTTGGAGGCATGCAGTCTAAAGTATACCGTACCGAGGTATCCCTTGAGGAATATTACGCGTACACAACCGAAGAAACTGAAAAAGTAAAAGTACAGGCGTACGCTAAGAAATTTGATGGAGACATCAGAAAAGGCATTGCGGCACTTGCTAATGACTTAAGAGCATAAAAAATATGAAAACTAAACAACAATACTTATGAAAACAAAAAAGAAAATCATGATTTGCCTGTTGTGCTTTTTACTGATCAGCACTCCGGCAAGACCGGCAACGGTTGCAGCAATACCGATTTTAGAAATTGTAAAAGCGGTTGCCAAAAAGGTAATTAAGGCTATTGACCTTAGGATCCAAAAATTGCAGAACAAAACGATCTGGCTGCAGAATGCGCAGAAAAAAATAGAAAATATCCTCTCCAAACTAAAGTTGGATGAGATTTCAGATTGGACCAAGAAACAAAAAGAACTCTACAAGAATTACTATGAGGAACTGGCAAAAGTTAAATCCATTATTACCTATTACCAGCGTATCAAAGATATCAGTGAAAAGCAGGTTCGTTTGGTAGATGAATACGAAAGAGCATGGAACCTGTTTCAAAAAGATGCTCATTTTAATTCCAGCGAACTCGATTATATGCAAAGTGTGTATTCCGGAATATTAAATGAAAGCCTGAAAAACATCGATCAGATTTTCCTTGTATTGGATTCTTTTACCACACAGATGAGTGATGCCAAAAGACTGGAGATTATAAATGCTGCTGCAGATCAGATTGATGCTAATTATGATGACCTGACGCTCTTCAACAGACAGAATATACTACTGAGCCTTCAAAGAGCCAAAACAGAGAATGATGTCAAATCCGTTAAACAATTTTACGGAATTCCGTAAACAAGTAATAAAATCATGAAAAAGATATTTTTAGTAGTGCTTTTTACTGCACTGACCACAGGGAATCTTCATGCACAGGCAAATCAGCAAAGGATGCTTTTAGAGCAAATAGCAGCCTTGCAAGTCTATATCGGATATGCTCAAAAAGGCTATTCGGCAGTCAAAAAAGGACTCAATACCATAGGAGATTTCAAACGTGGAGAATTTAATCTTCATACCGATTATCTGAATTCTCTTAAGACAGTCAATCCCAAAATAAAAAAGTATGCCAGGGTAACGGAAATTATAGGGCTCCAGACAAAAATCATGAAAAGCTACAAAAGCTTATATCAGCAAATCCGGCAGGATGATTTGTTTCATGGAGATGAAGTCGATTATATCAGAAGAGTCTTTGAAAGGTTAATCAAAAATTGTGATACCAATCTGGATGAGCTTCTAACAATCGTTACGGACGGAAAGTTAGAGATGAAAGATGACGAGCGAATGAAACGCATTGATATGATTTACCAGAATATGCTGGATAACTATACTTTCTCTGAGAGCTTCAGTAATGAAACTAAAATCCTGGCTATATCAAAAGCAACCGAATTGAAAGAAGCAAAAAAAAGCCGTGTCGTAAACGGCATTAATACTGATTTGCCATGAAAAAATTATTGATTATAGGAATTGTGTTTACCGGATTGCTATTTCCATCCCAGATAACCGCTCAAAAACAGGAAATCCAGCAATTGATTTTGAACATAGAGAAATTGGCCCAGTTCAAACAGATTTTAAAGGATATGAAAAAGGGCTATGAAATACTAAGTGGCGGCTATAATACTGTAAAAGATTTGTCTGAAGGAAATTTCAACCTTCATGAAACATTTCTTGATGCGCTCATGCAGGTTAGCCCCACAGTTAAGAATTACAGGCGTATTGGTGACATTGTGAATTATCAGGGGCTGCTGGTAAAAGAATACAAGTCCGCTTTTAGCCGCTTTAGGGACAGTAAAAATTTTAATGCTGAAGAAATTGCCTATTTCGAAAGGGTGTACGATAATCTTTTTAAGCAAAGTCTTAGAAATCTTGATGAACTGACCTCTGTGATTACCGCAAATAAAATGCGAATGTCTGATGATGAAAGGCTGGCCGCTATTGACAAAATATATGCAGATATGCAGGATAAACTTTTGTTCCTGAGAAACTTCAACAATAATACGACTGTACTGGCTTTACAGCGTGCAAAAGAGCATAATGATACGCGGGCAATGCGCAGTATTTATAAGTTAAATAACTAAATATCCACTGTTATGATAAAGATAAATAAGCAAATAATACTTGTTCTTCTTGCAATGATATTACCGTTTACGATCCAGGCACAAGGAATTGCAGACGACATGAACGGCTTGCATAGTGTACTGGAACAATTGTATGATGAAATGATGCCTTTATGCAGTAATCTGATTGGGGTTGGACAAGGACTTGCCGGTTTTGCAGCTATGTGGTATATCGCCTCAAGAGTCTGGAGACATATTGCCAGTGCTGAACCCATAGACTTCTATCCACTCTTTCGTCCCTTTGTTATTGGATTTTGTATTATGATTTTTCCCTCTGTCCTCTATATGATTAATGGTGTTATGAAACCTACTGTTACAGCAACCGCTGCAATGCTGGAAGGATCGAACAAAGCGATTGAAAGACTGCTTAAAGAAAAAGAAGAAGCACTCAAAGAAACAGATCCCTGGAAAATGTATGTTGGTTCGACAGGAAGCGGTGATCAGGATAAATGGTACCGCTATACACATGATGATGCAGATCCAAGTGGTCAGGGAATGCTGGATGGTATTGGAAATGATATCAAATTTGCCATGAGCAAGGCCTCTTATAATTTCCGAAATTCAGTAAAAGAATGGATGAGCGAGGTACTGCGTGTATTATTTGAAGCTGCTTCCCTGTGCATCGATACACTGCGGACTTTTCAATTGGTGGTACTTTCTATTTTAGGTCCAATCGTTTTTGGCATTTCGGTCTTCGATGGTTTTCAACACACCCTTACCGTCTGGCTGGCACGTTACATCAATATCTATCTGTGGCTTCCTGTGGCTAATATATTTGGAAGCATCATCGGAAAAATTCAGGAGAATATGCTAAAGATTGATATTGCGCAAGCAGGAGAATATGGAGAGACTTTCTTTAGCAGGACTGATGTTGCTTATCTGGTCTTTATGATTATTGGAATTATAGGCTATTTCACTGTCCCTTCTGTTGCCAATTACATTGTTCATGCCGGAGGTGGTGGTGCACTCGGACAAAAAGTAACCAGTATGTTTAGTAATTCTACAACTTCCCTTGTCAATACTGCATCTCAGGGCACTACAATGGTAGCAGATGCTATGGGGAATGCTGCCGGACATATGTATCAAAGCATGTCTGATTCTGGTAATTCTGCTCCTTACTTCAAGGACAAGGATAATTATATGGCTGACAAATTAAAAGGTAAATCTTAATCCTAAATTCAAAGTGTATGTTTAGTAAAATGAAAAATATTGATACTGCTTTTCGTCATGTTCGCGGATTTACCCTGCTGATCATTACAGGCTGTATTTTAATTAGCTGCTTTTCACTTTATAAGAGTTTTTCGCTGGTATCACAAATGCAAAATAAGGTATATATACTGGCTAACGGAAAAGCACTCGAAGCCTATGCTTCGGATCGAAAAGATAACATTCCTGTAGAAGCGAGAGATCATGTAAAAACGTTTCATAAGCTGTTTTTTACACTTGACCCGGATGATAAAGTCATTAAAAGCAATGTAACAAAGGCTCTTTATCTGGCGGATGACAGTGCCAAACGGGTCTATGATGATTTAAAGGAAAACGGTTACTACTCTGGCATTATATCAGGGAACGTCAGCCAGACGATACAGATTGACAGTGTGACTATTGACCTTAACAACTATCCGTATGGATTCCGATGTTATGCTACTCAAAATATCATTCGTACTACCAGTATTGCGCATCGAAACCTTATTACGGAAGGCAACCTTCGTAACGTATCAAGAAGTGACAACAACCCTCATGGCTTTTTAATCGAGCGTTGGAATACTATTGAGAATCGGGACATAAGTACCGAAAACAGAAAATAATAAAGCTGCACATCATGAAATTCACTTCTAAACGAAATAGCAAAAAAAGCGATGCTCTTGCAACTGCTAAAAATAATCTATGGAAAAAGTTTGATCAGGCTAATCTGCGATTTCAGTATAAATGCGCCAATTGGCTGGAACGCAAAACAGCTCATTTTACACGCCTTAACTGGATTGTGATTCTGTTGTGTTTTACAGTATTTACAACTGGCTGCAGTATATACCTGATCGTTAGTAGTTTTTCAGGTAATAAAAATAGAAATATTACAGTAACCCCGATTACCAAACCAACCAATCTGGTACCCACAAAAGAAAAGCCTCTTGAACTCAATACAATTATTAGTAAAACTGAATTTGAAAAAATTACCAGTTTCAGGAAATATATGGATAGTTTGGGGCGCAGTCCGACAGGGAAAAAAACGCATGACAGCATTGTATTAAATCGTCCCGGACTTCTGGACAGTTTAACAATTGTAGAAAATTATTATTACTCACATCTTAAAAAATAATATCATGGAACAAAAAGCAAAATCACTAAAAGTACTAAAGCAGCGTAAGATGCTCTTGATACTGCCAATATTGGCTCTACCTTTTATAACTGCCATTTTTTGGGCATTGGGCGGTGGAAAAATGGATGCTGCCAATTCAACAGCACCACAGCAAAAAGGTTTTAATCTAAAACTTCCCAATGCTAACCTGAAAGAAGGACTTCCGCTCGATAAAATGAATTACTACGATATGGCAGCGCTTGATTCAGCAAAGCTTAATGAACTTATCAAAAAAGACCCCAACTATTTAAGCCAATCCTTTCAGATTGATTCCACTGAAGACAGCAGTGCTGTTATTCATAGAAAAGAAAGACATGGTTTAAATAAATCCGTTTATCGTGATCCGAATGAAGAAAAAGTGCATCAAAAATTGGAAGCTTTGCAAAAAGCAATCAATACAGCAGTACCAGTTCCAGAGCAAAACAGAGATTATACTAAAATTGTAAAATCAAATGAAACCTCGCTGCATTCCAATGATGTGGACAGGCTCGAACAAATGATGCAGTCTATGAATGAAGAGCAGGAAAGTCAGGATCCGGAACTACAACAGCTCGGTGGAATGCTGGAGAGTATTTTGGATATCCAACATCCAAACAGAGTACAGGAAAAATTGAAAAAAGCGTCCGAGGATCAGCGTGGACAAGTCTTTACTATTTCAACCAAGGAGTATGAAGATCCTGTTTCTTCTTTACAAAACAAAACATTGAACAGTTCTGAGTACAAACAGAATGGTTTTTACTCTTTAGACGAACTAGAAAATGATGATTCAATGCAGAATGCTGTAGAAGCAATTATTCATGAAACGCAAACAATTGTAAATGGCTCGACAGTTAAGTTCCGACTCATGAACGACATATTTATAAATGGCATTAAAATCCCAAAAGACAATTTTTTGTTTGGAGTGGCTTCCTTAAAAGGAGAAAGGCTAACAATCAATGTTAGCAGTATTAGATATAATAACTCCTTATTCCCCGTGGACTTGTCAGTTTATGATATGGATGGACTTGTCGGTATATACATTCCGGGAGCCATTAATCGTGATGTAGCAAAAGCCTCGGCTGATCGATCCATGCAAACTTTAGGAGTTACATCATTGGATGATTCCTGGGGCGCTCAGGCAGCGGGAGCAGGAATTGAAGCGGCTAAAAGTCTGCTAAGCAAAAAAGTAAAACTGGTTAAGGTAGTTGTAAAAGCAGGTTATAAAGTACTGCTGCGTGATGAAAAACAGAAACAAAATGATTCCAATTAAAAACTAAAAATGATACAGATGAAAAATTTTAAACTATTGGTGATGGGCCATCTATTATTTATGACCATCGGTGTATTGGCACAGCAAACAAGTAAAAACCATTTATCCAAAATAGAATCGGACTCCTTAATGATAGCCTATTCAAAAACGACCAATATTGTATTTCCTTTTGCTATAAGAAGCGTTGATAAAGGAAGTCCCGATATACTGGTACAAAAAGCGAAAGGTCTTGAAAACATTCTTCAGATCAAGGCGGCCCAAAAAGGATTTTTCCAAACTAATCTTACCGTAGTTACTGCAGACGGGAAACTCTATTCTTTTGTAATAAACTATGACGAAGAGTTTCCACAGCTAAATCTTACCCTTAATAAAACTAAGCCCGATGGACAGGAAATTTATTTTTCAGATGAAATTATTAATGATCAGGATATTGAGGAATATTCAAAGTTAGCGTTATACGATAAAAAAAAGCTACGAGGTCAAAAGGAAAGTAAATATGATATTGACTTTAGGCTCAACGGAATTTTTATTCGTGACGAAGTAATGTATTACAGGATAAAAGTAACCAACAATTCTAAAATCAATTATGAGATCGATCAGCTTCGTTTTTTTATTCGTGATACAAAAAAAGTAAAACGTACCGCTTCTCAGGAAATTGAAATTTCACCAATTTATATCCTGAATGATATTGATAAAATTGAAGCTGAAGCAGAAAATACGTTTGTATTTGCACTGCCAAAATTTACAATTCCGGAAAAAAAATATTTAGCCATACAAGTCATGGAGAAAAATGGCGGCAGACATTTAGAAGAACATGTCAAGAATACAAAACTGCTACAGGTTACTGTACTTCCCAAACTATAAACTATTTAATAATTAAAAAATTGAAATCATGAACGAGAAAAATTTTGAATACTTACGCGACCAGTTAAAGTACACTGGTTTTGGAGATGCATTAGAATCTGAATTAAAAGAAAAAATGCAGAAAGAAGAACCTAATTTTACTTTGACGCATAATACGCAATATGGCAATGATACTGCTGCAGCTACATTAAATTTTAATAAGTCAAAAGAAAGCGATATGTATTTCTTTAATTCTTATAAAGTGGAATTGCAAAAAGAGAATTCCAAAGAAAATTTGGAGCAAACCTTTTATATCAATAAAGGCAGCAACATCACCATGAAAGAAGCTTACAATCTTATGGAAGGCAGATCAGTAAACAAAGATCTTACCAACAAGGACGGAGAACTTTACAACGTTTGGCTTCAAATCGATTTTAAACAGTCCGAATCTAATGGAAACTTTAAGCTAAACCATTACCATCAGAATTACGGCTATGATTTGGAAGCAACACTCTCCAAACATCCGATTAAAGAACTGGAAACCCCAAAATACAAAGAAGACTTAATCAATTCTTTGAAAAAGGGAAACCTGCAATCGGCTACTTTCCAAAAAGAAGGAAATGAGATTAAGCAATATATTGAAGCCAGCCCACAATTCAAGACAATTAATGTATATGACAGCAATTTACAGCGCATTGATAATCGTAAGTCTAAAGAAGAAAAGCAATCCGAAACCCAGCAAACTTCCGAAAAACAAGGCAGTAAAAAGCAAAACCAAACTACCGATGATGATGGGCCAGAAGTGCCAAAGGAAGCTAAGAGAAAAAGGAAAAGTCAATCCATGTAATTAGTAATCATGAACCAACAACTTCCCATAAACAGAGTAGAGATGGAATTGAACCAATGGCGCTCCAGGGAAGAGCGTTTTAGTAAACTGTTTAATTTCAGTCTTTCCAACAATAGGTCACTAATTAAAGAAAAGCTTCATCATTACGAGCGGATTGGAACAAAGTATAAGAGCAGCAAAAATATAGAGGAACGTTTCGCTTTGAAGATGCTCAAGCAGGAAAAGAACAAGATTCTAAAACAACTTTATCCTAATTTATTGGTAAGACTCATTCGTAAACTGATCGTTGCACCACTCGTAGACCAAATTGCTGTTCGGAAAGATGCAAAAGAAGAAGAAAAAAATAACCAATCGCTGCACGATCAGATGCAGCGTATTGGTTTTATAGATTTATCAAATCAAATTGATCAGCAAATCAAACAAGGTCACGAGCAATTTACTATTCCGGTTTCCTATTACGTCAACGAAAAAGAACGACTGGATCATGAGTTGTCCTTTGTTAAAGACCAACGCGGACAGTATCAATTTGAAGGTTATAAAGCTAGTCTGCATAATGAGTTAAAACCTGAAGAAAACAGGAATCAGTACTTCAAAGTTGAGCAAGAAAATTCTGTTGACACAACACAGGCTTATAATTTGTTGGCAGGGCGAGCGGTTCAAAAGGAAAAAACTTGGATACAACTAGATCTTAACGACAAAGATGCTAGTGGCAATCATAGAATCAAAGAATTTCATTCCGGGTATGGTTACGATCTTGAAAAATCCGTACAAAAACTTCCTTTAAAGGAATTATCAAATAAAACTCAAGCCGATAAATTAAAGGATGATTTAAAACAAGGAAATCGGCTGCCTGTCACCTTGATTAAAAATGGAAATGAACATCGGTTTTACATTGAAGCCAACCCTCAGTTTAAATCGGTAAATATTTATGACGAACATTCGAGAAAAATAACGCTCTCAACGGCATTGGGTGATAAAACAATGGAAACTGTAAAACAAATTCAAAAAACGAGTGAGAGCCTGCATGAGAAACATTCAAAAAGGAATAGTATGCGTATAAGCTGATAAACTTAATATAATGAAAACACTAAAACCTTTATCTGATTTCTTTAAGGCAATCGAAAAAGATTACCGTATCAGTGTTACCCATATTGGTATATATGCCGCATTACTTCAATTTAGGACGCAAAAGGGATTTGTAAACCCTATTGAAGTCTATAGGTCTGAAATTATGAAGTTAGCTAAGATAACCGGGCCTGTAACATACCATAAATGCATGCGTGAACTAAATGAGTATGGTTATATAAGTTATCTTCCAAAACGCAATAGAAACCAAAGGAGTACGATTTATTTCAATTCTTAGTGACATTGATAAAGAAATAAAATTACAAAAAAAGTTTATGTTATGAAGAAGTTTGTTTTTGAAGAACTTCCCGATGCGGTTTCAAAATTGTATGGGAGGATGCAAGAAATAGAAAGGTTTTTAGAAAAAAATAAACCTAACCTTAGTAAAAGAAATTCGTCACTTAATGCTTTAGTACAAGAGAAGTGCAGTTCTAATTTCAACAAGAGCGATTTGGCACAACTTTTTTATATTCTTATGGATGAGAAAATTTTATTTTTTGATGATCGAAATCAAAAGTGCAATAGAAGCAAAATTCAGCTTTTTATAGAAAATAATTTTACATATATAGGAGATTCAGGACTTCAAACAAACATAGATACAATAAGTAAACAGTTTTCTGAGTCAAAAGGATTTACCTATAAAGACAGGCAAATAAGATTTCTTGAGAATATTATTGTTATACTTGAAAAACGAAGAGAAAAATTAATTTGCTGGTAATCTGTGTCATTTAAAATGCAATACTAAAAATTAACTATTATGTCTAAAGAAGATAACAAAACTAAAATGTCCTATATAGTAGCAATCAAACAATTGCTAGATCCTTTATATGCAAGACTAGAAAAAATAGATTCAAAAATAAAAGGAAACAATACAAAAGACAGTTTACGATATTATAGAAATGAAGATTTAAAGAAAATATTTGGACTCTCAAATAATACAATCATTAAATACCGTCAAACGGGTATACTTCCTTATACTAAATTAGGTGATATTTACTTGTATGAATCAAGCAAAATAGAAAAAATACTTAGCGAAAACGAACCGTGATTATTATTGATTGTACTTCTACAAGTAAGATAAGATTCTATTTCAATACAAAGGCAAAAGGATTCAATTGTGAATTCTTTTGCCTTTTTAATAGTAGTCTAGTCAGTGTTTAACTGGCTAATTGTTCAAGTATACTTTTGTTTTAATTTTGACATATCTTCCATGATATTCATATCCAATACCTTAGCATAATGCTGGGTCTGTTTAATATTAGTATGTCCCATCATTGCTGAAACATTCTCTATTCTTATTCCATTACCTAAAGTCACGGTTGTTGCAAACGTATGTCTCGCTACATACCAAGTGAGGTGTTTATCGATACCGCACAAATCAGCAATTTCCTTTAAATAAGCATTCATTTTTTGATTAGATAACTTTGGGATCAGTCCAATTTGCATGTTCCTGTATTTATTAATAATCGCCAAGGTGGGAGGAAGGATAGGGACATTTGCCCTAATTGCTGTTTTTGCTCTATTGGTCATAATCCAAAGATTATCATTTCCATCCGAAGATATGTTATTGGATGTAAGGTTAGCGGCATCTACAGGTGCATATCCCGTATAACAGCTAAACAGAAAAACATCTTTAACCTTTTCTAGGCGTTTAACTGAAAATTTCTTGTTTTCAATTAAATTTAATTCTTCCTGAGTAAGAAATATAGCATCTGTGACATGCAGTTTACCATCATAAACATTAAAAGGGTCTTTGTCTATTATACCCATTCTGATGCTGTATTTACATGCTGTTTTGTACATGCGCATGTATTTGACTACCGAGTTATTTTGAATGCCTGTTTTGCCTTTAAAGCTGCTGTCATATTTAAGAAATGCCTCAAGATTGTAAACATAGGCACTGTTCACTTCTGGCAAAGAAATATCTTGTATTCCATACTGTTTTGTCATAAATGTGATAAGCAAATCTTTTGCACGTTCATATTTCTGGTAGGAAGCCTTTGATCGCTCTCCGGCATCAACCTTTCTTTTAAAGAACTCATTATGCCTGTTCATAATTTCGATTATGCTTACAGAATCTTCTTTTACGGCTGTTTCTCCTTTAAATTCATCTTTGAGTAATTGCAATGAAAAATCCTGATCAATTTTAAGAAGTTCATTGAACTTCTTCTCCATACCAAGAAGAAAAAGATCCAGGGCATTCTTAATAACCTTTTCTTTTTCAAGTTTTAGAACACTTCTTAGGTTGTCAGTAAATTGCCATCTTTCTTTTAAGATCGATTTACCCGCCGCCATCGTTATGGATTGCTTCTTGTACGAAATGCGGGCATAAATTGGAGATTCTCCACTTTTGTTGAATTTACCTGCTTTGAGATAAAAAATTACTTTTAACATAACTCACAATTTTAAATTAATAATCAAATTGATTTAAAATCGCTGAAAGTTTGTAGTGTTTTCAGGGAATTCCCGGGCAATTCACTTTTTTTAGTGACCCTTTTTTTTGCTTTTTTTGCCAAAAAAAATAGGGGTCACTCATAGGGTCACCGTACTTTGATAATATATGTGTTTTTTGACAAGTGACAAAAAACGAAAAAGCCTTTAAATACTTGTATTTAAAGGCTTTTGACTTTTAAAGTTTCTTTTGAAACTTCTACTGGCGGAGAAAGAGGGATTCGAACCCCCGGACCTGTTACAGTCAACAGTTTTCAAGACTGCCGCATTCGACCGCTCTGCCATTTCTCCAGTATATCGCTATCATTTGCTGATTGCGAGTGCAAATATAGTACGCTTTTTCGATTATAAAAACTTTTTTTAAGCTTTTTTGATGATTATTTTAAATTTATTTTCAAGTATCTAATAATCAGTATTTATTAAAACAACATTTTAAGATTAAAATAAAGTTATTAATCTAAAATTGGAGTTGGTTTTTTGTTTTCATCAACAGCAACAAATGAAAAAGTTCCTGAAACTACAGTTTCACGAAGCTCAGAATACATTTGTTCCATAAAAATATCTACATGAATTTTACAGCTTGTTCTTCCTACAGTAATAACTTTTGCTACTAATTCGATTAAAGTTCCAGCCGGAATTGCCTTTTTAAAATCAATTTGACCTGTTGAAATTGTTACAACTTTCTTTCTACTGAACCTAGTGGCACAAATAAAAGCAACTTCGTCCATAAGATGAAGTGCAGTCCCTCCAAATAAGGTATCGTAATGGTTTGTGGTACTCGGAAAAACCGCTTTAAAAATACGTGTCTCAGATTTTATGATTCTTTCTTCTAAAGTTCCCATATTAATAGTTTACATATTCAGTAATCTCCAATCCGTAACCTATCATTCCAACACGTTTAGTTTGTTGGGTATTCGAAACTAATTTAATTCTTGAAATATCAATGTCATGCAAAATTTGTGCTCCAATACCATAGTCTTTGGTATCGATGACTACTTTTGGTGCTTTCATTGTGCCCTCTGATTGTAATGCTTTTAACTCGGCAATTCTGTTTAATAAGTTCACGGCTGACATATCCTGGTTAATGAAAATAACAGCACCTTTTCCATCTTCATTGATGATCTTAAACATATCATCTAATTGTTGATCTGCATTATTTGTTAAAGTACCCAGCAAATCGTTATTAACCTGAGATGAATGAATACGTGTTAAGATTGGCTCTCCAAGATTCCACGTACCTTTCGTTAAGGCAATATGTATTTGTTTATTAGTTGTCTGTTCGTAAGCTCTCAATCTAAAAATTCCAAAACGGGTTTCTATATCAAAATCTTCTTTTTTAATAATTAGGCTGTCATGCTGCATTCTATATGCTACTAAATCTTCAATGGAAACTAATTTTAAATTGAATTTTTTAGCTACTTCTGCCAATTGTGGTAAGCGTGCCATAGTTCCATCTTCATTCAAAATTTCACAAATAACCCCTGCTGGTTTAAAGCCTGCTAATCTTGCAAAATCAATTGCAGCTTCGGTATGCCCTGTTCTTCTTAAAACACCACCCTGTTTAGCTACTAATGGAAAAACATGTCCCGGCCGGGCTAATTCATGTGGTTTAGTATTTGCATCCACTAGCGATAAAACTGTCTTTGCTCTGTCTGCGGCAGAAATTCCTGTTGTGACTCCATTTCCTTTTAAGTCTACAGAAACCGTAAAAGCAGTTTCCATATGATCCGTATTATTCGTAACCATTGCACGTAAGTCAAGTTCTTTGCAACGGCTTTCTGTAAGAGGGGTGCAAATTAATCCACGGCCATGAGTAGCCATAAAGTTGATCATTTCCGAAGTTGTTTTTTCGGCAGCCGCCAGAAAATCACCTTCATTTTCACGATCCTCATCATCGACTACAATGATGACTTTACCTTGACGAATATCTTCTATGGCTTCTTCAATGGTATTGAGTTGTATCTTAGTTGTTGACATAATTATTTTGGGTTTTGAGAAGGTGAAAACCTCTCAGAAATTTTTTGAAATAGTTTTTGGATTGGGGTAGTTAGAGCATCAAAATTCACCAACCCATTATCGTTAGTAGCACGATAAGTCAGTAAAATTGCCAATGGTAATAATATAAACGAAGACATCCAGGCTCCCATAAACGGAGTCATTCCACCTTCTTGTGAAAGTCTTTTTCCAAAGGTATTGATGAAATGGAATGTGATAAAAATTAAAACTGCAAATACAATAGGAAGGCCAAGTCCTCCTTTTCGGATAATTGCCCCTAAAGGTGCACCAATGAAAAACATTAGAAAGCAGGCAAAGGCAATAACAAACTTTTCGTAAAGAGCCGTTAAATGCTTGTTGATTTCACGCTGCTTGTCCTTTAGGTCTTTTTGGGTTGATTCTATAGAATAAATAGTACTTGTCAAATTGCTGCTTGCCATATCTAAAATACCCTTTTTTTGTTTATTATCATAAAGAGATAAAAGGTTATTAGGCAATTGTTTTTTTTTCTTTTTTTCTTTTGCAATTGTAACAAATTTTGACAACCCTGCACGTTGATTTATGTTTTCAGTGAATGAAATAACTTCGTTGTCTCTGCTTTTATTTAGCGAATCTAATGTGTAGCGTAATTCGTTAACATTTAACATGCTACTGGTGCTGCTAATATTCTCGTTTTCTGTATCTGTTTTATTTAATTCAGATAAATCAATATTGATGATTTGCTTTTTAAAAGCGCCTTTTACAAAAGGTAATTTAGCCCTGTCTTCGTATTTTTTTGGTGTGACATCCTGATAATAATAACCATCATTAAGTACTAATTTTAAGATACTCGACTTTTCGCTGCTTATTAACTTCCCGTTTTTAGCTTTTATAACCGTTTTGTTCTCACCCATATTTGTGGGTTTTTCATGAATGGTAACCCCTGTTAAAATATTACCGTTTTCTCCGGATTTTTTATTTACCTTAATATTATAAAAGCCGACATCATTAAATTGCCCTTCGGCTATTGCCATTGCAGGTTTTGCCTGAGCGATGTTTTTTCGGAAATTCACAAATTTATATTCTGCAAAAGGTATAACATTATTTGAAAACCAAAAGGCAACAATACTTAATAAAAAGATGAAAACAATTAAGACCCTCATAGCTCGCTGTAGCGAAATACCTGAAGATTTCATTGCAGCAAACTCGTAATTTTCTGCCAAATTACCAAAAGTCATGATCGAAGCCAATAAAACAGATAAAGGCAAAACAAGCGGAATAATCCGTGGCATAGAGAAAAGAAGGAATTTTACAACTAATATTAAATCCAAATCCTTCCCTGCGAGTTCAGAAATAAAAAGCCAGACTGTTTGAAGTATGAATATAAAAAAAAGGATTACAAATACCGTAGTAAATGTAATCAGGAATGTTTTTAGTAAGTATTTGTCTAAAATTTTCAACCTTGTAATTAATCTAATTTATTGATGTAGTACTTTGGATATTTACTCGCCACAAAGGTAAATTGATTTTTTGATAAAGGTTGATTGGTTTTAAAAGAATTAACGGTTAAAGTGGTTTTTGTGCCATTTTTTCCGGTTTCAATCAAATTGTAGATGTGTTTTGTTTGTACATCAACACCTAAAAGAATTTCTTTTCTCTGATCTTTTGTATTTGTTGGCACTAATTTAATGTATTGAATTTTTCTTCCCTTAACGTTTTGAACAATATCCATATTGTATTTGTATCCGGAATTAAAAAAAGTTAACATTTTCGAAGGAGTAATTGAACTATCGTCATTATCTTTTAGTTTGGAAATAGTAATTTCTTCATCTTCTGGGACAATTGTGTATGTTTTTTGTCCATCAAATATTTTAGTAACACCCATAAAATTCAATATATATTGATTGCCTTTCATAATCACATTTCCTTTGCTGTCCTGATTGATGTTTTCTTTTGCATTGTTTAAAGAGTATTTAAAATCAATAGAAATATTGTTGTAACTTTTTATTTTTGCGGTCACCTGGTTCAATAAATCTTTCGCTTTTTTATCCTGAGCCTGAATAGAAGTAAAGCTTAAAAGTAATAAAATTGCCGTTTGCAGACACTTTTTACTCATTTTCATGATAGAATTATTTGTGATTTCCTGAATTTTCGTTTTCATGATTGGGTTAATTTTGTTCATTATTAAAAAATTGATCAAGAGCACTTAAATCTAAGATGTTTACGCTTCGGGCTTTACTGCCTTCAAAAGGACCAACAATTCCGGCTGCTTCCAGTTGATCTATCAAACGACCTGCTCTGTTGTAGCCTAATTTTAGTTTTCTTTGAAGTAATGAAGCAGACCCTTGTTGTGCATTAACAATAATTTCCGCAGCTTCCCTAAATAAAGTATCTCTTTCAGAAATATCCATATCAAGATTAATGCCAGTATCTTCTCCAACGAACTCCGGAAGCAAATAAGCCGTGGCATATGCTTTTTGTGAACCAATAAAATCTGTGATTTTTTCAACCTCGGGAGTATCAATAAAAGCACACTGAACACGAACCACATCGTTTCCATTTGTATATAATAAATCTCCACGGCCAATTAACTGATCAGCTCCTTGGGTGTCTAAAATAGTTCTGGAGTCAATTTTTGAAGTTACCCTAAAAGCAATTCTAGCAGGGAAGTTTGCTTTAATCAAGCCTGTAATTACGTTTACAGATGGTCTTTGAGTAGCAATAATTAAGTGAATACCAATAGCACGGGCTAGCTGAGCCAGACGGGCAATCGGAATTTCGACTTCTTTACCGGCAGTCATGATCAAATCGGCGAACTCATCGACAACCAAAATAATATAAGGTAAGAATCGGTGTCCCGCTTCAGGATTTAGTTTTCTGGCTTTGAATTTATCGTTGTATTCTTTAATATTTCGCACCATCGCATCCTTTAATAAGGAATAACGGTTATCCATTTCAACGCAAAGTGAGTTCAGTGTATTTACAACTTTAGCATTATCTGTAATAATGGCGTCTTCGGTATCAGGAAGTTTAGCTAAATAATGTCTTTCAATTTTATTGAATAATGTTAACTCTACCTTCTTTGGATCGACCAAAACAAATTTAACTTCTGCCGGATGTTTCTTATATAAAAGTGAAGTTAAAACAGCATTCAATCCAACCGATTTTCCTTGCCCAGTAGCACCTGCCATCAATAAGTGAGGCATTTTCGCTAAATCGACAACAAAAGTTTCATTTGAAATTGTTTTTCCCAGAGCAATTGGCAGCTCCATTTCAGCTTCCTGAAACTTAGCTGAACCAATAACGCTTTTCATAGAAACCATCGTTGGATTCTTGTTTGGAACCTCAATACCAATAGTTCCTTTTCCTGGAATTGGTGCAATAATACGAATCCCTAATGCCGAAAGTGACAATGCAATATCGTCTTCTAAACTCTTGATTTTAGAAATCCTGATTCCTGCTTCAGGTACAATTTCGTACAAAGTTACTGATGGACCAACAGTTGCTTTAATTTGTGCTATTTCAATCTTGTAGTTACGAAGTGTATCTACAATTCTGTTTTTATTTTCTTCTAATTCCTCCTGATTAATAGTAATTCCGCCAGTCGAATATTCTTTTAATAAATCAAGTGTTGGAAATTTATAATTCGATAAATCAAGGGTTGGATCGAATAAACCGAAATCTGCTACTAAACGTGATGCCAAATTTTCTTCAATGATATCTTCTTCTTCAGGTTTCTCAATAACCAATTCTTCGTTATGAACCGGAACACTGCTGTTTACAGGATTAATATCCATTTGAAGTGGTTTTACAACCGGATTCAAATCGATTTCTGATGAATTTGAAATAGTAGGTTTAAGTGCCTCTTTGTCGATTTCGAATTGATTATTAACCGTTTTTAAGTGAATTTTATCTAATTCAGGATCTTCCTCCTCAATAGCAAATTCTTCTAAATTATAAGCACTTTCAGGTTGTTTAGAAGTTTTTAAAGACCCTAGTTCAGATTTAAATTCTTTTTTTGTTGAATCAAAATACGACTGAATTTTTTCTGGTGACACTTTAATTTTAAAAATTAAATAAACGATTAATCCGAAAAGCAATGTTAGAAGCGTACCTGTTTTTCCGATATAATCCTGAAGAAATAAATTAAGTTCATACCCGATTGTACCACCCAATTCCGGTGCTGAAGTAGCGAAAAAACCAAATAGAATTGAAACTATTATGATGGCAAATAAATCCCAGAACCAAATACTATTCAGTTTTTTGCTAGTCATTTCTAAGGCCAAAAATAAGCCGGTAAGAAAAAATAGACGTACAAAAATGAATGAAGCCAGACCAAAACCTCTATATATAATTAAATCAGCAAGATAAGCTCCGAATTTACCCAGCCAATTTTGCACAACTTCCGCACGATCTTCCAGGTGACTAACTGCACTTTGATCGGTTTGCCATTGTCCGTTGACATAAAAAGAAATAAATGCAACTAATAAGGCAATAGAAAATAGTACCAAAAGGCAGCCTAAAACAATTTTTTGCTGTTTGGATAGCTTCCATGACCTTTTAGTTTCAGCTTTTGGTTCTTTTTTTTTGTCTGCAGTTTCTTTTTTGGTTGTTTTTGCCATTCTTGCGTTTATTGCCTATACAAATTTTGGGATGTAAATTATCAAGCCTATTGCTATTGCTGTCATTGCGGCAAAAAATACTGCTCCGGCAGCAATATCTTTAATAAATCCAATTCGTTTACTGTAATCAGGATGAATAAAATCGGCAATTTTTTCAACTGCAGTATTCAATCCTTCAATGCTCATTACTAAACCGATGGCTAATACCTGGAAAAGCCATTCGGTTTGTGAAATATTAAAATAGAAACCAGCAATAGTCATTATGATTCCCAATGAAAATTGAACCATAACACTATGCTCTGTTCTTAATAGTTTAACAGCTCCGTTAAAAGCATAAGTCATGCTTTTTAACCGACCTGTTACAAAAGTATTGTCTTTTTGAAATTCCATTTACTGGTATTATAATGCTGCCAAAGCTGCTTCGTAATTTGGTTCGTTTGCAATTTCAGCAACTTGTTCAGTATGGATAACTTTTCCGTCAGCATCTACTACAATTATAGCTCTTGAGTGTAAACCTGCTAATGGGCCGTCAACGATTTCTAAACCGTTTGATTTGCCAAAATCTCCAGCTTGAAAATCAGATAAGTTTACTACATTTTCTAATCCTTCAGCGCCGCAAAAACGTTTTTGAGCGAATGGTAAATCTCTTGAAATACAAAGTACTGTTGTGTTTTCTAAGTTACTTGCACTTTCATTGAACTTTCTAACAGAAGTAGCACAAGTTCCTGTATCTATACTTGGAAAAATATTTAAAACTAATTTTTTACCTGCGAAGTTGCTTAATGAAGCTACTGATAAATCATTTTGTATTAATTTGAAATCAGCCAGTTGTGAGCCAACTCTTGGTAATTCTCCTGAAGTATGAATAGGATTTCCTCCTAAAGTTATTGAAGCCATGTTTTTTGTTTAAATTAAATGAGGTTCAAAAGTAAGGATTAATATTTGAATCTAAAAGTATTTGTTACGAGTTGTGATGACAATTAGGTGAGTTTTAAGATAACGAGAAAAGGTTATATTTTACTATTGTTTTGTTGTTTACGAGGACTTGGTTGCAGAGAAATTTGTAGGTAGATAAAGCTTATTTGTACCCATTTATGCTGGTTATTTTATTTGTTCTGGCAATTTTTTTTGTCAGTCTAAGCGGAATCAAAAAACTTTTTACTTTGAAGCCCTTCGACTCAGCTCAGGATGACATACTTTGTGATTACTTTATTTTTTTGCAATAACTTTTAATTGTAGTCTTTTCTCTATTTTCCTAAATCTACGTTCTATTTCTTACGCAAGAGATATTGGAGCAGTGCGGATAGCACCAGAGTATTAGGGAAAGAAGGAAGCAAATAATCGCAAAGAAAGGCAGCTTCTTTTTCTAATGGTGCCTCGCCCTAATTAGGTGATTTGATTTTCTTCAACGCTGAACCATGAACCACTAACTTTTAATTTCCTAAAAACTCTACAAACTTTCAGCAATTTTAAATTGATTTGATTATCTTATATTTTACAGCACATACAAGTATTCTGATTTAACTTTTGAATGATTTCATTTTCATTTTAAACTTTAAATAGGCATCAGACAAGTCCCTATTTAATAGCCTGAAAATTAACGTATCAGTTGCAAAAATTTGGAATTAGGCAAAAAACCGCTAATGTGAATAAGAAAAATCTATATTATAGAAATTTACTTTTAAAAACTGTCAATTTTTCTCTTGTCATGTCATTAATTGTATAGGATATTCCGCCCATTCCGAGACCTGAAGCATCTCTGCCGCCAAAAGGCATCCAATCTACCCTAAAAGCCGTATTGTCATTAATCATAATAGCCGTGGCATTTAATTTTTTTACTGTTTCTAATGCAATATCTATGTTTTGTGTGAAGACAGCTGCCTGAAAATGCACATCTAATGAATTTGCTTTTTTTATAGCTTCTTCCCTATCAGTAAATGAATATATACAGACAACAGGTCCAAAAATCTCATTAGTCGATACTTTAGAATCTTCTGATGGATTAAACAAAACGGTAGGCTGAAAACAAGTATCCGAAATTCTTTTTCCTCCTACAACTAATTTAGCCCCACTTTGCAAAGCTTCATTAACCCAGTCTTCAACCCTATTTACTTCTTTTGGTGTAATAAGTGAACCAACATCTGTCTTTTCATCAAACGGATTTCCAACGATTAATTTACTAGTTGCCTGAGAAAACTCTTCAACAAAACGGTCACAAATTTCCTGATTCACATAAATTTTCTGAACAGAAACACAAACCTGTCCAGCGTGATAAAAAGCTCCTTTTACCAAATCTGGAATCATCTCACTAAAATCGGCATCACTCTCTACAATTACTGGTGCTGCTCCACCGTGTTCTAATGCACATCTCGTTCCTGGAGCCAATTTACTTTTTAAAGACCATCCCACTTTTGCTGATCCAATGAAAGTAAAGAAGTTTACTCTTGGATCTGTAACTAACAATTCTGCCGTTTCATTATCACACAAAACCACTTGCAACCATCCTTCAGGTAATCCGGCTTCTTTTAAAATAGCAGCAAGTTTAAGACCTGATAATGGTGTATTACTTGACGGTTTAAAAATTACGGGGCAGCCTGCCGCAACAGCAGTTGCAATTTGATGTACCGCTAAATTTAATGGATGATTAAATGCACTGACAGCTACAACAACTCCAATAGGTTCTTTTGAAGTAAAAGCCATTCTGTTTAGAGAAGCTTCCGTCAATCCCATCGGAATCTGCTCTCCTTTTAGTTGTGCTATATGTTCAGCTGCTAATTTAACCCCTTTTATAGCTCTCCGAATTTCAGCTTTCGAATCTTTATAGGGTTTTCCGCCTTCGCTAATGGCGATATGAATTAATTCCTCGCTTCTGTCGTTCATTATTGAAGCTGCTTTTTCTAATATTTCAATTCTTTTAAAAGCAGGAATCCACTTTGATTGATCATTAAATAAGTTTTGAGCGGCAGTCAATATCTTTTCGATTTTACTTTTATCAATTAAAGGTAATTCTTTTACAAGACTTCGATCGTATGGGAATATTATTTTTGTGGTATTTTCCATAAATATGTTTTTAATATGTAATTCTAAAAACCATGCTTATACAATTTTAAATTATTACATCACTGTTTGTTCCTTAAATTTAGTCAAATTATCAATAAAAACAATCCCTTTCTTAATTAAAAATCCTGAATTGTTGGTCTGATTACAATTTCATTAATATCAACATCGGCAGGCTGTTCAATAGCAAAAGCGATTGCTCTGGCTACTGATGATGCTGGAATAGCCAATTTATAAAACTCGTTAACACCTATAGCACTTTCCTGATGGTTTGTACTCAATTTCAGTTCTGAATCTATTGCTCCAGGTTCAATAGTTGTGGTTCTTATATTACGTCCAACTTCATGTCTTAGTCCATCACTTATGGCTCTTACGGCATATTTCGTTCCACTGTAAACTGTTCCGCCGGGACTGAAAACTTTAATTCCGGCCACAGAGCCTAAATTGATAAAGTGACCTGATTCTTGTTTTTGAAAAATTGGTAAAGCAGCAGCAATTCCATAAAGCACGCCTTTTATATTAATATCAATCATATTCTCCCATTCATCAATTCTAACTTCTGACATGGGTGCAATAGGCATTATGCCGGCATTGTTAATCAATACATCAATTTTTCCGTAGGCCGTAACAGCTTCATTTACTAAGGCTTGTACTTGCACTTTACTGGTTACATCGGTTACTTTATATCGAGCTGTTCCACCTTTTGTATTAATATCATTTACAATTTTTTCTAATTTATCTTCACGTCTTGCTCCCAGAACTACAATAGCTCCTTTTTCTGCAAGATATTTTGCTGTTTCTTCACCCAAGCCACTACTCGCTCCGGTAATCACAACAACTTTATTCTTAATATTATTTTCCATTTTATTTTTTTTTTAGATTATTTTAATATGATTTAGTCTTAATTGTAAAGCATTTGCAACGGCAATGGCTACTTCCTGATCTTGTTCTACAGATCCTCCTGATACACCGATTGCTCCAATAATTATTTGCTTATTATTTTTTAATACTACGCCTCCGGCAAATGAAATAAGACCACCATTTGAATGTTCAATATTATATAAAGAACCGCCGGGCTGCGATAATTTTCCAATTTCTCCTGAGTCGATGTCAAAAAAACGAGAAGTCTTTGCTTTCTTTATTGCAATATCTGCACATCCTAAAAGTGCTCCATCCATTCTTAAAAAGGATTTTAAATTGGCTCCTTCGTCAACAATGACAATATTCATAGCGACTCCAATTTCGTTTGCTTTGGCCTTTGCGGCTTCAATAATTTTTTCAGATTGATTTGATGTAACATTCATAGCTTGCATGTTTATTATTTACAAATAAGCTATAGGCGTCGCTAAAAAAATTTCTCTATTATCCAATAAAGGAACAATCTGACCCAAAACTAAATCTTGAAAATATGATGAATTTCTATGTACTGCAACTGCAGTTTCATTGGTATATCCTTCAAATAACAGTATTGTATTTTTATCTGAATTGCTTTGATGCACTTTATAAAACAGGTTTCCATTTTCTTGGATACTTTCGTCATGAACTGTTTTTAGTATATTTAAAACGTTTTCAACCTGACCTTCTTTAACTTTCCATGTTGCAAAGACATGAACCGGATTTTGATTTTGCATTTTGATTTATTTTATAATTGTTTTTTTTAGTTCTAATTAAAGAGTAACTACAATCTTGTCCACAGGAATTGACACTAAGTGTATGTAGATTGTCGAGCTTCTAGCGGAGATCTCTCGTTCCTCGGGATGACAAGATTGTGGTTACTAGCTTAGGGTTGTAATTACTTTTTAGCAGCTTCCAAAATGACAATCATCTTTTCAGCAACTCCTTTTGCAGAAGCAGGATTTTGTCCTGTAACTAAATTACCATCTACAATACTGTGAGCTGACCATACTGCAGCCGCATGAAATTTTGCCCCTTGTTTTGTCAATGCCGTTTCTAATAAGAAAGGAACATCTGCAATTGCGTAACCTCTTTCTTCTTCATCTGTAAAAGAGGTAATATTTTTACCGTTTACAAGATAAGTTCCGTTGCTTAGTTTTACGTTTAATAACGAAACAGGACCGTGACAGACAGCGCCCACAACTGCATTTCGTTCGTAAGTTTCTTTAATAACTTTTTTCAGCAATTCATTTTCTGGCATATCAACCATTGGTGCTAATCCGCCCGGTACAAAAACAGCATCATATTTACTGACATCAACAGTTGCTAGTTTCACTGCTTTTTGCATCGCTTCCCATCCTTTTCCTGTTAGAAATGCCAGGTTAGCAGGATCATTTGCTAAACTAAGTGCGTCTAAATAAGGAGTATCTCCTGTTAAACTTGCAAAATCTATTTGGTAATTTGCCTTCTCGAATTCAGCATAAGGATGTGCTACTTCAGGAAGAAATGTTCCTGTTCTTCTGTTATTTGGTCCAATTGCATTGGCATTCGATACGATAATTAAAATTTTCTTGTTCATTTTAGTTTCATTTTTAAGGATTGTGTTTTCTTTTACTGAGGTGTTTTCTCTTTTATTTTGTGCATAAGAAGAAAAAATGGCAAGTGCCGTTGTTAGAATCATAAGTTTTTTCATTGGTATAAATTTTAAAGTTGTTATGAATTATTTACAGGACAAATTTATGCCAGCCCTACTCCTCAATACGAGGAGAAAAGTCACAAAAAAAGTGTGATAAAAATCACACTTGAGAGTTAAAAAAATATCTTATTTATTACTAGAGTAGAGTCTGCTAAGGGTTTCGCGGCTAACTCCCAGATATTCTGCTATATATTTTTTGGGTATTTTTTGCATTAGATTGGGATAAAGATCTGCAAATTCTTTATATCGCTGCTGCGGATTATTAGAAAGTAATGAAATGATTCTTTGTTGAAGTGCTATATAACCTTTAGTGAGTTTTACCCGAAAAAAGTGTTCCATTTTGTGAAGCGTATCAGAGAGTTTTTCCCGGCCTTCCAATGTCAAACATAAAACTTCTCCAGGCTCCATACACACCACATACATATTCGCCTGCTTTCGATTGAAGTAGGCAATATAATCAGACATCCACCAGTTTTCTGTGGCAAATTGTACAATATGTTCTTTTCCTTCTTCGTCAAGATAAAAAACCCTGAAAATACCGCTCATAATGATGTATTCATATTTTGCATCATCTCCTTGCTGAACGAGATATTGATTCTTTAATACCTTTCTTATTGTAAAAAAAGGTTTTATCGATTCAAACTCTTTATCAGTAATAGGAATAATTTCTTCAATATGTTTTCTCAGTTTTTCCATAGTTTATTTTTAACTTTTCAAAGATATGAGATTTATTTTTTTTTAATAGTAGCTAAGATATTCATAATGGTTGTGGTCTTTCCTCACTCAAAAAAATCAAAAAAAATCTCCTGCTAAATAACAGGAGACTTTAAATCTAACACAAAATATAACTAAAACAATTAATACTGATTCTTTATTTAGAAAACTCAACCGTATTTAATTTTTGCCAGCTTCCACGAGTGAAATCAGGGATTTCAACCGGTGCTGAATTGTTGTCTAAAGATATTTCTGTTAACGGACTCAAACAAGACCATTCAGCCAAATCGTAAACATCCATATCCAGCGGAAGTCCTTGTTGTAAACAATGAAACATACGGTAATCCATAATAAAGTCCATTCCGCCATGGCCACCTACTTTTTTGGCCATTTCTTCGATATCTTTTACAATTGGATTTTTATATTTTTCCATTAAAATCTTTTTGACATCTTCAGATACAAATTCTTCTGCATTTAAGTTTTGGTAATTTTTAGAAATCTCTGCTCCTGCTTCTTTTGCATCTATTGCATACCCTTCTACAGGATATTTGTTTGCAAATCCTTTTGTTCCTGATAACTGATACATTCTGCTGTATGGTCTTGGACTTGTAACATCGTGCTGAATCTGGATTGTTTTTCCTTTTTCGGTACGAATCATAGTCATGGTATGATCGCCGTTTCTGAAATCTTTTACTACTTCTCCTGTTTTTTCCTTAATAAAAGCAGGATTTCCAACAGCTTTGGTATCCATAGAAACTAAGAAATTCATTTTATCCCCTCTATGAATATTTAGAGCCAGACATGCCGGTCCCATTCCGTGTGTAGGATATACATCGCCTCTGTGTTTGCGGTTATAATCCATACGCCAGTTGTTCCAGTAATTATTCCAGTACGGCTGTAATCCATGAATGTAAGAACCTTCGGCATGAAGAATTTCTCCAAACAAGCCTTGCTGAGCCATATTTAATGTAGTCAATTCAAAGAAATCATAAACACAATTCTCCAGCATCATACAATGTTTACGAGTCTTTTCAGATGTATCAATAATATCCCATATTTCCTTCATCGTTAATGCTCCCGGAACTTCTACGGCAACGTGTTTTCCATCTTTCATGGCTTGTACCGCTATATTAGCATGATGTTTCCAATCGGTTACAATATAAACCAAATCGACATTTTTAAGCGTTGTTACTTTTTTCCAGGAATCTTCTCCAAAAAACACCTCAGCTTTTGCTTTTCCATGTTTTACTAAAGTATCATTGGCAGCTGTTGTTCTCTCTTCTACCATATCACACAGTGCAACAATTTCTACTCCCGGAATATGCGTGATACGTTCAACAGCACCCGTTCCGCGCATTCCTAAACCAATAATAGCTACATGAACAACCGGAATAGCCGGTGTCGCTAAACGCAAAACATCGGTTTGACCTTTATCTCTTTTAGGTGTTTTTGTTTTTATGAGCTGCGCAGATACATCGCAAATTCTTAATAGCAAAAAAGCTATCAGTAAAAATTTTAAACTTGAACTTTTCATTTTCTTTTATTTAGTGATATAATTTATTAGACGTTCTATTTATACTTATTTGTTTGATTATACTTTTATATATGTTTTATTTTTATGCATGTACCAAAGTATGAAATAAAGGATTCCGAAACCTGCCAAATCGCAAAAGGCATCATAATAGGCTCCCGTAAATTGTTCGAAACCATAAAAAACCTGTTTGGCTATTAAAGAAAAATTTAATACGTGCGAACCAACATAAGCTGCGATGGCATTCAGACCGATAACACGAAATGGATATGCCCATTTAGTATAGCCTTTTACGTCTACAAGCCAATAAAATAAAGCTAACAAAACAAAGCTAATTCCTGATGAAAATAGTACGAATGAACTCGTCCATATTTTTTTAATAATGGGATGCCATAACCCTATAATTAATGAGATAACGATTCCGGTTATTCCGATTAAAAATAAGTAGTTCGCAATTTTTTGTCTGGATAAAGAAGACAGAAGTAACTCTCCTGCAAATAATCCGGACATTGTAGTGGCTGTGAATCCTAAACCTGTTAAGAACCACGAATATTGTGTCTGGTCATAAAAGCGACCGAAAACCTGCTGGTCAATATAAATAGGAAGGTTTTTATTTGGTAATAATTCAAAAGCATGTCCGAAGAAATTCGGACATGCTAATAAAACTGCATATAAAACAAGGCACGATACAAAGAATATATATCTCCCTTTTTTAGATAAATTAATATAAGCAATACATGAAAAGAAATAACCTACTGCAATAGCCTGAAGCGTATTACTGAATACTTGAAATTTGGAGAGATCCAGAAACAATAAGTTGCCCTGAACGATCCAACCCAAAATAAACAGAATTACAAATCGTCTTAGAATATGAACATATAATTTTCTTTCTGAGCCTGATTCGGTACTTCTTTTTCCTAATGAAAACGGAATAACAACACCAACCACAAAAAGAAACAAAGGCATAATAACATCATATAAATGAAAACCAATCCATTCCGGATGTTCGAATTGGTCTGCCAAAGTCTTAGTAAAATTGGTTTTGGCAGCTGTATTCAAATTATAAAAAAAACGATCAGCCACGATTATCATTAATAAATCAAATCCTCGCAGCACATCTACTGACATCAATCGGTTGTTGGCTATGCTTTTATTCATTTCTTGTTATTTCTTTACAATTTAATTTTTATAAAGTAATCCTCAATATCATTAAAAATACCAAGGATTACTTTTAAATATCTAAACTCGATAGCTCATGCCATTAGGTTTTAAAAATGACTACTTTAAAAAACTTTCAACCTAATGGCATATTTTAACAGGCTATCGATGACAAACTACAATTTTATAGTAGCGAATTTAGACCCTTCCGGGAAATTGGCAACTAACGCCCATCCACTAGTCATTTCAGTAATTGCAATACCAATAGAACCTGTTAAAGTTCCAAGCTGTGTTTTCGGAATACTAAATTCCAAAGCATTTGTGGTAGCATTTAGGCTAACCACAGCTGATGCTTTCAAATTAACTCCAGAACTAGCAATTTGACTCCACCCCCATCCGCCATTAGGATCAGTATGCTTATAAAAATCTCCCCATCCGGCACTTACCAATGGTCCTTCAAATAAAAATTCTGCTCCGGAACCTTCAGGCCAGTTACTATGTAAAAATCCGGTTTGCGTATTACCATCTGTATTGATGTACATATCTACCAATTCCAGTAACATTTTTTTGTTTCCTTCTAAATACACATTCACATTTGGACCTTTAGCCCAAATTTTAATTTTCTGGATAGATCCATTTCCGGATGTATTTTGATCTGTTATATCAACATCATCCCACTCTGCAAAATCACCGTCAATTTTAACATCTATGATTTTTATAATAGGTGCTGTTATAACTTTTGTTATAAAGTCTTCTTCCCCGTCGTCGTTTGTAACAGTTAGCGAAACCCTGATTTCACCTCCAATTTGATAGGTATAAACCGGATCTTTTTCGTTAGAAGGATAATACAAATCTCCAAAATCCCATCTGTACTTTGTGCCATTTGTAGAAAGATTAGTAAAGGTAAAGGTGCTTCCATGATTAGTGAATGAAAAATCTGCTACAGGTTTAGTAGCCGAATTTGAATCCGAACCATCACTCGAACAAGCTGTTAACAGTAACAGCAGCGTCAGCATTGTTACGTACTTGGTTAATTTTATTTTTTTCATGGTTTTTTGGTTTAAATATTTTAATAACTATTTAATGATAACCGTTTGTGATAATTTGTTGAAACCTGTTGTGGTTTCCCATACTCCTGTATTGGCAAGACGAATAGCATAATCAGGTCGTTCACTCAATTTTGAAGAACTATCTTCTATTTTTAGAAGCAATTCATAAGTACCTGCCGGAATCCCTGATAAGCTCACCGATTCTTTTAAATCATAAGAAACTCTAGGCACCACTTTTCTAACATCAAAGCTTAATTTTTTCTTGTAGATTGTTCCGCCTGCAGTAGCTCTAAAAGTTAAAAATGCGTTTTTAGGATTGTAAACCGGAGCAAAACCTGAATTGTTAATCACGGCATTAAACTCTAATGTTCCGTTTAAGGCAACCTCTTTTTTTACACTTGAAGTAGCCAATGCAAGTCTGTATCCTAACTTTCTTTCAAAATCGGTAAAGCAATTATTATTTCTCCATTCCTGTAAAACGGGGCCATAATAATCAAGATTTAGGTAGGTCCATTTTAAAAGTGTCATTTCTTTTTCTGCGATACTACAACTGGCAACTGGCACATCTACCGGCGGACATGTTTCACCTCCTGTTGGGACAAAAAGGGCTTCATTACTTATATATGTTTTTTCGATTGTAACATTCTGGTAGGTTCCATAATCATCAACACTGGCCATAAAACAATCATTATGAAAACCTAAACGGGCAGGATTGGTAGTTCCATAACCTACTTTAGCATCCATAGCGGTTGTAGTGGCTACGAAATCTTGCTTGATTTTTGGCGTTCTCACCTGAATTTTAATTTCTTTAGGAAAAGTCTCCAAAAGTTTATCCAAAATCAGTTTTTTATTTGCAGGTGTCGTTAATTGGTTTGTTGTGTAATACCACTCTCCCCATGCTCCCACAAAACCTGCCTGAACAAAAGCAATCACGTCTTTATTCTCTTCCAAAATCGGTTTTAGCTGATCTAAATGACCTGAAATAACGGTAACAGAAGCATCAGAGCCATCCTGAGCATCCGTATAGGCAAAACGTAAAACACATTTTAAACCTGCATCCCTTAAGCGTGAGAAATCAGTTTTAATAAGATCTAATTGTGCCTGGCTTAAAGCAGTCGTTTTAAATTTCTCTAAGTAATACAAACGCAAAATAAGACTTACATTTTCTTTCTTTAGATTATTAAGAGACGCCGCAGTCATGGCGGTGCCTTCAGAATTCACCTGCCAGGTGTGCATGAACCCTCTTTCCGGATTTGTGAAAACCTCATTAGAAACTGTATATGTAACTTTCTCCTGTCCGCTGGCTTCTTCTTTATTGTCACCGCCTCCGTCGCTTTGGCAACTGGAAGCAACATTCAGAAAAAGGTAAAATAATATTAGTAAATGTTTCATTTTTTGCATAATTAAATTATCTGATTAATTTTTATTTATTCACAAAAGTGCCATCCTTCTCCTAATTAATTATACTTATCATTCTGAATGAATTTTCCTTTACCTTCACTTACTCTCGCTAATGAAAAAGGAAACAATGCTTTATAAGGTTCGCTTTGACTGGCTGCACCATTAAGATCAAGAGCATGCTCTGTAAATTTTCCGTGTCTGATTAAATCTGAACGATATTGTCCGTTTTCACACCAGTATTCATGAGATCTTTCCAACAGGATCATTTCATTAAAACTGGCCAGTGTATTGTAATCTGCTAAATTAATTTCGCTGATTTTGGCTCTTCTTCTAACAATATTTACCAAATCAATAGCTTCTTGTGTTGGTGTTCCAGTTTTGTTTACTAAAGCTTCTGCCTTAGACAATAAAACATCCGCATAGCGATACATAATAATATCAACAGTCGTTAAAGCAGTTGTTCTTGCCGCATCTTCATTAATTTTTAGGGGAATAGGTCCTAATTGTAAATAACTTGAAGGATTTGCTCTATTATAGGTGACTCCATCTGTTCCAACATATTCGGCAATAAGACCTTTTCTTCTAATATCAGTAGACTCAAAAGAATCATAAAAACTCCAAGAACTTTGTATGGTTCCATAACCTCCTCTAATTGGATAATTACCTGGTAATGCCATAAGTTGCCATTGGTTTTCTACAGTACCTGCAGCATCTGCAGGAATTGCCCAAATTATTTCCTTGCTATCAACCGGAGCTTTGGTACCCCAAAGCGCTACATAATCAGCATCTAATCCATAATAATTCATTCCTATTATTGCATCAGCCTGAGCTTCAACATCAGCCCATCTTTTTTCATGCAAATACAATCTTATCAATACCATTCTTGCCATACCTTGACTAAACCTTCCGTAATTAGTTTCTGAAGGCAATTTTAAATCTGTTGCTGCAGCTAGAAGATCAGTTTCAATAAAGCTAACCATATCTGCATTAGATAGTCTTGGTAATGGTTCTTCTACTAATGGATTTTGTAAGGTTGCCAGTGGAGCTACTACAATTGGCCCATACATATCATAAAGTTCATAAGATAACAAACCTCGAGCACATTTGATTTCTGCGATAGCTTGTTTTTTTATCAAATCATTAACGCTAGACTTTTCTATTCTATCAATACTCAAAGTCATACTTCCTATTTTATTATAAAATTTATCATAAAATTGAGTTATTGCAGTAGATGCTGAAGTATAGCTGTGTAGTGTTTGTACTTGTTGTGCTCCATAAGGACCTTGAAGGATTTCTGTGGTTGCATCTAGCATAAACATCAATCCATTTTCTGAAGTACTATGTATACCATCGGCATAAGATCCTCTCAAAGGATAATAAGCAGAAGCAACAATTGCATTAATATCGGCTTCTGATTGGGGAAAATTATTTGGATTTATCTCATCATAATTAACAGAATTCAAATCGTCACTACATCCTGACAAAAGGGTTATAAACAATGCTATTATAACTATATTTAAATTTTTCATATCTTTTATTTATTAAAATTTGATATCAATTCCTATTGTATACGTTTTCACATTCGGGTAAGCAGCTGCATATCCATCTGTTTCTGGGTCAATACCATCATACTTAGTAATAACAAAAAGATTTTGGGCGTCTAATTTTATAGATGAACTTGTAATATATTTACCTGCCCAATCAGTTGGCAATTTGTAAGCTAGTGATACGTTTTGTAATCTGACAAAAGATGCATTCTCTAAAAAGAAATTCCCTGATCCATAAGAGGAATATCCATAATTAGATCCTGGACGAGTCGTAGATGGATTTTCTGGTGTCCATCTGTCATAAATTCTAGTAGTTGCGTTATAGCCAAACTGTGCTACACCATCTGCACTTGTACCATAAGCCAGATCTGTTTGATTTACGATTTTTCTACCAAACATTCCATTAAAATGAAAGTCCAATTGAAATTTTTTATAGATAATAGTGTTACTAAGTCCTGCAGTCCATTTAGGATCTGATGATCCTAATAACACTGTATCTGCATCATCAATTATACCATCTGGAGCACCTGTTCTTAAGAATATTCCGTTAGCATCAGTCATTGGATTTCCAGCGTCATCTCTTTTAAATCCATTTATATCTTTAATTTTTATTTGACCAGGATATAAATTAGGCTGGGCAGTAACTACATCACCTGCTTGCATTATTCCATCAGATAATCTTGAATATTGTGCTCTTACCGGGTCATTATATCCCTCATAAACTGATGGTTTCCAGTCTGGAGCTCTATCTTTCCATTTTGTTTTATAAGTTGAATACACAAAGGTACTTCTCCATTTAAAATCTTTAAGGTCTATGTTATTGGTATTCAAAGTTAATTCTACCCCTTTGCTTTCTGTTGCGCCTATATTTGCTACCACAGTGTTTATTTCATTATAGCTATTTATAGCTTTTTCTGAAAGCAAGTCAGATACTACTCTATTATAAACCTCAAGTGAACCAGATATTTTTCTGTTAAATAACTCAAAATCAAGCCCTATATTTTTTTCTGTAGTAGTTTCCCATTTCAAATCTGGGTTATTTAATCTGGAAGCGAAAACACCTTGTATAATAGATTCATCAGGATTCAAATAAGCCGGTTTTGAATAATATGCTCCACCAGCATTACCATTAAGATTTGAATTACCTAATTGTCCGTAACCAATTCTTAATTTTAATTGGGATACATATTTATTTGAAGATTCCATAAATGGCTCATTAGCTATATCCCAACCTAAAGCAATAGAAGGGAAGATACCATATTTGTTGTTTTCTGCAAATACACTAGCTCCGTCACGACGAATTGTGCTCGTCAAAATATATTTGTCTTTATATGAATAATTAAATCTGGTAAAGTATGAAATATAATTATTTTTTGATTTTGAAGACGATACAACTTTAGTCCCAGCTCCAGCATTCATGTTATTCCATAAAAAAGAGTCTGTAACAAAACCACTGTTACCAATTGAATTAGCTTCTTTTCTATATGTTTGTCTCGAAGTTCCTAAAAGAACTGTAAAACTATGATCCTGTATGCTTTTATTATAAGTTACTGTAAAATCAAATGAGTCATCATTTTTTTTATTATTAGCAATCGATGCTTTTCCATTTTCTGCTGCTCCCCATAGGGTAGTTCTTGGCAAATAAGTAAAACGACTATCTTCTCCCTTATCAAAGCCTCCTTGAACTCTTGCTGTTAATCCTTTAAATGGTTTAATTTCCATATAAAAATTACTTAAAGCTCGATCTGTAACTCCTTGGTCAGAAATAGTAAGGAGCGAATAAGGGTTAGGCTGTTGTGATAATTCAGGATTTATAGGATATTTGCCATATTCATCGATCGCAGCTATATTAGGTGATTGTTGAATAGCAGATCTTATTATTCCAGAATTCTCATATTGATCGCCGCCTAATTGGGTATATTGATTCTTAATTCTGCTAGTTGTAAGATTCATACCAATATTCACATAATCATTTATTTTTTGATCTAAATTAATTCGAAATGAAGTTCTCTTTAAACCTGAATTTTGTATTACACCATCATGACTATACAAATTTCCCGACATAAAATATTTAGTAGTTTTGGATCCACCTGATATAGATATATTATTTTGCTGAATTACTCCGTCTCTGGTAACTAATGAAAGCCAATCTGTTCCATTTCCAGCATCTCTTATTTCTTCATCCGAAAAATATCTTTTAAAAGCTATACCATTTACTGGTGCAGCGTTAGCTTCTTCTAAAGTTATAGAAGAGTACGGATAAACTCTGTTTTCAAATTCCCACTTTTCTTTCGCAGCATCATTTCGCAATTGCATCCATTGACTTAAATTTAATACATTATAATTTTTATTGTATGCCTGATGAGAATATGATGCTGAATAATCAACTTTTATATCTCCTTCTTTCCCCTTTTTAGTGGTAATCAATATTACACCATTTGCAGCTCTTGCCCCATATATTGCAGCAGCACTGGCATCTTTTAAAACATCTATCGATTCAATATCATTAGGGTTGAATGAATTTAAAATTCCTTGCGTACCTCCATTATATCTATTTCCACTACCTGATTGATCTAAATTTGTAATAATAAATCCATCAACAACTATCAAAGGATCATTACCAGCATTTACAGATCCTGCTCCTCGAATTTGAATATTTAGCCCACCTCCTGGTTGTGCACTATTTTGTGTTATTTGTAACCCGGCAGCTTTGCCTTGGAGTGCATGAGCAACAGAAGGACTGGATGTTAAATCTAAGCTTTCTCCTTTTATGGATGACATTGCTCCCAATACATTTTTCTTTTTCTGTGTTCCATACCCTACAATAACTACCTCATTAAGACTTTTTGATGCTGGAACCATCGACACCGTAATATTGGTTTTACCCACTATTGCAACCTCTTGTGTTTCATATCCCACATAAGAAATAACGAGAGCTTGTGTATTCGAAGAAACAACAATAGTAAATGATCCGTCAAAATCTGTTGTTGTACCTTTGGCAGATCCTTTTTGGGCAATGTTAACACCAATCATTGGCTGCCCTAATTCATCTAAAACTATACCTTTAATGGTGATATCGTCTTCAGATTTTTTATTTATAATTTCTGAGTTCTCATTGCTGCCCGTTGATGTAGCCGCATTTACTTTAAAAACAGATACGATCAAAATTAAAATAGTAATCATTGTTTTTAAATTAAATTTTAATTCCTGATAGTTACCGTGTAGCAACTTGTTACTTTTTTTCATATTATTCTGGTTAGTTTAATGGTTAATGTAAAAAGCATGCTTTGCAGTAATAAAAAATGTATAGAGATTTCATCAACACAAAGCGAAATGTTTCAAGCTATGTTACTTGTGATTTCATAATTCTTTTTGGTTTTGTTTTTTGTTTTTGTCTGGTTATTTTTTTATTGATATTTTAAAAATGCAGTTTTTTCTTCTCACTTAAAATCAACTGCATAATTCATTCTGTTATTAGAATTTTTACAATTTTTATTTCCATTTTTTTTTAATTTGAAACTCATTTTCTTCTTTAAAAAAACGGACAGAAAAAAGGTGTTTTTGTACTTACTTTTGGCTAAACTAAATAATATTTTTTAATAAACAATGGTAAAATCAAAAAAATGTGTTCGTGCACATGAAAAAAGTGTTTTCGAACACATTTTTTAGAAAAAGTATTATTAAATTCTTACTATTTTTAAAAATTCATTACAAAAAAATACAAGTAAGCACAAAAAAGGATCCATTATATTTCAAGAAAATGTATTTTTTATTTATTATTCATTTATTTAAAATGTGCAACAAAAATTATATTTTCCCCTATATAATCCACAATTTAAAATCATTTTCAAATTATATTCGTAAGTACAAAAAACGAATTTCCGGCTACCAATGACTACAATAATTCTTTTATTTCCGAGATGAATTTTTCAGCCAATTCATCAGCGTTTTTTTGGGAAAAACTTTCTGTATAAATTCGGATAATGGGTTCCGTATTTGACTTTCTCAAATGCACCCACTCCTTCTCAAAATCTATTTTCACACCGTCGATGCAATTTGGTTTTTCACTACTGAATTTTTGAATGATTTTTTCTAAAACTTCATCAACATTAATTTGGGGAGTGAGTTCAATTTTGTTTTTGCTCATATAATAATCGGGATAACTTTCCCTAAGCGTTTTACAGGATATTTTTGCATCCGCCAAATGCGATAAAAACAAAGCGACACCAATTAAGGAATCCCTGCCATAATGTGATGCCGGATAAATAATTCCGCCATTTCCTTCTCCTCCAATAACGGCGTTTGTCGTTTTCATTAATTCAACCACATTTACTTCTCCAACTGCGCTGGCTTCATATTTACCGCCATGCTTTAGAGTGATATCTCTTAAAGCTCTCGATGAAGATAAATTTGAAACTGTATTTCCTTTTGTTTTACCCAAAACATAATCTGCGCAGGCTACTAAAGTATATTCTTCTCCAAACATAGAACCGTCTTCACAAATAATCGCGAGTCTGTCAACATCCGGATCTACAACGATTCCAAAATCAGCTTTTTCCCTTACTACCAATTCTGAAATATCCGTTAGATGTTCCTTTAAAGGCTCGGGATTATGCGGAAAATGACCATTGGGTTCACAATACAATTTGATGCACTCTACTCCCAGTTTTTCCAACAAGGCCGGAATAGCAATTCCTCCTGTTGAATTTACGGCATCAACAACTACTTTAAAATTTGATGCTTTAATCGCACCGGCATTAACCAAACCCAATTTTAAAACTTCTTCAATATGTTGATTGATATACCCTTCTTTCTTTTCATATTTTCCCAAATCGTCCACTTCTGAAAACACAAAAGTTTCGTCTTCTGCGATTTTGAGGATTTTTTCTCCTTCAACAGCATTTAGGAATTCGCCTTTCTCATTCAATAACTTTAAGGCATTCCATTCTTTTGGATTATGGCTTGCGGTAATTATAATTCCGCCATCAGCATGATCTAATGTGACGGCAATTTCAACAGTGGGTGTTGTTGACAAGCCAATATCTATAACGTTAATCCCTAAACCTGTGAGTGTATTGGCTACCAGATTGCTGATCATTTCGCCTGAAATTCTCGCATCTCTTCCTAAAATAATGCTTAACAATTCTTTTGAATTTTGTCCTTTTAGCCACATACCATAGGCTGCGGCAAACTTTACGGCATTGACGGGAGTTAGATTTTCATTTACCACTCCCCCAATTGTACCTCGTATTCCTGAAATTGATTTTATTAATGCCATTTTGATTTATTTTTTACCACATAGAATTTTAAACCATATATAGAATCTTATAACTTTAGTAACTAAATAAACTTATATCACTTATATGATAAAATTCATTTTTTAATACTCCCATCTTACAAATGCTTCCATAGCTGCGTAGCTCGCTAAACCCATTTGTTGGTAGACTGCTGCTGTTTCTCTGTTTCTGTCTTCGGCTCTTTGCCAAAATTCCCTTGCATCAGTTCCCTGAAAAACAACGCCGTCTTTTTGCGATTGATGCTTGAAGATTCCGTGACGTTTTGCCAAAACCTGATCCGGGCTCATTGGTACTGCCATTTCAACCTCATCAATTCCCCATTCCTGCCAGGCTCCTCGGTAGAGCCAAAGCCAGCAGTCTTTCATAAATGGTTTTGGTTTTAAAGATTTTACAGCTTCAAAAATAGCATCCAGACAAACTTTGTGCGTTCCGTGCGGATCCGCTAAATCTCCTGCTGCGTATATTTGATGTGGTTTTATTTTTTCAATTAAATCCATCGTCAATTGAATATCTTCTTGTCCGATTGGTTTCTTTTCGATTGTTCCGGTTTCGTAAAACGGTAGTTCCATAAAATGAATCTGATCATCGGTTAAACCCACAAAATGACTTGTTGCTCTCGCCTCACCTTTTCTGATTAATCCTTTGATGTAACGTACTTCGGGAATATCAATTTCGCTGTTCTTTTTATTGGTTAAAAACGCTACTGCCTTTTGGTAAATGTTCTCTGCATCTGCACTTTTGATTCCAAATTTTTCATTATAATCAATTACGAATCTTGCAAAACGCAACGCTTCATCATCAGCCACAGCTATATTTCCTGAGGTTTGATATGCCACATGAACATCATGCCCCTGCTCCTGCAAACGCATGAAAGTCCCTCCCATACTGATAATGTCGTCATCAGGATGCGGACTAAAAATCAAGACACGTTTTTTTGCTGGTTCTGCTCTTTCAGGTCGGTTGGAATCATCTGCATCTGGTTTTCCGCCCGGCCAGCCTGTAATGGTATGTTGTAGTTTATTGAATATTTTAATGTTGATGTCGTATGCAGGACCTGAATCTGCCAATAAATCACTCATTCCGTTTTCGATATAATCAGCATCGGTAAGCATTAAAATTGGTTTTTTAAGCTGAAGCGCTAATCCTAAAACAGCTTTACGAGTTAATTTGTCTGTCCAGATTACTTTTTCTACCAGCCAGGGTCTGTTGATTCTGGTTAGTTTTGAAGAAGCTTCTTTATCCAAAACAAAAACAGCATTACTATGTTCCTGCAAAAATGAAGCTGGTACACGATTGGTAACTTCATCTTCCACCGATCTTTTTACCACATTTGATTTTCCTTCTCCCCAAGCCATTAAGATCACTCTTTTAGCTTCCATAATTTTTTTTACGCCAAGTGTAATTGCCGTTCTTGGCGTATTACTCAAGCCATAAAAATCTTTACTTGCTGCAACTCTTGTAATATGATCCAGAGCGACCAAACGCGTTTTAGAATTTTGCAGCGAACCTGATTCATTAAAACCAATATGCCCGTTTCCTCCAATTCCAAGGATTTGCAAATCAATTCCGCCAAGTGCTTCAATTTTAGCTTCGTACTCGTGACAATAATCTGCAATTTGTTCTTTTGTTAAAAGTCCGTCCGGAACATGAGCGTTTTCAGGTAAAATATCAACTTGATCAAACAGAAGTTCTTTCATGAAACGAACATAACTATTGATCGAATTTGGTTCCATCGGGTAATATTCATCCAGATTAAAACTGATTACGTTTTTAAAACTCAAATCTTCCTCTTTGTGTAAACGAACCAATTCAGCATACAATCCTTTTGGAGAAGAACCCGTTGCAAGTCCCAAAATACAAGGCTGATTTTCTTTTTGTTTTAATTGAATTAAAGCTGCAATTTCCTGAGCAACCACTTTTGAAGCATCTGAAGAATTTTCAAAAACAACGGTATTGATGTTTTCGAATCGTTTCTCGAAACCTGTTGCTTTATCAATATTACTTTTTATCATTTTGAAATATATTTATTGTTTTTTTCTTTATTTTTTTTTAAATGTCTTTCCTTTAAAAAGGGATAAGTTGAGCGTGAGCAAATTCAAATGTGATATTTGAGTGCTTTATTTTTAATCCAATTTTACTAGATCGATTAATTAAAAAGAGCAGTAACGAAAATTACTTTTATGTGTTTCTAGGCTTTTTCCCAGCTTCTGTATTTATGCCCTTTAAATGCGAAAAATACAATCATTAAATACGCCGGCAATAAAATTAAATACGCTAATTGATTACCGCTTTTTGCTGTTTCAGCAATTCCTTTAGCTTCGTTTGCTGTATTGATTGTATCTGCCAATAAGCCATAGAATAAAGGAAAAACTGCACCGCCAATAATTCCCATAATCAATACTGCGCCTCCAATTTTTGTAAATCCGCCCAAATCCTGAAGTGCCATTGGCCAGATTGCCGGCCAGCAAAGTGCATTTGCCAATCCTAAAAGAGCCACTAAAATAATTATTACTGGCAATTCTGGAATTCCCGGCAGCTGAACCATAATTTTTGGAGAAAGTATAACGATTAGTGCAACTAAAATAAGACCTAAAAATCCTGATACTTTTAAGGCAAAGACCTGAGAAACATATTTAGGAATAAGTGTAATTCCTAAAATATAGCCAATAACCATTGCGGTCATGGTAAACGAAGTAAGTTTTAAATAAAAAGCTCCATTTTCACCATAAACACCTAATTGTTTTCCAAAACCTCCAATAGAATCTCCTGCCAAAACTTCGGCGGCGACATAAACCATTAACGTTATAACACCAAAAACCAATTGCGGATGTTTGAAAGCTTCTTTTATTTGTTTGAAAATGCTTAAATGTGCCACTTGTCCTTCATCGTCTAAATTGATTTCAGGAAGTGGTGAATATTTTACCAAAACTGCCAACACCAGCATAATTACTGCCATGTATATATAAGGCGTCTGCAATTGTAAAGCCAATAAATCAAGTGCACTTTCTTTTTGCACTGATGTCATTACAGCAATTTTATCTGCAGAATAATCCCCTATATTCGACAACACTAATGCAGTTAATAATAACGGAGCCAGAAATCCTGCTAACTTATTTGCAATTCCTAAAACGCTGATTCTTGCTGCGGCACTTTCCCTTGGACCAATTACCACAACATACGGATTTGCTGCTGTTTGCAAAACGGCCAAACCGGTTCCCATTACAAATAAAGCGATCAGAAAAAAACTAAAAGTTCGTGTAGCAGCCGCTGGATAAAACAATAATGCACCAACTGCAATAACCAGTAATCCTAATGAAATTCCGTTTTTGTAACCTACTTTTTCAATTAGGAATGAAGACGGAATTGCCATTACAAAATAAGCAATGTAAAAAGCAAAAGTCACAAAATAGGATTGTGATTCGGTTAATTCACAAGCTAATTTAAAAAACGGAATCAGAGGTCCGTTGAGCCATGTTACAAATCCAAAAATAAAAAATAAGGAGGTTAAAATAACCATTGGAATCAAAGTACTGCTTTGTTCTTTTTTTAAAGTGATATCGATTTCTGACATATTCTTGGTTTTGGTTTTGTTAATATTCTGATTATTTGCTCACTAATTGCTGATCGTAAAAAAGTATAGTTTCTTCTAAAGCTTTATCAATTGTATATTCCGGTTTAAAACCCAATTGATTGAACTTTTCAGGATTAGCTTTCGAATGTTTGATATCACCGGGTCTCTCTTCCAGAAATTTAATCTGCGATTTTGAATTGGTGATATTTATAATTTTCTCTGCCAATTCTAATACCGAAGTACTGTGACCCAATGCAACATTATAGGTTTCATTTCCTTTTTGCGAAGCCAGAATATTGGCTTTCACCACATCTTTTACATAAATAAAATCCCTGGTTTGCAATCCGTCCCCATAAATAGTGATAGGTTCGTTTTGAAGTGCTTTATTAATAAAAATAGGCACTGCAGCCGCATACGCCGATTCCGGATTCTGGCGTGGTCCAAAAACATTGAAATATCTTAAAGATGCCGTTGGAACCTGATATTGATCGAGATACATTTTTAGATAATATTCTCCGTCTAATTTGGTTATCGCATAGGGTGTCATGGGTTCCGGGAACATCGTTTCTACTTTCGGCAAGACAGGGTTGTTTCCATAATTTGCTGCAGAAGTAGAAAGAACGACTTTACAACCTGTATTGTTTTTTGCAGCTTCCAGAATATTAATTGTTCCGATGGTATTGATTTCAATACATTCTCTTATTTTTAAAAGCGATTCCGGAACACTAACCAAAGCTGCCAAATGAAATATACCTGATGCTCCAGCGATTACTTCACTCATTAAATTTTCATCGCGAATATCTCCTTTCACAAAATCTACATTTAAACCGTTCAGGTTGTGTTCAAATCCTGTTCTTAAACTATCTAATATGGTAACCTTATGCCCTTCTTTAGATAAATGCTCGGCAATGTGGCTTCCAATAAAACCAGCACCTCCCGTAATTACATACTTTTTCATTTTTCTTATTTTAATGATCCAATGAAATTCAAATTATAGTCTTCCATTTCCTTAAACTGTTCCGAGAGACTTTCAATCAATTTAAATTGATTTTTCGAACGGTCGAGATTGTGTTCCGGATATTCTGTTTTATAATAAATATCATCATTTAAAAAATCAGTTAAAAAACGCAATGCCATAATAAACACCATAGTCTTGGCACCAAGCGGTAAATATTTGATCTCTAATAAAGAAAGCGACGAATTTGTTTTCTCAAGAAAACCTTTTACATAGGCTTTATAATATTGTAAATTGAAATTGACTAATTCCAGATCTTTTTCATCTTCTGCAGCTGTATTGCAGATGGTTCGTATGGCATCTCCAAAATCATAATGGATAATTCCGGGCATAACAGTATCTGTATCAATTACACAAAGTCCTTTTTTATTGATATCAAAAAGGGCATTTGATATTTTGGTATCGTTGTGCGTAACTCTTAGTTTTATTTTTCCGGCATCTTTTAGATTTTGTAAAACATGCATTTCTTCTTTAAGCTCAATAACGAGATCAATATATTTTTTTGCATCTTCAATTCGTTGTATTGATGCTTCCTTTAATGCCTTGTTAAACTGTGAATAACGAAAAGCCATGTTGTGAAAGTTCGGAATTACTTCTGTTAGTTTTCTGGCATCAAAATCACTGGTTAGATTTAAAAATTCACCAAATAATTTTCCGCCTTCATAAGCGATTTCTTCATTGTTTACGGTTTCAAACGTCAGACTTCCTTCTATATAAACCATCATATTCCAGAAATTGCCGTCTTTATCATGGTAATAAAAAACACCTTTTTTTGTGCCAATGAAAGTTAAAACCCTGCGCTTTAGTTCTTCTTCAGACAAGTGTTTTAATTTTTTTAGCAAATGTTTACTCACGGCAACCTTATTTGCAATAAGTCCTGGAACATCTTTAAAAACACCATTATTAATGCGCTGTAAAATAAACTGTCTACAGCTATCAGTAGTAATCAAATAGGTATCATTGATATGACCAGAGGCTAATTCTTCAAATTCTTTGAAAACTTCAATATGGTCAAACTGGTCGAATATAAATTTTAAATGTTCTGCTGCCATATTACCAAAGATTTGTTGGATAAACTTTTTGGGCTCTTAACTTCTCTATTTCTTTTTTTACAATTTCCTTATCTTCCTTGTAAGTAACACCAAACCATTTTGCATTGGACTGAAGTACTTCTAGCGATGCGTTTTCTGATTTTAAAATTTCGTTTACTACAGATGTAATAAAGAATTCGGCTTTTAGATTGTGTTCGTTTTCCTTAAGGAATTCTTCAAAAAGAGCACCGCCAAACTCAAAACATTTTGGCGTGAATCCCCAAAAATTCATGGAAACGATGGTATTTTCATCAATCAGGATAAATTCGCCATTGTCATCTTTACGCATCAGTTTGCCATCAATTTTTTCGATGTGTGTGCGTTCTGTAACATCGGTCAGATAATTATTTTCATCTACCTGACATTCTCCTCTTGAAACAAAACCGTGATCTGAAACTGTATTTTTCAAAAGATAGGCCATCATATTAAAATGATAGGATTCTTTGTCCATTTGTGTTAAAGCCTTTGCCATAATTTCGAAAGCTTCTTTTCCGTAAAAATCATCGGCGTTTATTATGGCAAAATTTTCAGTTACCTCATCTTTTGCCATTAATAATGCATGTCCTGTTCCCCATGGTTTTTTTCTTTCCGGGTTCTGGTATTTTGCAGGAACATTATCAATTTCCTGAAATACATATCCTACTTCGGCTTTTCCTTCTAATTTTTTATTAAAAATTTCTTTGCATTCTTCTTCTATATTTTTGCTTATAATAAATACAAATTTTCCGAAGCCCGCCTGTAATGCATCATATATTGAAAAATCCATAATGGTATCACCTTCGGGAGTAAATGTATCTAACTGCTTTAATCCTCCATATCGACTTCCAATACCTGCCGCCAAAATCACGAGAGTAGGTTTACTTTTGCTCATTTAAATAGTATATTAATGGTTTATTATTTTTATTTTGTTTCGATGGTATTTTTATTTTTCTCGTTTTTAAAAAAGTATCTTTCAAAACCCCTTTTAGATTTTAATAACTTATTCATTAAATCAAAAAATAAATATTAATCTGACAATATTTTAGTTAATATCATGCGCTATATGATTAATATTCGGCTAAAATATATATTAATATTTTATAAAAAAAGAAAATAGTGTTAAAATGTGCTCGAACACAATTAAAATGTTTTCGAACACATATAATTTAATATTTTCTTATATTCGATTTTTATATATATTTGTTTCTATATGGAAAAAATTTATACAATTAAGGATATTGCAGAACTGGCAGGTGTTTCTAAAGGAACAGTAGACCGTGTTTTGCATAAAAGAGGAAAAGTCTCTCAGGATGCACTTGACCGAGTAAATGAAGTTTTGGATAAAATCGATTATCAACCCAATTTGATGGCCAGAAGTTTAAAGAAAACACAAATTTATTCCATATGTGTTTTACTTCCCGATTCTAAAAATGATCCTTATTGGCAGCCTTGCATTGATGGTATAAATGATGCTAAAAAAGAATTTAAATCTTTCAATGTTAAAGTAGAAATTTTCTTGTTTGATGCTACAAGTACTGCCTCTTTTGTAGAAACGAACAAAGCTGTTTTAAATGCTGCTCCGGATGCTGTTTTACTGGTTCCGTTGTTTCACAAGGAAGCAATAGATGCTATTGAAACCTATAATTCTAAAGGTATTATTTCCAGTATCTTTAATAACCAGCTTAAATCAAATGCCATCAAAAGTTTTGTAGGACAGGATTTATTTCAAAGCGGAAGAATTGCTGCAAGATTACTCGATTTATTGATTCAAAAAGGAACAATTGCTATTATCCATATTGATGAAGATTATGAGAATGCGATTCACATGCAGGAAAAAGAAAAAGGTTTCAGGGATTATTTTGAAAATTTAGAAAAAGGAAAATTCGAAATCAAAACTTTTAAGGTAAAGCATCCTCAATTTAAAACAACACTTAAGGAATATTTAGAAGCTAATCCAAATATTAGCGGTCTTTTTGTTACGACTTCAAAAGCGTATCAGGTCGCAAAAATTATTGCTAAAAATCCCGAAAAAAAGATTGCGCTTGTGGGTTATGATTTATTAGAAAATAATCTGGAATTTTTAAACAATAAAACAATAGACTTTTTGATTCATCAAAATCCGAAAAGACAGGCTTATTTAGGCACAACAAGTTTGATAGAATACTTCATTTTTGAGAAAGAAATTAGGACGCAAAAACTGTTGCCTATTGATATTATCAATACAGAAAATGCTAAAGATTATTTTTTATAATTAAAGTAAAGTCAAATTACCAAACGAACTTGCAACATGAAAATTGGGTGTTTCGGTATTCGGATTTACCCATGAAATCCAGGTAGGTTCAAAAAGATTATTTGCTTGTTTTTTATATTTTGCTCTGTAAATCCCGGCTTCGATACTATTGTCTTTAATTAAATTAAAATTAGTTAAAGACTGAATACTGATGGCAATTTCGACTACAAAACAATCTTTTTTTGTACATGATTTTACATTAATATGATTTTCAGGCCAATTCCAGTCAAAATCAAATTTTTTGGCAGGGGATGCTTTAAAATCCATTAATCTTGGCGTTGGATCTATTTCTAAACAATAGTAAGGATTTAATGTTTCATCTGTTCTAAAAAAAATCTCAACTCTATCCGATTCTCCAATGCTGTCTACTGAGTCATCCTTTCTGTCAATATGAAGATTGGTATCATAGACAGTATAGCAAAAAAAGATATTTTCAGTATCCCATAAAGATCGAAACTCCATCTTTTCCTCTTCTAAATCGCTCCAGGGAGAAGTAAAATCGGTTAGAATTTCAGCTTTCGTCCAAAAAGGATTATCCCCCAAACCACTTACTTGCAAAATGTTTTTTTCGATTCTATGGACGTTATAATTTTTCATACTTAAAAGTTACGGAATTTTAAATAAAAAAAGGGAACAAAAAGAAAAACTCTTTGCTCCCTAAAATAGGTGGTATTTATTTCAGATATATTTTACTGTTCGTTATTTTAGTATCAGCATTAATCTGAAGGATAACCAACTGTAATTTTTTTAATTTAGAAACGTTGACAGTTATTGTATTTGTTTTATTATACGTTTCATTTAATAGCACTTTTCCATTCAGATCCAATAAAGTAACATTTGCTGAATCAATATCTTTTCCAAAATTGACATTGATTACATCTGAAGCCGGATTAGGAAAAACAGAGAAGCTTGGAGCAAATTCTTCAGTTGCTTCAATAGTAGAAGCCATTTTTGCTGTTGATCCTGTTTGAAGTTCAGAACAGCCAATATCGATACGTCCATTTCTTTTACGGATATCATCATCAAAATCCAGAGTTCCTGAATAAGTTGCATTGTAAGTGGTATCTCCTTTATCTGCTGCAAAAGCTCCTGAAGCCAAGGTAAAATTAAAAGCAGCTGCGTTAACAAATCCTGGTGAACCTACTACAGAATTTGCGTCCTGTCCTGTTGCTGTTGTAAATTGTGCACGATTATAAGATCCTGTTGCTGAACTTCCGTTAAAACTTACGCCTGTTAAATCAATAATAAAATCAGTATTTCCTTCTCTGTAAAATAAATTATAATTAGACACAAAACTCGAAACCGTGTAACCGTAAGAAGCCAAAAGTGCTTTTTTGTTGGTTGTCGCGTAAAGAATGTTGTTTTTGAAGGTAATCCCCGAACTGTTTTGAAGATGAACCTCACCTCCATAAATATCAGCAATTGTTCCTACGGCAATCCCTGCAATAGTAGTAACTCCATTGATAACCGCCCCAGTTCTGTTTTTATAAAAGGTATTATTAAAAATTTTAGTATTTCCAACACTCGTAGTATAACCACTTCCAATAACACCACCAAAAATAGCTCCGGTTACAACATTGTTATAAACTGAATTATTATTTATGATATGTCCGCTAGATTGCCCCCCGTTTCCAGTAGTGGTATTTTGTTCAGCTCCAACAGCAATTCCTACTCCACAATTAAAAACTTCGTTTCTCTGTACAGTACAATTTAAAGCGCCATCTACGTAAATACCGGCGCTATTGGCAACAGCACTCATACAATTAAAAACTTCATTGGAAGCGATAATTCCATTACGGGCCTGATTATTACTTACAGCTCCTGTTGATGTATAATTTCCTGCAGCAACAATTCCTATGTTTGCAATGTCGTATACCGTATTTCCTGTAACCGAAAAACCATTTATATTTCCTGTTAAGGTCACTGCTTCTCCCCACCCTGTAGCACAATTATTTACTTCATTATTATCAATTTTAACATTGGTAATGGCGTAAGTACCATTTCCTCCATCTACTTTAATAGCATTGGCTACAATGCCGCTATTGGCAGGAATTGAAGAAAGGTTATTACTAATCCATCCAATGTTTTTAACAATACAATTTTTGACCGTAATATTGTTTAGATTAGCTGTAGCTCCTGAATTTGCTAAAATCCATATTCCCTTACTTCCATTCCCAATCTTGTTTGAAATCGTCAAACCATCAATGGTAACATTACTGGTATTCACAATACCTAAAACATAAGGATCTGTACTTGTCCAGCCTGATGCGTTAATTACTACAGCGGCCGAACCACTTTTCTGGATAGTCAATGGTTTTCCAACATAAATTGGGCCTGTTACAGCATATGTTCCTGACAAAACCAATACGATTCCTCCTGAAGGTGCTGCCTGAACCCCTTTTACAATGGTCTTAAATGGCAAAGCAGCTGTTCCTGTTCCTGAAACATCATTTCCTGTTGTTGATACGTATGTCTGAGAAAAACCCTGAACAAAGCAAAATAAAATAATAAATGTAATTTTTTTGATTTTCATAATTTTGAAATTTGGGATTAACACTTAAAAAAAATCTGTAGTTAAATATTGCAATATTTAAATCTAAAAAAACAAGCTTAGTTTCTGTTTAAATTTGTCAAAGCAAAATGTTTTATGACCATCAAGTTATTGATTTAATAATCATTACGTTTATAAAAACAAACTAGAAGTAACTTATTTCCCACGAATGTAAATAATGAATTTTAATTGGCAACACAAAAAACCAAAAAAATGTGCTCGAACACAAAAAATAATTAGTTTTATTGTTATTTGTAATTTTTTTCTTATATACAATTTAACCATTTCTAATAACCAACAAAATGTGTTCGAACATATATAGGTAATTAACTACATTAACAACAGCATTAGCAAATAAATGTTAAGTGAAAATATTTAAAAAAATATCAAAATTGATTATATTTATAAGCATCACCTTTTCTGCCCTTCAAAGCTTTAAAAGTGCGGTTAAAAAACTTTTCTTTTGAATAAATTTTATTAATGTTTAACTTCATAAAAAACTTCATTTCTAATCAATTATAAAAACTGATTTAGTTAAAATGGATAGAAAAAAAATGACAAAACTTCATTTTCTACTTTTGTTGTATAGTTCTAGCCCAAATTATTTATATTTATATATTCTACCTTTGATAAAAAATGAGAAACATAAAACTCCCAATATTAAACAATGAAAAAGGACGTTTAGCAGCATTAAAACGTTATAACATTCTTGATACCCTGCCTGACCATGCTTTTGATGATGCAACAAAACTTGTTTCGTATATATGTGGTGTACCAATAGCTCATATCTCATTCATTGACGAAAATAGACAATGGTTTAAATCGGAAGTCGGGATAGGTCTGTCAGAAATACCCAGAGAAATTAGTTTCTGCCAATACACCATTATGGAATCTAAAATGGTAGAAATTCCAGACACGCTTTTAAACGATAGATTTAAAGAAGATCCTAATGTTACGGGAGGATTTAAAGTAAGGTTTTATGCGGGAATTCCGTTAACAACACCTGATGGTTATAACATAGGAACTATATGTGCTATAGATCATGTTACAAAGGAACTTAACGAAAACCAGAGAAATGCGTTGTCAATTATTGCAAAGCACGTAATAAATCAATTGGAACTATCAACAAAAAATATTGAACTGGATACTCAGAAAAAAATTGCCGAACGTGCTGTTTTAGTAAAAGATAGTTTTTTGGCTAATATGAGTCATGAAATCAGGACACCTCTGAATGCTATAATTGGTTTTACAGATCTTCTTGCCCAAACAAACTTAGATATTATGCAAAGGGATTATATTGATAGTGTACAAATTGCAGGAGAAAATCTGCTGTTAATTATAAATGATATTCTTGACCTATCCAAAATAGAATCAGGCAATTTGACTATTGATGCACAGCCATTCAACCTAAAAAAGACACTTAAACATACATATAATTTACTAAAGGTTAAAGCACCCGCTGCTATTGAATTCAATCTCTTCGTGGACACCGAATTACCTGAAATTGTAATAGGAGATCAGGGAAGATTAAACCAGATACTGGTTAATCTTACAGGTAATGCACTTAAATTTACTGAAGAAGGCGAAGTTACAATTTCTGTAAAAAAAATCAGCGAAACTGCCGACCATTATTCTCTTCGATTTTCAGTTAAAGATACCGGAATAGGAATACATGAGGAGAAGCTTAAAACAATATTTGACCGATTTACACAAGCAGAAGAAAGTACGACAAGAAGATTTGGAGGCACAGGACTTGGACTTAACATTGTAAAACAGTTAGTAGAACTTCAAAATGCTGAAATTCATGTAAAAAGCAAAGAAGGACGCGGTTCAGAATTTTTCTTTGTACTTACTTATAAAAAAGCAAATCACATTGATACTCCAATTGAAACAAGATTCGAACAGCACCCAGGTAAATTAAAAATCCTTCTTTGTGAAGACAATGTTTTAAATCAGAAACTTACAAAAAGTGTTATTTCTAATTTTGGCTTTGAATTAGACATTGCCGAAAATGGTGAAGAGGGAATAGACCTGTTGTCAAAAAACAAATATGATTTAGTATTAATGGATCTTCAGATGCCTGTTAAAGACGGATACCAGACTACAGAATACATCAGAAATAAAATGAATCTGACAATTCCAATCATAGCCATGACTGCCCATTCTCTCGTAGGTGAGCAGGAACGCTGTTACAACGTAGGAATGGATGCTTATGTACCTAAACCCTTTAAACAAGCAATGCTGCTAGAGGCTATAAAAACAGTTATGAATAAAGGTATTAAAATTCCTTCAAAAAGGAAGATTGATTTTTCTTTTTTAGATGAAATGTCTTGCGGTGATGTTAATTTTAAGCAGGATATGATCGGTTTATTTATACAAAAAATTCCTAATGAAATAGATCAGCTTGAAGAAGCATTTAATAATAATGATATTGATACTGTTAAGAAATTGACTCATAATATGAGATCCAGTTTTGATATTTTCATGCTGGAAGATTTTTCCAATTATTTGTCCATTATTGAACAAGAAGCTAATTTTGGGCAATTTACCACTGAAAGTGCAGATAAAATGAATATTTTACATTGTGGAATCATTGAAGTAGTTAAAAACTTAAAGGAACTATGATAAAAGAGAAATATACTATAGCTTTACTATATTTCCCTGATTCATAAAGTTAATTAGCTTTAAGATAAATATTTAAACCAATGAAAATAGTTTTAGCTGAAGATAATGAGATCCTACGCAAATCATTATCTTTTTTCTTAACTTCTAACGGATTTGAAGTCGACCAGTTCTCTGATGGTCAGGATGCGTTGGATGCTATTGAAAAAAAAACTTACGACCTAATCCTGACAGATATTAATATGCCAGGCAGAAGCGGAATGGAAATAACGCAATATGTAAGACAAACCATTATGTCTGATCTTCCGATAATCATATTCACTTCTTCTGGTGTTGAACAAACCGAGTTGGATTCTTTTGATATAGGTGCTAATGAATTTATTGCAAAACCAATCAGCCCTGCTGTACTTTTAGTGAGGATTAATAAATTACTGAAAACACGTGTGTAATTAATTATTACTAACACATTTTGATATGATCAATTTTTTGGAACTTTATAAAAATGGTAAATGGACAGAACCCTTCCTAATCATTTCAATCAGTTTATTTATAGCTACATCTTTTATTCTGTATTTCCTTATTATTAGAAGCCGCAGTAAGAATATCAAAAAGGAACTAAAGCGCATAGGATATGCTATACTTATTGAAAAATTACTATCATCAATAATTTTTCAGGATATTACTTTTGCAGACGTTAAGGATAATCATGAGATGATGCCATTAAATTCTACATTTTTCAGAGCTGTTTTAACAGAATCAATTATTGATCTGCATAAAAATTACGAAGGCAATTACGCACAGAAACTTGAACAATTTTACAATGATTCCGGATTAATAAATGACTCTTTTAAAAAACTAAAGAGTTTAAAATGGGAAGTCAAATGTAAAGGAATAACCGAACTTGCAGAAATGAATATTACAGGCGCCTTTGACATTATAATAAAAATATCTAAGGCTAGGAACAAAACATTAAAAATCACCTCAATAAATGCCTGTATAAAACTGGCGGGTACAAAAAGCATAACATACCTCACAGAACATCCTTTTCCTATTGATGACTGGATGCAGATAAATATAATAAATGCTTTTAAAAAACATGATTTAGGTGATACTAAAGGTGTAGAACTTTTATTGGAATCACAAAATACAACCGTCATTTCACTTGGGCTGAAGCTTATTAAAGAGTTAAAACTTACACAAAAAATTCCTTATGTTGAGCAATTGACATTTAAAGCTCCGAATACATTAATAATGTTTGAAGCTCAAAACGTATTACGGTCATTAATGTTTTAAAAATATAAGAAGATGTTTTTTTTAAATAATGAAATAACGCTGTTTTTTGACATATATCTCTTCTTTATATTGGGTTATGCGATACTAATCATGTCTTCTTATCTTATATTGGCACATCTTTCAACAAAAGAACTTACCGGATACCTCAAAAAAAATAGTTTTGTAGACTACAATATACTTCTTACAAGCGAATTTGCCCCTAGTTTATCATTAATTGCTCCCGCTTATAATGAAGGTTTTACAATTGAAGAAAATGTAAAATCCTTACTTTCATTAAACTACAATAATTACCAGGTAATTCTGGTGAATGATGGCAGTAAAGACAATTCGATGGAAATCCTAATTAAAAAGTATGATCTATTTTTGACAGAACTTGATTTTCATTCAAAAATTGAAACTAAAAAAATCAAAGGTATTTATACATCCAGAAATGCTGCTTATAAAAAGCTTATAGTAGTTGACAAAGAAAATGGAGGTAAAGCAGATGCTCTTAATGTAGGTCTTAATATCGCACAGAATCCCTACGTAGTTTGCATTGATGTAGATTGTATCCTTGATAAAGATTCACTCCTAAAGCTGGCAAAACCTTTCCTTGAATCTTATGGTAAGCGTATTATTGCTACCGGAGGTGTAGTCAGGATAGCAAACCAGTGTATCATTAAAAACGGTCGATTGACCGAAGTAAATATCCCGGATGCTATGCTGCCAAGAATACAGGTTTTAGAATATCTAAGAGCATTCCTTCTGGGCAGAATGGCTTGGGGAAGACTCGACGGACTACTACTAATCAGCGGAGCATTTGGTGCATTTGACAAAGAAATAGCTTTATTGGCAGGTGGATACAACACTAAAACAGTTGGTGAAGACATGGAGCTTGTCGTACGTATGCGGCGTTATATGCTTGAGAACAAAACACCTTACACCGTTAGTTATATACCTGATCCGCTTTGCTGGACAGAAGCTCCTGAGGATTTTAAAATATTCAAAAAACAGCGCAGTCGCTGGATGCGAGGAACAATTGAAACCCTTGACTTTCATAAGAAAATGTTCCTGAATCCAAAATATAAATTATTAGGAATGTTAAGTGTACCGTATTGGACATTGTTTGAATTCCTTGCTCCGGCTATAGAGTTTATTGGCCTTATAATAACAGTCTTATTTGTTGTGTTGGGTTTACTCAACTGGCATTTTTTTCTTTTACTTTTGCTTTTTGTATATTTCTTTGCAGTTATGTTTTCAGTTATTGCATTGTACAGCGAGGAACGCACCTATCACAAGTATCCAAAGCAAACTGATTTTTTAAAACTTTTACTGGCTGCATTTATTGAACCCATATACTTTCATCCATTAACAGTATACGCTGCTTTAATTGGATATAAAGAAAAAATTATGGGAACCAAAGGATGGGGCGAAATGACAAGAAAGGGATTTACTAAAAAATAAAAATCTTCTACATCAAATATATTTTAAAAAGAAACTATAAACTTCTACCTTCTTAAATTTGAAAACAAGCCTGCAAAATTTTTCTAAGACCTGAAACATCTTTATTTTTACTACACTCTTTAAAATCAAACATTAAAAAATACTTTTTTTTATTTTTGTATAATTAAAATTTCTATCATGAAACGTTCCGGAACAGCTGATCTTCCATTACATTATGGACATGTACCTTTGTGGCTAGCCGAACGTATGTCTAAACTGGGTCTTTCTATTGTTGAAAGTATTGCAATGGAATTTTCAACCTCAGAAGTGATAAGTAAGCTGAGCAATCCCTTTTGGTTTCAGAGTTTTGGTGCCGTTATGGGAATGGACTGGCATTCATCAGGGATTACCACTTCTGTGTTAGGTGCTTTAAAAAAATCAGTCAACCCACACTCAAAAGAATTAGGAATTTATATCTGTGGAGGCAAGGGCAAACATTCTATGCTAACTCCGAAAGAACTTTTATTTGTTGGTGAGAAAACTGGACTTGACGGTAATAATCTGGCGAATTGCAGCAGATTAACTGCTAAGGTTGATAATACAGCGATTCAGGACGGATTTCAATTATACCAACATAATTTTATAGTGGATAATAAAGGGCAATGGGCCGTTATTCAGCAAGGAATGAATCCTAACTCTCAAACTGCTAGAAGATATCACTGGCATTCACAAGATTTAAAATCTTTTACAAATGAACCTCATACCTTTATATATGGCGAAAACCAAGGTTCTATTTTAAATCTTACAGCACAAAATGCTACAAAATCCAGAGAAGGAATTTTAGAACTTTCTAAAGAATCTCCAACAAAAATAATGAAAGAGATGCAGCACCTTTCAATGCCTGCGCATCATGAAGTCCGAATGGAAGATGTTAGTATGAAAAGGCTCGGTGCAATGCTTTGGGCTACTCATGAGAATAAACCGGAAGATTTTGAAGAACTATTACTTTTAAAAGGAATGGGACCAAGAGCTTTACAGTCGCTAGCCTTAGTAAGTGAAGTAATTTACGGAACTCCAACCCGATTTGAAGACCCTGCACGTTTTTCGTTTGCCCACGGTGGAAAAGACGGACATCCTTTTCCTGTTCCAATAAAAATATATGATGAGACAATTGACACTTTGCAAAGAGCAATTAATCGTGCTAAAATAGGCAATAGCGATAAAATAGATGCTATTAAAAAACTATCTGAAATCTCTAGAAAAGCCGAAGAAAGCTTTACCCCTAATTCAAACTTTAATGCATTGATCCAGAAAGAACGTAATGAATCCTACAAATATGGCGGAAGAACTATTTTTGGTGATGCAAAACCACCTCAAAACAAACCTCAAAGTCCAAATAATCAATTGAATTTATTTTAATTTTACCTCCTTTTTGACATAAAAAATACGAAAAACTCTAATTCGTTTATACTGATAATTATATAAGTGAAAATTACAATTTTATAAAAGCAGATTCAAATCGTTTTTTAACTTTATTTTATTTAAATCAAACAATGATCTATATCTAGTGTTCCTAAAACCCACAGAGATAAATATACAAATAGTTAGTAACTGCTATTAAAAAATACACAAAAACAATTAAAATCAAAAAATCATGGTCGAGAAAAATTATGATCCGGATAACGAAAATTGTCCTGAAAAAGACACAATTGAAAATTTATATTCAGAAAAAAAATCTGATAAAAATAAAAATACACAGAATGTTGAAGAATTTATAGATGATAGTCCGAATCGTCTTCCATCTAAAAATAATTTGAAAAATTCAGATTCAATTTCTGATCAGAAAAAATCTGATCAATAGCATAAGAAATTTAAAAAACAAAAGGCATAGTTTTTTGCTTCGCATGCCTTTTGTTTTTAAATTTTATAATTGCTTATTTTATTGCTCCAATAATATCATATTTAGTGATAATATGATGATTCCCATTTTCTAAATCTACTAAAACGGCATCATTTTCCTTGGTAAATAATTTAGAAACTTCTTCGATTGAAGTTCCTAACCTTACAATTGGAAAAGGTTTTCCCATTACTTCTTTGATAGGTTTTTCGGCAACATTTTTATCTGCTACATAACTTCTGAACAAATCGGTTTCATCAACAGAACCGACAAATCCATTAATGTCTACTACGGGAATTTGCGAAATTTTGTATTTACGCATTCGTTCAATAGCGTGCGAAACCAATTCTTCGGTACGAACCACAATCAATTCCTTGTCGATATGATCTTTAATAACATCTTCTGCTTTTGTAACATTCTCATCCAGAAAACCACGTTCCCGCATCCAGTCATCATTAAACATCTTGCCAACATAACGGCTTCCCGAGTCATGAAATAAAACTACCACAACATCTTCGGGCTTGAAATGTTCTTTTAACTGCAACAATCCTTTTATACAGGCTCCAGCTGAGTTTCCAACAAAAATAGCTTCTTCCAACGCAATTTTTCTGGTGTAAACTGCCGCATCTTTATCGGTTACTTTTGTAAAACCATCGATTAAAGAAAAATCAACATTTTTAGGTAAAATATCTTCTCCAATTCCTTCTGTTATATACGAATAGATTTCGTTTTCATCAAAGATTCCGGTTTCGTGGTATTTTTTAAAAACGGATCCGTAAGTATCGATTCCCCAGATTTTAATATTTGGATTTTTCTCTTTTAAATATTTACCAACACCCGAAATAGTTCCCCCCGTTCCTACTCCAACAACAAAATGGGTAATTTTGCCCTCGGTTTGTTTCCAGATCTCAGGGCCGGTCTGCTCATAATGTGCCAAAGAGTTTGATAAATTATCATACTGATTTACATACCATGAATTTGGAGTTTCTTCAGAAAGGCGTTTTGAAACCGAATAGTAAGATCGGGGATCAGTTGGCTCAACATTGGTAGGACAAACGACTACTTTGGCACCAACAGCGCGTAAAATATCCATCTTCTCCTTCGATTGTTTGTCAGAAATCACGCAAATCAACTTATATCCTTTGATAATAGCTACAAGTGCTAATCCCATTCCGGTATTTCCGGAAGTTCCTTCGATGATGGTACCGCCTGGTTTTAAACGGCCATCAGCCTCAGCGTCTTCAATCATTTTTACAGCCATTCTGTCCTTAACAGAATTGCCTGGATTAAAAGTTTCGACTTTTGCTAATACCAAGGCATCAATTTCGGCAACAATCTTATTTAGTTTTACTAATGGTGTGTTACCAATGGTTTCTAGAATATTATTTGAAAAGTCCATTTTTATGTAAGTTTAAATTTTGCTTTTTTAAGATAAAACAAATTCCGTTTTATTGAAAGAAATTCCAAACCAAACCAAATCGAATAACGAAATCACGATATGGGTTATTTGGAGCTGAATAATAATTGCTTTCTCCAAAAGCCGAGTTAAAATGTTCTGCCTTTAAATATATTCGGGTCTGACGAATTCTTCCGTTCAGGAAAAAATCAAATGTTGGATAACCACCTATTTTCTTACCATCCTGAACAAAAAACTCTCCAATTACGGGATTATAATCATTTCCATAATACTTTGTAAAGTAATTAAAAATAATCCCCGTTTGCATATAAAGTGCTTTTTTAAAGAAATAGGTCGAATAATAGAACGTATTTCTGGTTACAAAATCCGGAACATTCACAATCAAATCAGATTGATCTGCTTTTTGGTATAAAAATGTATTGTCTAAGGCAAAATCGCCAAATTTAAATTCTTTGTTTGCTTTTACAGACAAATAGTTGATTGTATTTCCGTATTGTGCAGGATTTACAATTTGAGTTTTAGCCGCAATTTGCTCGTCAGTCGAAACATCTTCAAAATACAAATGATCATTTAAAACAGTATAACTAGCCTCAGCATTTAGCCAAGGAGTATATATCTTGGCACTAAGTAAATTGATTTTTTCATTCTTAAAATCATTTTCATTTGACCAATTGTACTGTATATAACTACTTTGATAAAGGATATAGTTGTTATTTGGCAGTTTGCTGATGTTTCTATAACGGAAATCAAATTGAATTTTTTCGTTTAAATTATATCTCAGCTTGGCATCTAAATCTGATATAGCTTCTTTTGTAATGGATCTTGAAAATAAAAATCTTCCATTCCATTTGTTTTTCTGGTATTCGTATTGCGCACCAACATTATTAATCTGCTGAAATAAGTTATCCAGAATATCATGATCTGGCAAATCTTTTCTTATGATACGGTTATACTTATAATTTGACCTGTAATCATCAATGAAAAAATTAAATTTTCCCAGTAGCGAATTTTCATAAGCCAATCCTACTTTATTATACAATTTTTCGAAACGGGTCTGGTCCTTAATATTGCTGGTAACATAAGACTCCCCAAATCGCTCCACTAAAGTGCTGCCTACCGTTGATAAAACTGTTGGCTGCTTGTATTCAAAAAATTTATTTTCAAAATTAAATTGATGCGTAACGTATAAATTATTGTTTCCTTCTGTAGGATTCACTCTGAAAGCATGATCAAAAAATAGTCTTTTCCCTTTTAAAAAAGATTCGGCATCTGTCAGATACACTTCCATTTTTTGACGATTTGCAAAGTCCGGATCTCCACTTTCAAAATCTTCCGGCGTTGTGATTCCGCCGTTTTCTTCATTTAAAATATCCTGATAGGTATAGTGCAGATATAAAATATAACGTTTATCCGTCGTATTATAACTTGCACCAATCCTAAAATTCCCAATACTGGTAAGCTGATTAATATATTTCCCTTCTGAACGTAAACCTCTATAAGCTGCAAAAAAGTTAAGATTTTTTGATGTGTTTAAAGTAATAAATGAATCTACATTTTGACCTTTACCCATACTTGTATTAAAAAACAATTCAGTCAATGGTGTTGCGACATGATAATAATTAATCTCGCTGGCATCTAAAAAATTAAAAAGTTTTCCCTGAAAACCGATATCAGGATAAGGAGAAAAATCTGTGAGACTATACTGCAATGTATTGTAGGTTTGTCCGATATTAGAAAAAGGCAAAAGTCCAAAATTGTCTTTTCGCAGATAATTTTGCCTGTAAACACTTTTTAAACTCAACGAAGTATCAACAATCGTCGTATCGTGTTCTAACGTAATAATTTGATATTGCTCAATCTTGGCTATGAGGTCTTTTTTCTTTTTTACAGTATCAGTAATACTTGAATATTGCGAATTAATATCTAAATTCTTTTTAGGAGTCTCCCTCTGAGCAAACAATATAGATGGTACAACTAATAGATATAGAAAAAAAAGTATTCTCATTTGATAACGTTATAGATAATGATTTCGATAAATGCTAAAGCAAAGGTAAATTATAAATATGTATAAAAAAACAAATCATTGTTATTGAGCGTTTTTTTCAATCATCATAATTCAAGCAAAAACCCCCAACCAGATAAGTGATTGAGGGTTTTCAAAAAAAAAATCAAAATATTTATTTTATACTACCAAATTGGATTTTGTTCCAACCCTGGATTTGCAGTTCTTTCAATTTGTGGTATTGGCCAAACAAACTTATAATCGCTATAAGGAAGGGCAGGAACACCATAAGGACCTGTATAAGGAGTACCCAATGTATATAATGCTGCAGCTGGAGCTGCGTTAGCAAGTTTTGCAGGAATTCCGTCAATAGGAGCGATATCATCTCCTTGTAATCTTTTAATATCAGCCCATCTTCTTCCTTCCATTAAAAACTCAATTCTTCTTTCGATAAGAATTGCAGGAACTAATGTTTGAGGGGTATTTAATGTAGCAGCTGTATAAGCCTGAGTTGTAGGATTATCTAAAGCTCTGTTTCTAACTTGATTTAATAATGTTAAAGATGTAGTTAAACTTGCAGGTGTGTTTAAACGAGCCTGAGCTTCAGCCATGTTCAACAATACTTCTGCATATCTGATAACCGGAGCAGCATCTGTTAAGTTTGTAACATCAGAGTATTTGTTAGTATACTTTCTACCAGCTACTGTTACAATCATAACTCCTTCTTCTCTACGTTTATCTGTAGCCAGCCAGTTTGGATTTCTCCAGATAATTGGACTAATATTAACTAAAGCTCTGTTTTTTAAAATACTAGCTAAACCAGCATTTACACCAGGGTTAGCAGTGGAGGAATGTTGAATAGAAAAAATAGACTCTGTATTAGATAAGTTACTCGCAGGAACAAAAACATCCCCTGGCTTGGCAGTTAAAGTAAATTGACCATTCAATTTAATACCTTCAGCAATTACATTTTCCCATTCTCTTTTTTGAAGATAAACTCTTGTTTTAAAAGCGATAGCAGCATTTTTAGATGCTTTTGCAATTGTTTTAGTAGTAATTAAGGCTTCAGCATCTGTCAAATCCGCAAGAACTTTAGTATAACATTCTGCAACCGTATTTCTAGGTTTTATAGTTTCTGCATCAATTTCTGCTTGTGTATTGATACCAATTTCTCTGTAAGGAATTCCTAAATGAGTTGCTCCAGGAGTATCCTGATATGGTCTTGCAAAAAAGTTTAACAATTCAAAATGAGTAATTGCTCTTAAAAATTTAGCTTGTCCAATATAGTCATCACCAACCGCTTTAGTAATGACACCTTTTGCAACAGCATCCGTTGTTCCTTCGATCATAATATTACATCTGTTGATTAATCTATAACCATCAACCCAGTAATAGACGTTATTTGCAGATGTAGGATCATAAGTTTGAGTATAAGTAAGCTGGTAAAAAGTAGCATTATTTACAACATCTTCTCCCATACATTCTCCCTGCTCAACAAAAGCAGCTCCCCAAACATATCCTCTACCACCATTTGTAGTTCCACTGTTATACGTACCAATAGCAGCTGCATTGTATACACCATTCATATAAGTTTCTATATAAGCAGGCGTTGAAAAAGCGATATCATTAGGAACATTATTTACAGGTACAAGGTCTAATATTTTGTCTTCTGTACATGAAGTCATCCCTAAGACAACTACCGAAAGTACAATTGATTTTATTATATTTTTCATATTTTTCATTTTATAAACTTACATTAATACCCACTGATATAACTTTAGAACGAGGAGTACCGTTAATATCTACTCCAGATGTTTCCATCTCAGGGTTAAGACCTTTGTAATCAGAGATCAACCAAATATTTTGTGCTTGAACATAGATTCTAAAGTTATCCATATTTATTTTATCCAATACTAATTTTGGTAAAGAATACCCTAAGCTAATATTATCAAGTGAGATAAAATCACCATCTTCAACAAAACGCGAACTTGCATTTCCAGAAAGATTTGTAAATGTATTAGAACTAGCCCATAATCTTGGAGTCCATCCGTCTCCAGGATTTTCAGCACTTTGCCATCTTCCTAAAATTTCTGTTCCGTTGTTATTAAAGTTTTGGTTCATTAACTCTCTTCTTGTCGAGTTGAAAATTTTATTTCCTCCACTGAATCTAAACATAAAACCAAAATCAAGATTTTTATATTTCATGTTTGAAGTAAAAGATCCATAATAAGTAGGTAATGTATTTCCTAGAATTACTTTATCTGTAGCAGCACTTAATGAAGCTGGTTTAGTTAGAGCAGCCGGATCGCTAGGATCATAAACAAAATAAGTAGATGTAGTTATATTTCCTTGAACTAAACTTCCGTCAGCTTTGTAGTAAACCGGGTTACCATTTGTTTTGTTAACTCCCCAATATTTGAATCCGTACAATGAGTTCATAGACTCACCTTCTCTAAGGATCAAGTTAGGTGCAATATTGGTATCTGTAGAAGTCCCTCCAATAATATCTTGACCAGCAACTAAATCTGTAACAACATTTTTAGATAATGTTAAATTAGTAGATACATCCCATTTGAATTTTTGGTTGTTAATAGCTTTGAAAGCTAAAGCTAATTCATAACCTTGATTGTACAATTTACCAATGTTTTTGTTTGTTGTATTAAACGGAATACCTAATGAAGGAGCTACCGGTACAGCTAAGATCAATTTGTCAATGTTGTTTCTGTAATAATCAAAACCAATTGTTAATCTGTTATTGAATAAGCCTAAATCAGCACCAAAATCAATTTTCTCACTTGATTCCCATTGAAGTAATGGATTTCCAAATTGAAAATATCCAATACCATTATTAGGTCCATAAGGTGATGGAGCTGTTAAATCCATGTATGGATAGTTACCAATTTCAGTATTTCCAACTTTTGAGTAAGATGCCCTTAGTTTAAAATCAGAAAGTGTGTTAGTAATAGACTGCATGAAATCTTCTTTAGAAACTGTCCAGCCTCCAGAAATTCCAGGAAAGTTAGTCCATCTTTGTCCTGAATCTAATTTTGAGATACCGTCTCTTCTAATAGACCCCTGAAGAAAGTATTTCTCTTTATAATTATACGTAAAACGACCTAAGTAAGACATGATTCCGTTTTCAGTAATAGATCCACCAGAATCTTTAGTTACATAGGAATTTGTCACCAGGTTATTGTTGTAGAAATCACTAATAATATCACTTCCTTGTCCCCAAAAGTTTTGGTATTTTTGTTTTTGATATTCAGCTACAGCTGTAATACCTAAATTATGATTTTCAGCAAAAGTCTTTTTGTAGTTAAGAATATTTTGCCAGTTCCATCTTAGATACTCTGTATTATCGTTGTATAAAAGTCCGTTTCTGGAGCGACCGTCACCATGAACTGGGTTCCAGTATTGAAATCCACCTGTGATTGAGTTATCACCACTTACTTGTAATCTATAAGTTAAATCTGATGTAATTTTTGCATTAGCAAAAACATTGATCAATGTTCTGTTTACTTTAGAATAGTATTTATTGTGATCTAAAACATAAACAATGTTTGTAATGTTATCTCCTACAGGATCTGTATTTTCTCCTCTTCCAACCGTATTTGATGATAATGGCAAAGATAAGTTATAACCTGTTGGGTTAGTAGCATCATAAATTGGCACGTTAGGCAATTGTCTGATCGTATTAAAAATATTACCTGAAAGAGAACTTCCTCCCGTATTCAAACCATTGTATTCAGTTCTTGTAATACTTAAATTTGTACCTATACTCAACCATTTGTTGATATCCTGATCAATATTAGCTCTAACAGAAAATCTTTTCATATCATTTGCTAAGTTGATACCATCCTGATCTGTATATCCAAGAGATAAATAATATTTAGTTTTATCAGAACCTCCACTAAAAGAAAGATTATGATTAATTTGAGGAGCATTTCTTAAAACTGCACCTTGCCAGTCAGTATTATAAGTACTTCCGACAGCCCAAGGAGCTTGACCTCTGTTAGTTCTTTTCTCATTTGCAATAACTAAGAAATCAGAAGTTTGTAATAGATCATATTTTTTTGCAGCACTAGCTACAGCAAAATTTGTAGAGTAATTCACTTTTAAAGTACCTTTTGCACCACTTTTTGTCGTAATCAAGATTACCCCATTTGCAGCACGAGAACCATAAATTGCAGTAGCAGCACCATCTTTTAAGATATCAAATGATTCAATATCATCAGGATTAATATCTGCCAATCCGTTTGTACTTGCTACTCCACCAATATCTCCAGAAAGAATTGGCATACCATCTACAACGATTAAAGGATCAGTTCCACTTGACACAGAAGCAATACCTCTAATTCTGATTTTAGGAGCAACACCAATAATACCACTATTGGTTACAACTTGTACACCAGTAGCTCTACCTGCTAATACTCCCTCGAAACTTGGAGTTACAAGATTTTCGATGTCATTTCCAGAAATTTTAGAAATAGAACCTGTTACTTCTTTTCTTTTCTGAACACCATAACCAACAACAACAACTTCTTCCATTAATTGAGCCTCTGACTCTAATTCAATATTTACTGTATTTGAACTTCCAACAGTAACTTGTTTGTTATTCATACCTAAATACGAAAATATTAATACATCTCCTGTTTTGGCTTTTACAGAATAACTTCCGTCAAAATCAGTTGCTGTATTAACTTTTGTTCCTTTCACAAGGACATTAACTCCTGGAATAGCTCCTGTTTTATCAGAGACCTTTCCAGAAACAGTTCTCTCCTGAGCAAAAGAAAACTGCATAGACAACGCTACTAAAAGCGTAAAAATCAATTGTAATTTTAATTTCATTTTTTAATTTATTTTGAATTAGTATGGCGCAAACATCTTAATTATTTCTTAAAAAACCAAAACATTTTAACTTGGTTTTATCATAAATAATTGATTATTTTTCAACAAAAATCATAAAACAAGAAAAATCATCTAATTTTTACGGAAAATTAGTTAAAATTAGACAAAAATTTAAATTTATGTAATTTTAACACTTAACTTAATTTTAACTTTTTTTTAAACAAAAAAACTAGCCTGATAAAAAAAGTATGCAAATCTTAAGAATATCTTTAAATAAACTTACTTTTTTTTATTTTTGATAAATCCAAACTTTTTATTAAAAAAATAAAATAAATTGCCTAAAAAAATGACAATATTTGCAATCAAAATAAAAAAAACAGAAAATGCTTCAGAAAAATTTTTCAGGACATATTTTCGAAACCGGAACAGATGAAGCCGGTCGAGGATGCTTAGCAGGTCCAGTTACTGCGGCAGCGGTAATTTTACCCGCTGAATTTGAGCACTCTTTTTTAAATGACAGTAAACAGTTATCAGAGAAAATCAGAGGATTTTTGAAACCTATTATTGAAGAAAATGCTGTTTGCTTTGCCGTAACGCATTTATATCCCGATGAAATTGACGAAATAAATATACTGAATGCTTCCATGAAAGGCATGCAGGAATGTATTTTGAAATTAAAACAGACTCCTGAATTTATTATTGTTGACGGAAATCGTTCTTTAAATGCAAAACTGGGTTTGAAAAATGCTTTTGGAAAACAATTTTCTTTAGCTGAAATTGAACTGCTAAAATCAATTCCGAACCAAAGTATTATAAAAGGCGACAGCAAATTTTTAAGTATAGCTGCAGCTTCAGTTTTGGCAAAAACCTATCGGGATGAATTCATGAACGAAATACATACAGAATTCCCGATGTATAACTGGAAACAAAACAAAGGATATCCAACCAAAGAACATCGGGAAGCTATAAGAAAATATGGACCAACTAAATACCACCGAATGAGTTTCAGGCTCTTACCGGAACAGCTTTGTTTAGATTTGTAGATTTAAACAAACCCAGCTTCAAATAAATTGGCTAAATGTTTTGTAATTTTGGATTTCACTTCGGATTCATCTACTTTCTCTACACCCAGTTCTACCTGTAATGACGTTACTGCTTTGCCACGTATTCCGCACGGAATAATATTATCAAAATAACCTAAGTCGACATTCACGTTTAAAGCAAATCCGTGCATGGTTACCCAGCGTGATGCCCGTACACCCATGGCGCAAATTTTCCTTGCAAACGGCGTCCCTACTCCTAACCAAACTCCTGTTTCTCCATCACTCCTTCCACATTCTAATCCGTATTCCTTTAAGGTAAGAATAATAGCTTCTTCGAGAAAACGCAGGTATTTATGAATATCTGTAAAGAAATTTTCTAAATCCAGAATTGGATAACCTACAATTTGTCCAGGTCCGTGGTAGGTAATATCACCGCCACGATTAATTTTATAAAAAGTAGCTCCTTTAGCTTCGAGCTGCTTTTCGTTTAATAACAGGTTTTCAAAATCTCCGCTTTTCCCTAAAGTATAAACATGCGGATGTTCTACAAAGAGCAAGTAATTTGGTGTCTCCAGATCCAGTTCTTCTCTTCTGTTTTTGATTTTTAAGTCGACAATATCCTTAAAAAGTTCTTCCTGATATTCCCAGGTTGCTTTATAATCTTTACTGCCTAAATCCTGAAGTTGAATTTTTTTGTTCATTTTAATTATTTTTCAAACTCAACATCAAAGTTAAGTTTGTCAGGATTCTCCATATAATCCGTAAAAGGGTATTGAATTGTAATTGTTTTTCGATCGTCGCTAAACAAAGCATTGGGGTTTGACACCTTTTTAATTCGTTTAGGAAAATGATATTTTATAATGTAATTTGATGAAGCGAAAATCATTTTAGACATAGCTGCTGTTGAATCAGCCGCTTTTTCAGTCAGTTTTTGTTTGTCAATTATTGCTTTACGGGTAAATTTCTTTCCGTCGTATGTATAATTTAGTTTACTTTTATTATCTCCTAAACTTGCAAAAGGATTGGAAGGACTTGCTCCACCTCCCAGTTTTTGAAGAGTACCCATCGATTGCAATACATCCTGTAATTCATTTACGTTTTTAAAATCAGTGGCAATATTCATTAAAAACTGTTTTTGCTCTGCGTTCATTTTTATATTGAAAACAAAATTCTCCAGTTTTTTAATTTCTTTTTGAGCTTCCATGGATAATTTTGAAATACTGTCCTGCTTTTCAGAAATTAATTGTTTGAACGTAAAAGTAGAATCGATAGATTTTTTAGCATCTGCTCCCATTTGGCTTCCCATTTGATCTCCTGCCATTTGCATCAAAGCTGAACCGTCTACGTCTACAGAAAATTTTCCGGCTCCGTTATCATTAACATACATGTTTTCTGTAAATGTGCAGCTTGTAAGTGTTGCTAATAAAAAAGAAAAACTAAGTATTTTATATAATTTTATCATGTTTAATTTTTTATCAAAGATACGAAGTCTATTTTGAAATGTTTAATAGCTTATTTGTTTAATCGTTGAATTGTTTTTCATTCAAAAACAACTTCAAGATTCGTCATTTCTGGATTTTGCAAGCATTCTGAAAGCTGGAATTCCAAGGTTAAAGATTTTTTATCTAAACTGAGAATTGCTTTTTCGTTTGAAACTAATTTTATTTTTTCCGGAAAATGATAACGCAGTATATACGATTGTGTCAATTTTAAAGAAGTATATTTTGAGTCAGCGTTTTTAAATTCTTCTTTTGTTTTTTGAAGTATAACCGGATTTGTAATCGAAACTAAACGTTTAAAAACCTCTCCATCAAACTGATAATCAATTTTATAGTAATGATTCTCTGCCGTTAAAGCGTAATTATACTTTATATCATCTGCATAATTTACAGTTTTGTATAAATCTGGAATTTCTGATATTTTGCCGAAAGTAAACGAAAGAACATTTCGGAATTCCTTTTCGAAAGAACTCTTTTTCAGATGTACTTTTACATTAGAATAACTTTGAAATAACTGCTGTTCTGCAGGTGTATATTTTAAAAATGTTTCATTATATTTTTGAATATATTCTTTAAAAACATAAGCAGTGTCCTGAAATACTTCTTCTTTTGCATATTGATCACCAGCTAATTGCATATAGCCATTTTCATCCCGAAGCTGCACAACTTCAATAGTTCCGCTTCCGTCAGGACTGATATTTATTGTTTCGGTAATTTGACAGCTGGACAATAAAATTAAGAGTAAAAAGGTTTTTATATAGTTCATTTTTTTTTAAAGTCATGAGGTTCTAAGTTGCTAATATACTGAAGTTTTTATTTAATTTCTTACAGAAAAATCAATCCTTTTTTACAAATATTTAGAATAACAAGATCATGCAAACATTCGAATTAAAAAGACTTTTGAAACTAAATTTCTAACATAGCCCCGATAAAAATGGAAATCTTTTTGTGCCGGTGTTCGGCATAAAAAATTGAAATGTATAGCGGGACTGAAAGTGATTGAAATACGATGATTTTCTGCTTCAAAAAATCTAAAACCTTCATTCTAAAATCTACATTCTTTTCTTTATCTTTGCACACTTAAAAAAGAGCACAAAATGGCATTATCAGAACAAGAAATCATCAGAAGAGAAAAACTTCAAAACTTACGCAACTTAGGAATCAATCCTTATCCGGCTAATCTTTTTCCTGTAAATCATACTTCAAAGCAAGTGAAGGAATCATTTGAAGAAGGTAAGAAGGTGATCGTTGCGGGACGTTTGATGAGTGTTCGTGATCAGGGAAAAGCTTGTTTTGCTGAATTGCAGGATAGCGAAGGCCGTTTGCAATTGTACGTAAATCGAGATGTTTTGTGTACTGGTGATGATAAAACTTTATACAACACTGTTTTTAAAAAATTAACCGATTTAGGAGATTTTATTGGTATTGAAGGGGAATTGTTTACGACGAAAGTAGGTGCACAATGTATTCGTGTGGACGGATTTACTTTTTTGAGTAAAACTTTACGTCCGCTTCCTTTGCCAAAAACGGATGAAGATGGAAACGTTCATGATGCGTTTAACGATCCTGAATTGCGTTACAGAATGCGTTACGTGGATTTAACGGTGAACCAACAGGTTAAAGATACTTTTATCAAACGTACAAAGTTGTTTACCGCCATGCGTGGCTATTTTAACGATGCCGGGTATTTGGAAGTTGAAACTCCGGTTTTACAGCCAATTCCGGGTGGTGCTGCGGCGAGACCTTTTATTACGCATCACAATTCGCTTGATATTCCGCTTTACATGCGTATTGCAAACGAATTGTATTTGAAAAGATTAATTGTTGGTGGTTTTGAAGGTGTTTATGAGTTCTCTAAAAACTTTAGAAATGAAGGAATGGACAGAACGCATAATCCTGAATTTACCGCAATGGAAATATATGTAGCGTACAAAGACTACAACTGGATGATGGAATTTGCTGAAGGATTGCTTGAGCATTGTGCGATTGCCGTAAACGGAACCAGCGAAGTGACTTTTGGTGAGCACACCATCAACTTTAAAGCACCTTACGCTCGTGTTACAATGACCGATTCTATCAAACATTTTACTGGTTTTGATATCTCCGGAAAAAGCGAAGACGAATTGTTTGAAGCTGCCAGAGGAATGGGAATTGACGTTGATAAAACGATGGGTAAAGGAAAATTGATTGATGAGATTTTTGGCGCTAAATGCGAAGGAAATTATATTCAGCCAACTTTTATTACTGATTATCCGAAAGAAATGTCGCCTTTGTGTAAAGAGCACAGGGATAATCCTGAACTTACGGAGCGTTTTGAATTGATGGTTTGCGGTAAAGAAATTGCAAATGCGTATTCTGAATTAAATGACCCAATTGATCAGCGTGAGCGTTTTGAAGACCAGATGCGTCTGGCTGAAAAAGGTGACGATGAAGCAAACGGTGTAATCGACGAAGATTTCTTAAGAGCGTTAGAATACGGAATGCCGCCAACATCAGGAATGGGAATTGGTATGGATCGTTTGATTATGTATTTAACAAACAATGCATCTATTCAGGAAGTATTATTGTTCCCGCAAATGCGTCCGGAGAAAAAACAAGCGTCAATAGAACTTTCTGATGAAGAGAAATTTATTGTAGATTTATTGAAAGGAAATGAAAATAAAATGGATCTTCAGCAATTAAAAATTACTGCTAATTTAAGTGGTAAAAAATGGGATTCGTCTATGAAAAATTTATCTAAACATGGTTTGACTAAAGTGGCTGTTGAAGGTGAGTTTAAATTTGTGGAATTGGTGGGATAGTTTTTTTTGAAATTCCAATTTTAGAAAATTCTAAATTCAAAAATAGATTTTATAATATTCAAACCCGACAGGTTTTTACAACTTGTCGGGTTTTTGTTTAAATTCACATAACTTTATCATCCAAAATATATTATTATGAGCACTTTAGAGTTAAAATTAGAAATATTTGACAAGTTAAAAATATCGAAGATGTTTATCTGCTTGAAAAAATAAAGATTTTATTAAAAACTGCCGATTCTTTCGAATTATATCAATTTGAACAATATGAATTGGATATGCTTAAGGAAAGTGAAGAAGATCTAAAGTACGGAAGCGTTATTTCACAGGAAGATTTAGATAAAGAAGATTTAGAATGGCTTTCTCAAGTGTAATTTCAAACCCGACAAATTTTAAAAACTTGTCGGGTTTTTTATTTTAATTCTAAAACGAATACTTCTCCAATTTCTTAGCATAAATATCTAAAACCACCGGAGATGCTGCAGGAATATCTCCTTTCCAGTTTTCTTGAACAGATGGATTGGAAGGATACTTTCCGTTTTTGAATTTTAATAAATGAAATTTTCCTCCAGTCTCAAATAGAAGATCATAAAATTTTTCAGTGGATGAAGTGGTGACCAAAATCGGAAAATCGGTTACAGTAAACTTGTTGATTACAATTCCTTCATTGTTTAGAATATAACCCGAGCATCCTCCGCTTCCGCAAAAATAGGAATTAGAAAAACCAACAAAATATTCGTCTTTACCATCATTATTTAAATCGAAAGCATCGTAATAAAAAAAACGATCTTCTTTTGTCATGGCTGGTAAATCCTTTTTAAGCAAAACCAGAAGTTGTTTTCTAATCAATTCGACTGTTTTATCATCTTTAGCAGGAACTTCGCTCAAATTTGCAGTTCCTGCAACAGTTTTTGATAATGTATCTTCGGTAATTGTTTTAATGATGTTTCTTGACTCTGGTTTTTCTTTATTTTGACAGGAAAATAATGCCAGAATTATTGCTGTAATTAAAATTTTACGCTTCATAATTTTGATTTTTAATTCAACTTCAAACTAACTTTTAGAAATTTCAATCCAATTATTTATTTTCTCTTCTAACAAAAACAAAGGAACACATCCTGTAGACAAAACTTGGTTATGAAATTGCTTTATATCAAATTTACTACCTAATTCTTTTGTTGCTTTTGCTCGAAGTTCCATAATTTTTAATTGTCCAACTTTATAAGCAAGCGCTTGTCCCGGATTAGCCATATAACGTTCCACTTCAGACGTGATACCTTCTTCACTCTCGGCTTCATTTTCTAACGAATATTGAATGGCTTGTTCTCTTGTCCAGCCTTTTGAGTGCAATCCTGTATCAACAACCAATCGTATGGCACGATGCATCTCCATGCTTAACATTCCGAAATACTGATAAGGATCTGTATATAAACCCAACTCTTTACCAAGTGATTCTGAGTATAAGCCCCAGCCTTCGCCATAAGCGCTATAAAACAATGTTTTTCTAAATTCAGGAAGATCAGGATTTTCTTGTTGCAATGAACATTGATAATGATGACCAGGAATGGCTTCGTGCAAAAACAATGCTTCATCACTAAAAGTATTATACGCTTTTACATTTGGAATTGGCACATAAAATATTCCTGGACGCGTTCCGTCAATAGATCCTAAATTATATTCTGCACTAGATGAATTTTCTCTAAAAGCTTCAGTCCGTTTTACTTCAAATTTTGATTTTGGTACAACATCAAATAATTTTTCTAATTGTGGTTTCATTCTTTTTTGAATCGCATAAAAATTATCAATTACCTGCTGTGGTTTCGTAAAAGGCATTAATTCTTTTTTTGTTCTTACATAATTAAAAAATGATTTTAAGTCACCTTTAAAACCAACTTCCGCTTTTATTTTTTCCATTTCTGACAAAATTCGCTTCACTTCATTTAATCCAAGTTGATGAATTTCATCAGCAGTCATCGTGGTTGTAGTATATTTTTTAATCTGATAATCATAAAACTCTTTTCCATGAGGAATTGCACTAATTCCGCTTGATGTTCTTCCTTTTTTAAGATAATCATTCTTTAAGAATAAATACATATTGTTATAAGCAGGAATTATTTTATTCTGAATCTGACTTGTATATGCTGCTGTTAATTCTTTTTTGTCTTTTTCTGAAAAAGACTTAGGCATCACTTTTATTGGACTATAAAACAAATTAGAAGCTATATTTTCTTTTGCGATGGCTTCGAATTGTGGAATCATCTTTACAATTAATGCTTTAGGCAAAACATATCCTAATGCCATTCCCTTATTCATTTTTTCTTTCGCAGTTGAAAGCCAGAGTAAATATTCGTCAATGCGTTGCAACCAATTTTGGTAATCTTTAACGGATTTAAAAGGCTGTGCAGATGTTCCGCTTGCCAATTGTCCCATTATTAGATTAACAGTCCACATTTGATCCAATGGTAAATAATCTTGTCGAAAGTCAAAACCTTTTAAATTGATTTCGCATTCCCATTTTAAAACCTCTTTACTCATTTTTTCGCTAGCACTTAAATCTGAATCGTCAAATTCATTTAATTGCTTTAGAAAGTTGGTATAATGAGTCTTACTTTGACTTTCATATTCCTCTGATAAAAAATTTGGAAAAGAATTATTATATCTTTCATCTCCTCTAAAAGTTGTTTCAATTGGTTTTAACTTTAACTCTTCTTCAGAATATGTCTCAAGCATTTTATTGAAATTCACACTTGTCAGATTTTTACTTTTATGTGTTTTATTCGGCTCTTTTTTACAAGATACCAAAACTAAAAAAAGAGTGAATGTCAGGATTAATTTTCTCATATTTGATTTAATTTAGGGTTTTGTTTCTGCGGATAAAATATTTTTTTTAATCGTATCATTCAATTGATTATTAAAAATACTCTTTTTATTTAAACCTAAAACCCATTTACCAAAATCTATTTTACCCATTATATTCTTTTAAACCAACAAAGCGGCTTTGTTTTCGATATCATTTTGTACTAATAATGATTTTATATTATTAAAAGTTACCAAAGCAATCTGTGTTAAGGCTTCATTGGTAAAAAAGGCCTGATGCGCCGTTACCAAAACATTTGGAAAGCTCATTAAACGCTGAATTGCATCATCCTGAATAATATCTGCAGATAAATCCCTGAAAAACAATTTTTCTTCCTGCTCGTAAACATCGATTCCGAGATAACCAATTTTTTCTTCTTTTAATCCCTGAATCACACAGGCAGTTTCTATTAATCCTCCTCTGCTTGTATTGATAATCATGACATGCTTTTTCATCAGATCAATTGATTTTTTGTTAATGATATGTTTGGTTTGATCATTTAACGGACAGTGAAGTGAAATAATATCACTTAACTTAAAAATAGTTTCTAAAGGCACAAATTCAACTCCATCCTTCTCCATTTCAGGATTTGTCACAATATCATAAGCCAAAACTTTACATCCAAAACCTAATGCAATTTTTGCAAAAGCTTTTCCGATATTTCCTGTTCCGATAATCCCAATTGTTTTTCCGAATAAATCAAAACCTAATAATCCGTTTAAGGAGAAATTTTGCTCACGGACTCTGTTGTAAGCTTTGTGTGTTTTTCTGTTTAAAGTTAAGATCATTGCCATGGCGTGTTCTGCAACAGCCTGAGGTGAATACGCCGGGACACGACAAACTTTTAAATTGTATTTTCTGGCTGCTTCTAAATCGACATTATTAAAACCGGCACAGCGAAGCGCAATGATCCTGACCTTTTTTTCAACCAATTTTTTGATAACAGCTTCGTTTACAATATCGTTTACAAAGACACAGACAATTGCAGCGTTTTCGATTAAAATTACAGTTTGAGGATTTAACTGCGTTTCAAAGAAATCCAATTCAAAACCAAAATCGGTATTATATTTATTAAAAAATGTTTTATCGTAAGGCTGTGTTGAAAAGAAAGCGATCTTTTTTTCAGCTGCTATTGTTTCTGAACTCATAATATTTTTTTTAAATACCTCTAATCCTAACACCCTAAAATTAAGCAAATTATTCTGTGATTTCATCACAATGACAATAGTCTTTTTAAAAAAAAACACCAGTTTATTAAATAATTAATAATTCTGCCTATCAGATTAAACCTATTCAATTTAATAATGTCTAAATGCAATAACCTTTAAAAAACAAATCATGAAAAAATTATTTATCGTAGCTCTGTTCTTTATTGGAGCTGCTGGCTTCGCACAAGATGGTAGTCAAAAAAGACAAAGATTAACTCCTGAACAGCGTAATGAAAAGCAGTTACAAAAACTTACTGTCGATTTAAGTTTAGATACTAATCAACAGACACAAGTAAAACAATTATTAGCTGAAAGAAGTGCAAAAGCCGAAAAATTTAAAGAAGCACGCCAGGCAAAAAAAGACAGCGATGTTAAACCAACTATGGCTGAAAAGCAAGCTCTAAGAAAAGAATTAATGGCTGGAAAAGATGCTAATGATGCTAAAATGAAAGAAATCCTAAATGCAGACCAATATAAAAAATGGAAAACAATGCAGGACGAAAACAAAGAAAGAATGAGAGAAAGAGTTAAAGAATACAGAGAAGAAAACAATTAATACAGTTTATAAAAAGAGGCCATCGAGCTTCTTTTTTATTTTACACATTTAATAATAAGTATGTTAAATAAATAATAATTATTGAATTTAAATTAAACCTTATCAAGTTTTTTTAATCTAAATACCATAATCATTAAAAAAACGAATTATGAAAAAATTATTTATGGCTACTTTATTATTCGTTGGAATAGTAAGTTTCGCACAAGAGATCAATCAGAAGCCTTCACACGATCAGAGAGAAAAACTGACTCCTGAACAACGTGTTGAAAAACATTTACAAAAGCTAACTGCTGATTTAAGTTTAGATAAAAAACAACAAGAACAGGTAAAACAACTTTTAACAGAAAGAACATCAAAAACAGAAAAATTTAAAACTATTAGAAAAGATAATAAAACAAAGCCTACTGCTGAAGAAAAAGAAGCTTTTAAAAAACAAATGAAAGCTAAAAAACAAGCTAACGATGCTAAAATGAAAGCTATTTTGAATGCGGATCAATACACAAAATGGACTGTACTTCAAAAAGACCACAAAGATCATAAGGGAAGAGGAAATCATAAAACCCCACAAGAACGTGATCAGGCACATTTGCAAAAATTAACAACAGATTTAAACTTAAATGCAGACCAGCAAAAACAAGTTGGTGAACTTTTATCTGACAGAAGTACAAAAATGACAATGTTAAAAAAAAGCAGAAGAGATTCTGGTGTAACACCAAACGAAGCTGATAAAAAAGCCATAAAAAAACAAATGGAAGAAGATCACAAAGCAGCCGATACTAAAATGAAATCTATTTTGAATGCAGATCAATATAAAAAATGGACTGCGATTCAAAAAGAGCATAAAAACAAAATGAAAGAGCATCGAAAAGGTAAAATGTAATTGATATTCAAAAAGGGTAGTGTCAAAGAGGCTTTAAAGCTACCTCTGGACATATAACCACAACACAGCTTACACAATTAAACGACATTATCTTTTATAATATCAGCCTCGCTGACATTGTCATTTTGCAAAAAATCGATAAATCGCTTTGGCTTCAGAGTATCTTTCTGCTAATTATTTTATAGAATAAATACTATTAGCAAACAAGCGATTGAGAATAGAATTACATCTATTCAACAGTCGCTTGTCTTTTAAATTTTAAAAATATCTAGTCTGCACTTTTTATCAAAAAAAATTAAAAATATATTTGTGTCCAAACGGTAGCTTTAAAGCCTCTTTTTGGTATTTTTTATTTCGGATTTAAGATCAAATCAATTCTTTTGATACAATCTTCATAATGATATTTTGTTTCTGTATTTAATCCCAATGCTTTCGCTGTTGTAAGTGACTTTTTTAGAACAGTTAATTCGCCACGAACTAAAGCTCTCAGATCAGATTGAGATACATTATAATAAACGGTCGACCTGTCGTTAAGCTTAATTTCTTCTGTCATTAGATATCCCATTGTGTCAAGGTACGCTCTTTGCAGATTTCTGCGGTAGATTGTAACATTAGTCGCAGTATTAGCTTCTTTCCAAATTCCTTTTCGGGTATCTTTAAATAAATCTAAAGCTTGATAAGTATCTGCACCAAGAATTTCATTATCCATTAATCTTCCTATTCGGCCTAAACTCAACAAACTATTCAATTGTCTAACCTGAATATTTCTAAACTTTTCTGTATATCCTGCAAAATCTGTATTTTTTAAAGTATTTATATTTACAATCCATGTTGGAGAAACAAATGCATTAGTCTGAAGCCAATTCATTGCTTCTATTTGTTTTGCTTTTGGTACTACTTCATAAACATTTCCAGGCTGATTTGGATTCTTAACATTTTCATAAACACCACCAATATTCGTTACTACATGACCTACATATCGGCTCCAGACATCTAACAATTCTTTGTATAATTCTTCTAAGTCGTCATAATTATTGGTTACATTACTGGTCCATTCACTTAAATGATTAGCTACATATTCCAGATTTTTAAGTCCGTATGTACTTGCTTTCATGGAGTTATTGCTAATGTCTTCTGTTTGAGAAGAAGGATCGAAAGCACTGCTTTGCTTTCCAAATTTATAAATTGGATTTCCAGCTTTTTCTAAAATCCATTTATCCAAAACAGGCCTTTCTTCTTGTGGAGACTTTGCATCTGGAATCACTCTGTATCCCCAGTTTAAAGCATAATGATCGTATGCTCCCATTTTACGAATAAAACGAATATTTTGATCTCCAGGCTGAGCAATATAATTGTAACGCGCATAATCCATTATACTGGCTGCAATTCCGTTTTTTTGCGTAAAATCGCCATTTCTATAGCTTTCACAATCAAAAGAAGAGCTTGCTCCCATATTATGAGGAAAACCTAATGCATGACCCACTTCGTGAGCAATTACCATTCGCATCATTTCACCCATTTCTTCTTCGCTGGTTTGCAAAGTTCTGGCTGACGGATTTGCAGCTCCGGTTTCTAACAAATATCGGTTTCTGTATGAACGCAAATGATTGTGATACCATATAACATCACTTTCGATAATTTCACCCGTTCTTGGATCTGAAACACTTGGCCCTACTGCATTTCTAGTTGTGCTGGCCACATAACGAATTACTGAATAACGAATATCTTCCGGACTAAAATCTGGATCTTCTTCTTTTGTTGGTGCATCTTTTGCTATAATAGCATTTTTAAACCCTGCCGTTTCAAAAGGTTTTTGCCATTCTTCAATTCCTTGTTTGATGTATTTTTTTAATTTCTCAGGAGTTGCAGGATCTAAATAATAAACAATTGGTTTTATAGGTTCAACCAATTCCCCTCTGTTATATGCTTCAGGATCCTTCGGTTCTAATCTCCAGCGGCGGATATACGTTTTAAGATCTGATTTTAATTCATTACTTCCGTAATCATATTGGCTTACCGTAAAAAAGCCTACTCTAGGATCTGCTAATCGAGGATTCATAAGGACTTCCGGTAATAAAATCATCGATTGATTCATTTGAATACTAATCGATTCTGTATCTTCTAACACTGATGGTTTTGAAGCATTATAAGTCATATCCTGAATGACTTCGATATTCATTGGAAAACTTTTGACTGTATTGATAAAACTTCTCGAATCATCAAGTCCTTTTACTTTATATGTTTCACGCATTTCTGCAGATATACCGCTTATTGCCTTTACATCAGTACTATAAAATTTGGTTACATCGATGACGGTGTTAGCTGAATCTTTACTAAAAGCAACAATATCAAAAGCGAATAATGTGGGCTCGTAATTATTTGATTTTACCGAAATACTAATTGGCAAACTATCATTGGCAACAGCATTATAGGATTTTGATTTGATAAGAATTTTATCTTGAAAGCGCTGCCAAACAATTAATTGTTCATTGGTTTCAGAACCTGCATTTACATATCCTCCTCCTAAATTTGATGGTAATTTAGAAAGTCGACTTACTAAAAGCATGTCCTTGTTCAAATACTTATTTGGAATTTCAAAATAATACTTTTTATCAACTTTATGAACTGTAAAAAGTCCTTCGTCAGATATAGCATCTTTCGTAATTACTTTACTGTATTCTTTAATTGTTGTATCTGATTTTTTCTCTGAAGCAACAACAACAGTCTCTTCTTTTTTAGACTTTTTCTTTTTAGATTGGGCAAATTGATGGTTTGGATATAGCACAAAAGCTGCTATTGTAGATAAAATGAATAATTTCTTCATTTAATGTAGGTTTAGTGATTATTTGATAAACAAAAATAATTTTAGATTACAATTATACAATCAAACATTAATCTATTAACTTTTTATTAACTAATATGAATTAAAATCTGAAGCAATAAAAAAGGCTAAACTTTAATTAAAAAGTTAAGCCTCTATTTAAATGTATTTTAAGTTCTAAATTAAAATGTCTTTGAAACTTTATCAATCGCATTAATCGTAAAGTCTAAATCTTCATATGTCAAAGCATCTGTTATAAACCATGTTTCATAAGCTGAAGGTGCAATATAAATACCTTCTTGTAATAATCCGTGAAAAAATTTCTTAAACGTTTCATTATCACCTTTTGCTGCCGTTTTAAAATCAACTACCGGATTGGCATCAAAATGTACCGAAATCATTGACCCTACTCTATTGATGGTAAAAACAATATTATTAGCTTTAAGAACTCTATCAATTCCAGCTTCTAAATATGCTGTTTTTTTGTCTAAACGATCAAAAATAGCACGATCATTATCTAACGATTGTAACATCGCTAATCCAGCCGCCATTGCTAAGGGATTTCCTGATAATGTTCCTGCCTGATAAACGGGGCCAAGTGGTGCCAAATAATTCATGATTTCAGCACGTGCTGCAAAAGCACCAACCGGCAATCCGCCGCCAATTACTTTTCCAAAACAAACAATATCTGCATTTACATTAAACAATTCCTGAACTCCGCCACGAGCCAACCGAAAACCTGTCATTACCTCATCAAAAATTAATAAAATTCCGTTTGCCGTACACAAATCTCGCAAACCTTCTAGAAATCCTTTTTGAGGTGGAATACAGCCCATATTTCCGGCAACCGGCTCAATAATTATGGCTGCAATTTCTTTTTTATTGGCTTCTATTACCGTTTTTACATTATCTAAATCATTGTATTTTGCCAATAAAGTATCTTTTGCTGTTCCTTCTGTAACTCCAGGGCTATTTGGTGAACCAAAAGTTATAGCTCCACTTCCGGCCTGAATCAAAAATGAATCAGAATGTCCATGATAGCAGCCTGCAAATTTGATGATTTTATCTCTTTTTGTAAAGCCGCGAGCCAGACGAATCGCACTCATACAAGCTTCTGTACCGGAATTTACAAATCTGATTTTATCTATATTAGGAACCATAGAAACAGCTAAAGCAGCGATTTCAGTTTCTAATTCTGTTGGCATTCCAAAAGAAGTTCCCAGTTTTGCCTTTTCGATTACAGCATCAACAACGGGTTGATACGCATGTCCCAAAACCATTGGTCCCCAGGAGTTGATATAATCGATTAATTTGTTTCCGTCTTCATCATATAAATAAGCACCTTTGGCACTTTTTACAAAAATAGGAGTTCCACCTACTGCTTTAAAGGCTCTTACTGGTGAATTTACGCCTCCCGGAATTACTTTTTCTGCTTCAGCAAAAAGCTGACTACTTCTTTTATATATCATTTTTTGATCTTAAATTTTTGATCTTAAATTTAAACTATCTGCTTAAACCCTGATCTTTTATAAACTCATTAAAATATTGTTGCTCAATTTGTCTTTGTTTAGAAAGCTGTTCTAATTTAATATCCGATTGTCCTTGTGGAGAATAAAACATCCATTTCCAGGTTGGCCGGTGTTTTATAAAAAGATTATTTTCTGCAAATTCATCATCCTTATAAACTCCACAAAAAAGTCTGATACTTAAAACCGATGCAAAAATATAAACTCCAATTAAGATCTTCTTTTTCATTAACAATTGATAATTAATTACTTCACCTTCAACTTCTGCCCTATGGAAAGCGTATTATCTGAAAGATTATTTTTTTGTTTTAAATCATCAACCAATAAGTTGAATTTTTTTGAAATGGAATACAAAGTATCACCTTTTTGGACTTCGTATAAATTTGGATCATTATAATCTGAATTTGAACCCGCAACCGAATTACCAAAAGGTTTGTAGGTTTTCCCTGTAACCTGACAATCGTACTGGTGTAAATTATAGCGTTCAATATAACTGATTAATTTATCCGGATAATTAGGATCTGTTGCATAACCGCAAGCTCTTAATCCTTTTGCCCAGGCTTTATAATCGTCTTTTTCGTACGTAAACAAAGAAGCATATCTGTTTTTCCCAACTAAAAACAAAGCATGATCTTTATATGATTCTGATGCTTCTTTATATTTTCTGAAACATTCCTGAGATGCATCGTCGTCATGACGTACACTTTCGCCCAGCCAGTCTTTATGACATTTTATTCCGAAGTGATTATTAGCATTAATTGCCAGATCTCCTCTTCCTGCCCCTGACTCTAAAATTCCCTGAGCCAAAATAATACTGGCGGGAATGCCGTATTTCTGCATATTTCCCACAGCAATATCTTTATACTGCAAAACATAATCACTAATTAAACTGCTGGTTACAACTGTTTTTGAAGTAGATTGAATAACCTCCGTTGTGTTGTTTGTCGTAGGATAATTTTTGCCGATTGGCTTAACCGGAGTCTGCTTTTTAGCGGCTACTGTTCTGTTTCTCTGAACTGCTGCTTGTTTTTTAGTGGTTGCGATAGTCGGTTTACTGGAAGAACAGCTTGCCAGAACTAGTATGGTAAAGAGCAATACGATTTTTTTAACCATTGTTTTTTAGTATTGGTAATTTTTTCTGCTTCAGCTTCATATTCATTCCTTCAATTCCCTGTAATCCGCCGGTATGAATGAGTAATATTTTTGAATGTGCAGGAAAGTAATTTTTGCTGATTAAATCTATAACGCCAAAAACCATCTTTCCTGTATAAATTGGGTCTAAAGGCACTTTATTTTTATCAAAAAAAGCATTAATAAATTCAATTAATTCCAATTTTACCTTGCCATAACCTCCAAAATGATAGTCTGAAATTAAATTCCAGTTCTCTTTTTGGGCAAAAATACGAATTTCATCTTGTAAAAAGTCACCTTTTAAGGCAGGAAATCCTAAAATTTTCTGATGAGGCAGGGCGCTATTAATCAATCCGGAAATCGTTCCGCCCGTTCCAACTGCGCAGCAAACGTAATTAAAAACAGCATCTTCATTTGTTAAAATCTCTTCACAACCTTTTACAGCGAGTTTGTTTGTACCTCCTTCAGGAACTAAATAAAAATCTCCAAATTTCTCTTTTAATTTTTCTATAAAGGAAATTTCACCTTTTAACCTATACTCTTCTCTGGAAACAAACTCAAATTTCATTCCGTTTTCCTGTGCGAATTTTAGGGTTGGATTTTCTTGGATTTTCTCTGAAAGTTCATCACCACGAATAATTCCGATAGTGGTAAGACCCTGTTCTTTTCCTGCATAAGCCACAGCCGCAATATGATTGGAAAAAGCGCCGCCAAAGGTTAATATATTCTTATGATTTTCAGCTTTCGCCTGAAGCAAGTTGTATTTTAGTTTCCGGAACTTATTTCCAGAAACAAAAGGATGAATCAAATCTTCGCGCTTTATGGCCAAAGAAATATCGTTCGGGTAATTGATAGGAATATCCTGGTTCAAAATTGGTTTTATTTTAAAGTGATGTATTTTAGAAACTGAAAAAAAGATCGGTTTTTCAGATAAACATAATCGGTTTCTTTTGCGTAAGCTTCTCTTTCGAAACTAATATTTCGATAAGCCAAATCTTTGTTTTTATATTGAAACAGCCGAATTAAATATTCAAAAAAATACCAGATAAAAAAAGGCAAAACCAGCATTTCTAACTGCTGTCTCAAATGAATCTTCTCATGATTGACAAAAATCTTATTCACTTTATCAAAATCATATTTCACCAGTACAAACGGAAATACTGCCATTCCTCGATATCCTCTCGGAATTAAATATTTGGCAACAATCAGAAACATTGGCTGTAAAATTTATAAATTTGTAAATATAAAATTGTTCGATTTCATTAAAATGACAATCAAAGAGTTGTTTTTGATTGTAAAGAAATTGAAATTTGACCCAAAACAGATTTATGAAAGAGCAAAGTAATGAAAATAAATTAATCGAAGGCGAAGATTTTTATTATACGCCGGAAGGTTATAAGTGCTTTACCGAAAAACATCATCTAAAAAGGGGACATTGCTGTAAAAGTGGCTGCCGTAATTGTCCGTATGGGTTTGATAAAAAAACTGGCAGAATTATGAAGTCTAAATAGTCCATTCAATGTGACAATTAGATAATTCAAAAAATCTGAAACAACAATCTAAACTCCAAAATTATAAATGGATATTCGCTCACGAAAATTTAGGATTAAAATCCACAAATCCTATCACAGGTCGGACATCCGTTATCCCTAGTTTTAATTCGAGAATTTGCTAATTAGAATTAGATAATTTTCTTAAGTCTTTACATTAAAACAAACTTGCAAAATGAGATGTTTATTTAATAGACTTAAAAAAATCTAAGAAGTCTGACAATCTAACATCTAAAAATCTAAAAGAAATGACTTTCAAAGAACAAATACAACAAGGAATTCCTTCTATATTACCTCCCAAAAAAGAGTATGATGCAGCGATTAACCACGCGCCAAAACGAAAAGATATTCTTTCGGCTGAAGAAAAAAAACTGGCTTTAAAAAATGCATTGCGTTATTTTGATCCAAAACATCACGCCCAATTAATTACCGAATTTTCAGAAGAATTAGAAAAATACGGCCGGATTTATATGTATCGTCTGCGTCCGGATTATAGAATGTACGCAAGACCAATTGACGAATATCCTGGAAAATCTGTGCAGGCAAAAGCTATAATGCACATGATTCAGAACAATCTGGATTACGCTGTGGCACAGCATCCTCATGAATTGATTACCTATGGCGGAAATGGAGCTGTTTTTCAAAACTGGGCTCAATATTTACTAACGATGCAATATTTGTCTCAAATGACAGATGAGCAGACTTTAACAATGTATTCTGGGCATCCGATGGGATTATTTCCTTCGCATCCTGAAGCACCGAGAGTTGTGGTTACCAACGGAATGGTAATCCCTAATTATTCTAAACCGGATGATTGGGAAAAAATGAATGCTCTAGGTGTTTCGCAATACGGACAAATGACAGCAGGAAGTTATATGTACATTGGTCCACAGGGAATTGTACACGGAACTACGATCACCGTTTTAAATGGTTTCAGAAAAATAAAACTAAATCCTGAAGGAAATTTATTCGTAACTTCAGGACTTGGAGGTATGTCTGGAGCACAGCCAAAAGCCGGAAATATTGCCGGTTGTATTACAGTCTGCGCTGAAGTGAATCCGAAGATTACTAAAATTCGTCATGAACAGGGATGGATTAATGAAATTGTAACTTCGACAAAAGAATTGGTTAAAAGAGTCACTTTGGCGAAAGCCAATAAAGAAGCGGTGTCGATTGCTTATTTAGGAAATGTAGTTGATGTTTGGGAATGTTTCGACAAGGAAAACATAAGAATTGATTTAGGCTCAGATCAGACTTCGCTTCATAATCCCTGGGCGGGCGGTTATTATCCGGTTGGGATTTCGTTTGATGAAGCCAACGAAATGATGTCCAATGATCCTGAATTATTCAAAGAAAAAGTACAGGAATCTTTGCGTCGTCAAGCTAAAGCAATCAACAAACACACTGCAAAAGGAACTTACTTTTTTGATTACGGAAATGCTTTTTTATTAGAAGCTTCACGTGCCGGAGCAGATGTAATGGCAGAAAACAATATCGATTTTAAATATCCGAGTTACGTTCAGGATATTATGGGACCTATGTGTTTTGATTACGGATTTGGTCCTTTTAGATGGGTTTGTACATCTGGAAAACCAGAAGATCTGCAAAAAACAGATAATATTGCCAGTGCAGTTTTAGACGAATTGGCAAAAACGGCTCCAAATGAAATTCAGCAGCAAATGCAGGATAACATGAAATGGATCAAAGGCGCACAGGAAAATAAATTGGTGGTTGGTTCTCAAGCCAGAATTCTTTACGCTGATGCCGAAGGAAGAATTAAAATTGCAGAAGCTTTTAATCAGGCGATTGCCAAAGGCGAAATTGGAATGGTTGTTTTAGGCCGCGATCATCATGATGTTTCCGGAACGGATTCTCCTTACAGAGAAACCTCAAATATCTATGACGGATCTCGTTTTACGGCAGATATGGCGATTCAAAACGTGATTGGAGACAGCTTTAGAGGTGCAACCTGGGTATCAATTCATAATGGTGGCGGGGTTGGATGGGGAGAGGTTATAAATGGCGGATTTGGTATGGTTCTTGATGGTTCTAAAGAGGCTTCAAAGCGTTTAACATCAATGCTTTTCTGGGATGTTAACAACGGGATTTCAAGACGAAGCTGGGCTAGAAATAATGAAGCTATTTTTGCTATAAAAAGAGCCATGAAAATTCAGCCTTTATTAAAAGTGACTTTGCCTAATATAGTCGACGAAAATCTATTTTAGTTTAAAGTTTTCTTATTATTTAAAATGAGAACATTAAAATTTAATTATATGAAAACATTCAAATTAGTACCCGTTTTTTTGCTTTTACTAGTAGCCTCTTGCAGCACGGTTAGCGTTTATTCCGATTACGACAAAAACGTAGATTTTGCTCCATATAAAACGTATGCTTTCTTTAAGCCCGGAATTGACAAGGTTGAAATTTCTGATTTGGATAAAAGACGAATTCTTCACGCAATTGATACTGAGTTGCAGGCAAAAGGTTTTACCAAAAGCGAAAACCCTGATTTATTAGTAAATATTTTTACGAAATCAAGAGAACAAGTAAATGTAAACCAATTTAGCGCCGGATGGGGCTACGGTTGGGGATGGGGATGGAATCCTTACATGATGTACGGAGGACAAACTACCGTTTCAACTTCTACAGAAGGAACTTTATACATCGATTTAATTGACGCAAAAAAGAAAGAAATGATCTGGCAAGGTGAAGGTATTGGAACTTTAACTAAAAACGTTGACAAAAAAGATGCGAAAGTGCAGGAAATCGTTAGCAAAGTTTTGGCTCAATATCCACCTCAGGTAAAAAAATAATTAATACTTTTGTATTTTAAACGACAAGAATGACAAACTTAAATAACATTATTATCGCTATCAATATTATTGCAATTCAGCAGTAATAGCGAGGTGTTATATAAATTAAGTAAACAAATATAATTTATTAAACCTCCTAAATCGGGAGGTTTTTTTATTTTACAAAAACGAACACTCATGAATTTATTCAACGAAGTACTCAATGCCAAAAAGCAGCTCGAAAATGTAGTTGCAGCTACTCCGCTCACACAAAATTTAAATCTGTCGGACGAATTTAAATCTACTATTTTATTAAAAAGAGAAGATTTACAAATTGTCCGTTCTTATAAAATAAGAGGAGCTTATAACAAGATTTCTTCGTTAAATGAAACAGAAAAAGCAATTGGAATTGTTTGTGCAAGTGCCGGAAATCATGCGCAGGGCGTGGCTTATTCCTGTAATCTGCTTCATATAAAAGGCAAAATTTATATGCCGAAAACCACTCCAAAACAAAAAGTAAAACAAGTACAATTATTTGGAAAATCGTTTGTAGAAATTGTTTTAACTGGAGATACTTTTGATGATGCATACGCTTCTGCAACTGCTGACGCCATCAAAAATCATAAAATATTTATTCATCCCTTTGATGATGAAAAAGTAATTGCAGGCCAGGGAACCGTTGGATTAGAAATTTTAGAAAGTTTTAAAGAACCTATTGATTATGTTTTTGTGCCAATTGGCGGTGGCGGACTCGCCTCTGGTTTATCTGAAATTTTCAAACATCTAAGTCCTAATACCAAAATCATTGGGGTGGAGCCAAAAGGTGCTCCTTCAATGAAAACTGCTATTGAAGAAAATAAAAATACAGCTTTAAAAACAATAGACAAATTTGTGGATGGCGCAGCTGTAAAGCAAGTTGGTGATAAAACTTTTGAAATCTGCCGTTATAATCTCGAAGATATCATTCTGGTTCCAGAAGGAAAGGTCTGTACTACAATTTTAAGATTATACAATGAAGAAGCCATGGTAGTTGAACCTGCAGGCGCATTGACAATTGCTGCCTTGGATTTTTATAAGGATAAAATAAAAGGCAAAACTGTAGTTTGCGTAGTCAGCGGAAGTAATAATGATATTGAAAGAACCGCAGAAATAAAAGAACGTTCTTTACTTTATGAAGGCCTGATGCATTATTTTATGATTCAGTTTCCACAGCGTCCAGGTGCTTTAAAAGAATTTGTAAATAACATTTTAGGACCAGATGATGATATTACTTATTTTCAATTTGCGAAAAAAACGAGTCGTGAAATGGGTTCTGTTGTAGTGGGATTAGAATTAAAAAACAAAAAAGACATTATGGCTATCAAACTTAATATGACCAAAAATGGCTTTGAATTTCAATATTTAAATGACAATCAGGATTTGTTTACGCAGTTAATTGGGTAAAAATGACTTTAACTTTGAGCCTCTCTGCGCGTTCTTTGTGTAACTTTGCATAATTGCTTTTCCATAGAGATTGACAAAGTTTTTTGCTAAGATTTGCAAAGAAAATTTCTTTATTTTATTTTAAAAACATGGCAACTCAAGATATTTTAAACCTCGATGACATCAAACTTTTGGTAAATACTTTTTATGAAAAAGTACAGAACGATGATTTAATCGGACCTATTTTTAATGAAAAAATGATGGGCAGATGGCCTGAACATCTGGAAAAAATGTATCGCTTCTGGCAGACATTACTTTTAGTAGAACATACCTATTCCGGAAGCCCTTTTCCTCCACACAAACACTTACCTGTAAACCAATCTCATTTTGATCGCTGGATGGAAATTTTTACTACAACAGTTGATTCTTTATTTGTTGGAAAACTTGCCGAAGAAGCAAAAATACGTGCTGCAAATATGGCGTATATGTTTAATTACAAAATTGAATATTTTAGAAATCTGGGGAATCAATAATAAAAATTGCTTCTTTTGAAAACAAAAGCCCTAGCCCTGATAGCAATGAAAATCCTTTTTACGGAAAATCTATTTTTTATGGACTTTTGAGAGCGACCAGCGGAAGCTCATGAAAGTGCAATAAAAAAAGATTTTACCTAAAAAGATTGTAATGAATAGCAGGAAATAGCTCCTAAAATTCGTAAATTCGCATTTACAATCTACAACGATTCCGATATGAATGCACGAATTGAAACAAATCCATTACTGGAAAAATTGCCAAAACATTTAAAGCAATTCATTAAACCTCAGGATTATAGCGATTATACGCCAATTAATCAGGCCGTTTGGCGTTATGTCATGCGTAAAAATGTAGATTATTTATCGAAAGTGGCGCATCATTCGTATTTGGATGGTTTGAAAAAAACCGGAATCGAAATTGACTCTATTCCGAGTATGTATGGCATGAACCGTATTTTAACCGAAATAGGCTGGGCTGCCGTTGCTGTTGACGGATTTATTCCGCCAAATGCATTTATGGAATTTCAGGCTTACAATGTTTTAGTTATCGCATCAGACATTCGTCAATTAGAACACATTGAATATACTCCCGCTCCGGATATTATTCACGAAGGTGCCGGCCATGCTCCTATTATTGCCAATCCTGAATATGCAGAATATTTACGTCGTTTTGGAGAGATTGGATGCAAAGCTATTTCATCACACAAAGATTATCAGATGTATGAAGCGATTCGGTTGCTTTCCATTTTAAAAGAAGCCGAAGATACACCTCAGGAAAAAATTGACAAAGCCGAAAAAGCGGTTGCTGATTTACAAAATAATATGGGCGAATTATCAGAGATGGCCCAGATTCGAAACTTACATTGGTGGACAGTAGAATACGGTTTGATTGGAACTGTTGAAAATCCAAAAATATACGGTGCCGGACTGCTTTCCTCGATCGGAGAAAGTGCGTGGTGTATGACAGATAACGTGAAGAAAATCCCTTATGATATTTCGGCTGCGAATCAAAATTTTGATATTACACAGTTACAGCCACAACTGTTTGTCACGCCAACTTTTTCGCATTTAAGTTTAATTTTAGAAGAATTTGCTAATAAAATGGCTTTACGAACCGGAGGTCTTTCGGGAATTCAAAAACTGATTCATTCAAATGCTTTAGGAACAATTGAATTGAGTACCGGTTTACAAATTTCAGGTATTTTTACCAATGTTTTAGAACAAGAAGGAAAACCGGTGTACATTCAAACAACCGGAAAAACGGCTTTATCGTATCGTGAAAAAGAATTGGTAGGACACGGAACTTTAACGCATCGTGAAGGTTTTGGAAGTCCAATTGGAAAACTAAAAGGCTTTAATTTAGCCATTGAAGATATGAGTCCGATGGATTTACAAGCCTACAGCATTGTTGAAAACGAAACCGTTAAACTGGAATTCGAAGGCAACATTATTGTAGAAGGAGAAATTATTACAGGCTCTAGAAACTTACACGGCGAAATTATTCTGATCAGTTTTAGAAACTGTACCGTGACGCATGGCGAAACGATTTTGTTTCAGCCTGAATGGGGAAATTACGACATGGCCATTGGAAAAAAAATAGTTTCGGCATTTTCCGGCCCTGCCGATGTAAATAGTTTTGATCTGATTAATAACGTTCCAAAAACGACAACCATCAAAGCAAAACATACAAACGAACGTGATGATTTGGAAATTTTATACCAAACTGTTCGCTCGATTAGAGAAAATAAAAATTCTAAAGCAGAACTAAAAGCTGTTTTTGAAAAATTAAAAAACGATCATCCATCTGATTGGCTGCTTTCTGTTGAAATCACAGAACTTATAAAAAATTCAAACGAGAAACAACTTTTACAGGAAGTCTTGGTTTATCTGGATCAACTGAAAGAAAAACGTCCTGAAGTGGCACATTTAATTGCCGGAGGATTGGATTTGATTTTTGATAAGAAGGTGGTTTAAATATTTAACTAAAGTTTCAAATTCTGATTAAAATCTTTATCTGATTCAATCATTTTTCCTTCATATTTTAATTTCCACCCCATAGTATTAGTCAGAATCAAAATCTTAGACAATTCACTAATCAATCTGTTTTGAGCATTTGTTTTTAAGGAAGATTTCTCGATTTTCTTTGCCAGATTGGCTTTTACTGATTTATTGATTTTATTGTAATCATCTCCTGTAAATGGGTTAAATTTACTTTGCTCAACATCATAAAACTGAATATCAGGATTAATTGCAATCTCTTCTTTCGGAATATTGAGAATTGTTATGGTCCTGTTTTTTTTATCAATATCATATTTTATTTTATGTAAATCGTAGGCAACTGTAACATTTGCATTCACAACCACAAGAGCTTTCTTTTCAAAAGAAAGCATATTCATTAAATACTTTTGTTGATTTTTATAAGTAATAACTTCAGAAAAATGCCCTTCAGTAACTACCAATTTACCTACATTCAGAATTTGCTGCTGTATTAGATTAGTATTATAATCAATTGTTGAGTCATCCCCTTTTTTAAATTCGCAATATTTAAAAGCAAGGAATATTGCGATTATAATACCGGTAACAACTAAAATTCTTTTCAGCATAATTTCGATTTAAGAATATAAATGATATAGCTAATTTACTTCTTTTTGATAAAAATTCTTAAGTATTTTTTAAAACCTTTCTTTTATATTTTTTTATTAAAAATAATCATAACATTGGAATTATGTAAGATTATCAATGTTTTACATAACTGAAAAATCAGGCTTTAAAGTATTTTTGTACAAAATAAATTTAACCTGCAAAAAATAAATGTCATGATTGAAAAAATTAAAGAATTACCCCCAAATATGATTGGTTTTAAAACAGCCGGACATATTATCAAAGGCGATGTTGATTTTGTTACTTCTGAAGTAAGACTTTTAATCGAGGACGCCCATAAGCTTAATTATTTGTTGTTTTTTGACAACTCACCAACTGATTTTACTCTAGGCGCCTGGTTACACGAAGCCTTGTTAAGTTTTAAAAACATTACCAAATGGACACGTGCTGCAATTGTAACAGATTGCCAGAGAATGATCAATTTTACCAAAGTTTTTAATAAAATAATGCCGGGAGAATTTAAAGGTTTTAAAAAAGAAGACTACTTACTGGCAATTGACTGGACAGCAGAAAAAATCGATTTGGATTAATTTAAAAAACAGCAATCATGCAAGAGAATTTAAATAATAAAGAAGCAGTTGAAAAATTGACAACATTAGTAAAAAGTATTAATGTAGCCATTTTTTGTACAGAACTCACCAAAACACCACTTCAATCAAGACCAATGAGCGTTCAGGACGTAGATGATGAAGGAAATATATGGTTTATTAGTTCTGCTACAAGCAATAAAAATTTTGAAATTTTAAAAGACAGCCAGGTTCAGCTTTTCTTTGCCAATAAATCGACTTCAGAATATGTTTCTATATACGGAAACGCTACTATCTACAGCGATCAGCAAAAAATAGATGAATTATGGACTCCGGTTGCTAAGGCATGGTTTGAGGAAGGTAAAAAAGACCCAAAGGTTACTGTTATAAAGGTAACACCATCCGATGCTTACTATTGGGATACTAAAGATGGAAAAATAATTTCATTAATTAAAATGGCAGGTTCAGCAATATTTGGAAATAACGCAGATATTGGTGTTGAAGGAAAATTAAAAATATAAACCAAGAATATTCCAAAATTAAAATGCCTCAAAGTTTTAACTTTTGAGGCATTTTTTATATAAAATAGAATCTGATTATTTTTGATTCAATTCATCTATCACTTCTTTAGTCAATTGCAGACTCTTCAATTTAGCATGATGATCAAAAATAGGACTTGTGATCATCAGTTCATCAATTTTGGCGTAATCAATAAATTTTCTTAAAGCTGCCCCAATTTGCTTTTTGCTTCCTACAAAAGAACCGCCTGTCATCTGATTGACATGAAAACGTTCTTCTTCGCTCATAATAGCATCAAGAGAGTCAACTGGTGGTTGAAGTCCTTTACGATCATTTCGAATTAAATTCAGAAACATCTGATACAAACTTGTCGATAGTTTTTCGGCTTCTTCATCTGTATCCGCTGCAATAATATTGACACAGGCCATTGTTTTCGGTTTATCTAAAGTGGACGAAGGCTGAAAATTATCCCGATAAAATTCAAAGGCCTGCAACATTTGACGCGGTGCAAAATGTCCTGCAAAGGCATACGGAAAACCATAAGAAGCAGCCAAAGAAGCGCTCTCCATACTTGAACCCAAAATCCAAATAGGCACTTTTGTTCCTTCGGCAGGAAAAGCACGCACTTTTGCAGTAGCATTTTCTTCTGAGAAATAATCCTGAAGTTTCAACACGTTTTGAGGAAATCGCTGTGCCTGCTCGAAGAAATCTTTTCTAATAGCTTCAGCAGTTGGCTGATCAGTTCCGGGGGCTCTTCCTAAACCAAGATCAATTCTGTTTGGATATAGTGTTTCCAATGTTCCAAATTGCTCTGCAATAATTAAAGGCGAATGATTCGGCAACATAATTCCGCCTGAACCTACTCTTATATTTTTTGTCTGACTTGCTATATAGCCTATCAAAACTACTGTTGCAGTGCTGGCAACGTGTGCCATATTATGATGCTCAGCTAGCCAAAAACGCTTATATCCTAAGCGATCTGTGAACTGTGCAATTTCTTTACTTTTATTTAATGTTTCTGTGGCATTACTATCATTATTAATAATAGCAAGTTCTAATATGGAGATTGAAATTTGTTCTTTCATGTAATAAATGTCTTTTTACAAAATTACTTCATTTGCAACAAAAGCTAAATTATGTGATGTTAATAGAATTATAATGTTTTAAACACTCAAAACCTTCTAATCATTCGTAACTTTAGTAATCATTTGAAAACTAAAAATTTAATATTTACTTAAGGTTACATTAAGTCAAAAATAGTTTGACTACAAATTCGTTATTCTTGCATCTCATAATAACAACCTAAGATGGTTTACAAAGTAATATCTCTAGTTTTTTTATTTTCTTTCTGGAATACAAGTGCACAGCAAAATGATTCCATTATTAAAATTGACAGTACTTCAAGTCATTTAAAGTTTAACTACAAGCAATTAATTATTCCAACAGCATTAATTAGTTATGGCGTAATTGGTCTTGAAAGCGATCAGCTTTTAAGTTTTAATTCTCAAATCAAGGATGAGGTAAAAGAAGATATTGATGAAAAAATTACAATTGATGATTTCTCACAATATGCCCCTGCAGCAACGGTTTATGCTTTGAATGCGTTCGGTGTAAAAGGCAAGAATACTATGAGAGACCGTTCGGTAATATTTGTGACTTCGTATGTCATTATGGCTTCAACAGTTTTGAGTTTAAAATCGATTGTCAAAGAAGAGAGGCCGGATGGAAGTTCAAATAATTCTTTTCCTTCAGGACATACCGCAACTGCTTTTGCAGGTGCCGAATTTTTATGGCAGGAATACAAAGACAAATCAATTTGGTACGGAATTACAGGTTATGCCGTAGCAACCGGAACCGGATTATTTAGAATTTATAATAACCGCCATTGGCTAACTGATGTTGCTGCCGGTGCGGGAATCGGTATTCTAAGCACGAAATTAGCTTACTGGATGAATCCATATATTACTAAAAAAATATTCAGATCATCTTCTGAAAGTAATTCAAGTTCTATGATAATGCCTTTTTATAATGGTCATCAATACGGATTAAGCTTTGTAAAAACTTTTTAAAATTCGTTATCTTCAGTGTAATTCATAAAAACAGACACAAACCAAAATGCCATTCTACTACAAGGCATCTTGTTATTTATTTTAGAAAATTTATTAAATCTTAAAATTTAGTTCTCTTTTGGTTTTGTAAAATAATACACCGGAATTCCGATAAGCATAATTAAGATTCCCCAACCACAAGTTGAAAATTTTGTAATTAATAATGAAACACTAATCGCTGAAGCAACGATAATATATAGCATTGGTAAAAATGGATAACCAAATGCTTTATAAGGTCTTTCAGTATCCGGCATTTTTTTGCGCAATATAAAAATTCCGTAGATTGTCAGGATGTAAAAAATCAAAACGATGATAATCACAAAATCTAATAAAGCTCCATATTTTCCTGTAAGACATAACATCGAAGCCCAAGTACATTGCGCCCACAATGCCCAGGAGGGCACACTAAATTTATTAAGCAGGGCAGCTTTTTTAAAGAATAATCCATCATTTGCCATTGTATAATAAACTCTTGCGCCTGCCATAATCAATCCATTGTTACAGGCGAAAGTCGAAACCATAATCATGACAGCGATAACCAATGTCCCTATATTACCAAAAATATACTGAGAAGCCACTACTGCTACCCTATCTGATTTGGCTGTTGCAATTTCGTTAAACGGAACTACAGCTAAATACATCAGATTTGTGAGCACATAAATAATGGTAACGATAAAAGTTCCCAGAAACAGACTTAAACCCACATTACGCTTTGGATTTTTAATTTCCCCTGCAATAAAAGTTACACCATTCCAGGCATCACTTGAAAATAAGGAACCTACCATCGCAGCCGATATTCCTGTTATTAAAGCAGTTCCGTTAATTGGCAACCATGAATCATTATCTCCATTATATAAACGTGGTGTCCAGGCATCTGCCCAATTCGCATCCCAAACAGAAGCTTTTGCTGCAAGTATTAATCCAAAAACGATCAACCCTAATAAAGATAAAATCTTGATAATAGTAAGTACAGTCTGAAGTATCTTTCCGTTTTTTACACCTCTGCTATTGATATAGGTAAGAAAAACAATAGTAATAATCGAAACAATCTGAGCAGCATTGAGTTTAAAAAATCCTAATTCAAATACTATGTTTTCGTCGCTAAAAGGTTCATAAAGATAGGCCGCAAATTTTGAGAAAGCCACGCCAACTGCCGCAATTGTTCCGGTCTGAATTACCGCAAAAAAACTCCAGCCATACAAAAAAGCAATCAGTTTATTATATGCTTCTTTGAGATACACATATTGCCCGCCTGCTTTTGGAAACATAGCACTCAACTCGCCATAACTTACAGCAGCAATAACCGTAATTAATCCTGAAATCAGCCAAATCAATGTCAGCCATCCTGCTGAACCTACCTGTCTAGCAATATCGGCACTCACAATAAATATCCCCGAACCAATCATAGAACCTACCACAAGCATGGTTCCGTCTAGTAAGCCGAGTTCTCTCTTAAAATTTTCCTGGTCATTTTCGTGCATTGTTTTTAGATTTTGAGTTGGTTAAAGATATACTTTTTTTAGTTTTATTAAAATTATAACCAAAGATCCTTAGAATTTGCATTGTCATTTAATTGCATGAAACACACATTCAATGTCAATTGAGGAAGTGGATAATAAAACTCTCTTCTATATTAATTTAAAGATAAATGAATAAGTTTTATTCGTGAAAATTCCGTCTATAAGCTACTAAACCAGATTGAGATAGATTGCAATAGTCATTGAAATGAATTAAAAACAGCCTTACAGAATAAGGATTTTGTAGTTGGAACTTTTAAATGAATTTCTAATAATGAATTGCAATTGATTGAAATTTAATAAAATGCTACCAGAACATTTTAAAGCTATTTATTTAAGCAAAAACAGACACTGTCCCAAAAATCATTGTAACACCCGATTTACCTGCGAAAATGTTCGTTCGTAATATCCTTCTTTAGTTGAAGAAATCATAACACCGCCATGAGTTGAGGCGTGAACAAATTTAATTTCCTCATCTGTTACTTCAACCACCATTCCAACATGATTGATCTGGTGTCTTCCGTTTGTTTTAAAGAAAATCAAATCACCTTTTTTCGCTTCTTCTGTATTGACTTTTATACCTATTCTGGATTGTTCCAGTGAAGTTCTGGGTAATTTAATATCAAAATTCCCAAAACAAGTATACATCAATCCGGAACAATCAAAACCTGCTTTTGATGTTCCTCCAGTACGATAACGAATACCAATGTTATCGGTAGCATTAAAAACCAATTGATCTATCAATTCTGAATGATTGGAAAATTTCACTATTCCAGAATCTACTACAACAACTGAAGTTTCCGATTTTACAATTGGATTATCTAACGATTTTTCCGGAGAAGTAACCTGAGAATTTATATTTTGATATGCTACGGCTTTTTCTTTTGAAGTGAGGATTTTTAATTTATAACCAATAGGCAATGTGGTCTTAATTTCAGGATTTTGCTTTTCTAATTCGGCTACACTAATTTCGAATTCCTTAGCAATAGCATATTTAGTTTCTTTCGGCATTACTTCCCTTATAACCTCAACCAGCAATGTTTGCATATTTTCAACTGGTTTTTGCAAAACGGAACTTCCATTTGATGGAATAACAATTTGCTGTCCTATTTTAAGTCCTTCGGTTTCTAATAATGGATTTGCCTTTTTTAAGTCTTCTACTGAAATTTTATATTTTTTTGATATTCCCCAAAGTGTTTCTTTTGCTAAAACTTCATGCGAATCTGGATTTATTTCTGTAATGGATTCGCTTGGTTTTATTACAGTGGAATGATTTTTATTGGGAATTAATAAAACTGAATTCAGTTTTAAAATTTTAGGAGCATCAGGATTTGCATCAGAGATATCTTTGGTTTTCACGCCGTATTTTTTTGCAATAATGGTAAGATTTTCTCCTTTTGAGATCGTATGTTTGATATAATTTTCCTGAGAAAAAACACTAACACTAAAAAGCAAAAATATAAAGACGAACCTGAAAATCATTATTTGGAAATTTTGAATTTTATATACTATTTGTTCCTAATTATAAACGTCAAAAAAAAACAATATTACAAATAATGCGAATTTAACTTTTTAAAGCAATAAAAACACTTTTTTTAACAACAATTTCATTCCGGATTGACAAACACTGAACATTTTTTAAGTGTAACTTAAAGTTTTTGTGTGAGTTATATATTTATTTTAATACATTAAATTTATGTTATGGATAATATTGAAAACTGAAGCCCAGCCCAGATGGAAGCGCTATATCCTTTTGTTTTTTTCTTTAAAAAAACAAAAGGATATAGCGGACAGTTGGAAATAACCTCTTAAACAAAAAACGCCCTGTATTCACAGAGCGCTTAGTACTATAATTGAATCTTAAAAACTAAGCTTTTCCCGCAGCAATTAAGTTTAATGCAGAACCCGCAACGAACCAGCCAATCTGACCTTCGTTGTAGGTATGGTTAGCCAAAATGACATCTTTAGTACCATCTGCATGAACGAATTCTAATGTTAGTGGTTTTCCCGGAGCGAACTCAGTTAAATCAATAAAGTTAATAGTATCGTTTTCCTGAATTTTATCGTAATCTGCTTCGTTTGCGAAAGTCAGTCCCAAAAGGCCTTGTTTTTTAAGGTTAGTTTCGTGTATACGGGCAAATGATTTTACCAATACCGCTTTAACTCCTAAGAAACGTGGCTCCATAGCGGCATGCTCACGAGAAGAACCTTCACCATAATTATGATCACCCACAACAATAGACGGAATCCCAGCAGCTTTGTACGCACGTGCTACAGCAGGAACTGCATCGTATATTCCTGTTAATTGATTTTTAACCGAATTTGTTTTTTGGTTGAATGCATTTACGGCGCCAATCAGCATGTTGTTTGAAATATTATCTAAATGTCCGCGGAAACGCAACCATGGCCCTGCCATAGAAATGTGATCCGTAGTACATTTCCCGAATGCTTTGATTAATAATTTTGCACCCGTAATATTTTTACCATTCCAGGCATCAAACGGAGCTAATAATTGCAAACGTTCTGACGTTGGACTCACAACAACCTGAACTCCTGAACCGTCTAATGCCGGTTCCTGAAATCCCGGGTCTTTAACATCAAATCCTTTTGGAGGCAATTCGTCTCCTGTTGGAGCTTCTAACATTACTTCTTCTCCATCTTCGTTGATCAAAGTATCTGTTAAAGGATTAAAACCTAAATCACCTGCAATAGCCATAGCAGTAACCAATTCAGGAGAACCTACAAAGGCTAAAGTATTCGGGTTACCATCTGCACGCTTTGAAAAGTTACGGTTGAAAGAGTGAACAATTGTGTTTCTTTCTTCTTTCTCAGCTCCTTCTCTATCCCACATACCAATACATGGCCCGCAGGCATTAGCAAAAACAGTAGCTCCAATTTTTTCGAAGGTATCTATAAATCCATCTCTTTCAATTGTATAACGCACTACTTCAGAACCTGGAGTAATTGTAAATTCAGATTTTGTTTTTAAGTTTTTAGCACTTACTTGTCTGGCCAAAGAGGCTGCACGAGAAATATCTTCGTAAGAAGAGTTAGTACAAGAACCAATTAAACCAACCTGAATTTGTAATGGCCAGTTGTTTTTGATTGCTTCTTCTTTCATTTTAGAAATTGGAGTAGCCAAATCTGGTGTAAAAGGACCGTTTAAATGCGGCTCTAATTCAGATAAATTGATTTCAATAACCTGATCAAAATATTTTTCCGGGTCCGCATATACTTCAGGATCGCCTGTTAAGTAAGAAGCTACTCTATCAGCAGCATCAGCAACATCAGCTCTGTTTGTAGAACGCAGATAACGACTCATGGAATCATCATAACCAAAAGTTGAAGTGGTAGCTCCAATTTCAGCACCCATGTTACAAATTGTACCTTTACCAGTACAAGACATAGAAGTTGCACCTTCTCCAAAATATTCAACAATTGCACCTGTACCACCTTTTACGGTTAAAATACCGGCAACTTTAAGAATAACATCTTTAGGAGCAGTCCAACCTGACAATTTACCAGTTAGTTTTACTCCGATTAATTTAGGAAATTTCAATTCCCACGCCATACCAGACATCACATCTACAGCATCAGCTCCACCAACACCAATGGCTACCATTCCTAAACCACCTGCATTTACAGTATGAGAATCGGTACCAATCATCATTCCGCCAGGAAAAGCATAATTTTCAAGTACTACCTGATGAATAATACCGGCTCCCGGTTTCCAGAAACCAATTCCGTATTTATTAGAAACTGACGATAGGAAATCGAAAACTTCGTTACTCTGTGTTTTGGCTCTGGCTAAATCGGTTGCAGCATCAACTTTTGCCTGAATCAGGTGATCACAGTGAACCGTTGTAGGCACTGCAACTGTTTTCTTTCCAGCGTGCATAAATTGCAATAATGCCATCTGAGCTGTAGCATCCTGACATGCCACGCGATCCGGTGCAAAATCAACATAATCTAATCCTCTTCCAAACGCCTTAGATGGATTTCCATCCCAAAGGTGATTGTACAAAATTTTCTCAGTCAATGTAAGTGGACGACCAACAATTTCTCGTGCTTTATCAACACGACCAGGCATGTTTGTGTACACTCTTTTAATCATTTCTATATCAAATGCCATAATTGTGTAATTGTTTTTATTTATTTTTTTTGAACATTCTAAGGTACAAAAAAATGAGCAGTTACTAATAAAAAAGCCTGAGTTTATCTCTCAGGCTTTAGAATTTTATGATTAAATTATAATTTGATTATTGCACCAATAATTTATGAGAAGGTGCAAACGTAGTTAAATTAATACCTTCTACTGCCGTTACATATTCTTCTATGGTAGGAGTTCGACCAAGAATAGTCGAAAGAACAACAACTGGTGTAGAAGAAAGCAATGACTCTCCTTTTTTACCCTCAGTATCTTCTACAACTCTTCCTTGGAAAAGACGAGTAGATGTTGCCATTACTGTATCTCCTTTAGCAGCCTTTTCTTGGTTACCCATACAAAGGTTACAACCAGGACGCTCTAAATACAACATGTTTTCATATGAAGTACGTGCTGTACCTTTAGGAGCATTATCATCAAATTCGAAACCAGAATATTTTTGTAAAATTTCCCAGTCACCTTCTGCTTTTAATTCATCAACAATATTATAAGTAGGAGGAGCTACAACTAGTGGTGCTTTGAATTCTACTTTACCTTCTTGTTCATCAATATTCTTAAGCATATGTGCTAAAATTTTCATATCTCCTTTGTGGACCATACAAGATCCGATAAATCCAAGATCTACTTTTTTAACTCCACCATAGAAAGATAAAGGTCTAATAGTATCGTGGGTATATCTCTTAGAAACATCTGCATTATTAACGTCTGGATCAGCAATCATTGGCTCAGCAATCTGATCAAGATCTACAACAACTTCAGCATAATATTTAGCGTTTGCATCTGGCCTTAAAGCTGGTTTTTCACCAGAAATAATTTCAGCGATTCTCTTATCAGCAATAGCAATCAATCCTTTAAGAACTTGATTTTTGTTATCCATACCTTTATCGATCATGATCTGGATTCTACCTTTTGCCATCTCTAGAGATTCAATCAAAGTATAATCTTCAGAAATACAGATAGATGCTTTTGCTTTCATTTCAGCAGTCCAGTCTGTAAACGTGAACGCTTGATCTGCATTAAGAGTTCCTAAATGAACCTCAATAATTCTTCCTTGGAATACATTTTCTCCACTAAATGTTTTTAGCATTTGAGCTTGCGTAGCATGAACCACATCACGGAAATCCATATACCCTTTCATATCTCCCTTGAAAGTTACTTTCACAGATTCTGGAATTGGCATAGAAGCCTCACCAGTAGCCAAAGCTAAAGCAACAGTTCCTGAGTCAGCACCAAAAGCAACACCTTTAGACATTCTTGTATGAGAGTCACCACCAATAATGATAGCCCACTCGTTTACAGTAATATCGTTAAGCACTTTATGGATAACGTCAGTCATTGAATGGTAAACGCCTTTCGGGTCACGAGCTGTGATCAAACCGAAGTCGTTCATGAATTTCATCAATCTAGGAATATTTGCCTTAGATTTACTATCCCAAACTGAAGCAGTATGACAACCTGATTGGTAAGCACCGTCAACAATTGGAGAAATCACAGTAGCAGCCATAGACTCTAATTCCTGAGAAGTCATCAATCCAGTTGTATCTTGCGAACCAACAATATTTACAGTAACACGAACATCAGAACCAGCGTGTAACACTTTACCAGGAGTTGTTCCTACTGCATTTTTATTAAATATTTTTTCAACAGCTGTAAGCCCTTGTCCTTCTATAGAAACCTCTTTTGATGGTGCGTATACAGGAACAATATCGATCCCTAAAGTTTTTGAAGCAAATGTTTGTAATTTTTTTCCAAATACAATAGCATAAGATCCACCAGCTTTTATAAATTCTATTTTTTGAGGAGTGAAAGCTTTAGAAATATCAATTAATTCTTTGTCTCCGTTGTAAAGTTTCTTAGTTTTTGTATTGATCGTAAGAACAGTACCCGTAGCAACAGAATAAACTTCTTCCAAAATTGGATCGCCACTTTCATTAAGAAGAGGTTTTCCATTTTCGTCAAGCTTTTTTACCCAGTTTTTAAGATCTAAACCAATACCACCAGTAACATCAACAGTAGTTAGGAAAATCGGAGAGATACCATTTGTTCCTGCAACGATTGGGGCAATATTAATAAATGGAACATAAGGACTTGCTTGCTTTCCAGTCCAGAGTGCCACGTTGTTTACACCTGACATTCTGGAAGAACCAACACCCATTGTCCCTTTTTCAGCAATTAACATCACGCTCTTATCAGGATTAGCAGTTGCCAATGCTTTGATTTCTGCTTGTGCTTCTGGCGAAATTAAACATTTTCCATGAAGTTCACGATCTGAACGGGAGTGTGCCTGGTTTCCTGGAGAAAGTAAATCTGTAGAAATATCTCCTTCACCAGCAATATAGGTAATTACCTTTATTTCTTCTGCAATTTCAGGTAATTTAGTAAAGAACTCAGCTTTAGCGTAGCTCTCTAAAATTTCTTTAGCAATTTCGTTACCGCTTTTGAAAGCTGCTTCTAAACGATCTGTATCAGCTTCATAAAGAAAAACCTGTGTCTTTAAAACCTCCGAAGCATCTTTTGCTATTGCAACATCATTACCTAAAGCTAAATCAAGTAAAACGGCGATAGAAGTTCCACCTTTCATATGAGACAATAATTCTAAAGCAAAAGCAGGCGTAATTTCAACAACTACTGATTGACCTAGAACAATTTCCTTTAAAAACTTAGCTTTCAAATTAGCAGCCGGAGTGGTCCCGGGTACAACATTATAAATAAAGTAGTTTAGAGAATCTTCTCTATATTCATTATTTACATCCTTAATTTGAGCAATGATTACACTTAACAAATCGGCACCATCAATAGGTTTCGGGTTAAGCCCTTGTTCTTTACGCTCTTCAATTTCCTTAAGGTAATCTTTATAAACAGTATTATCAAAAGCCATAGTAAATTAGGTATTTTTATTTTTTTGTTCGCAAATTTAGGAATTAAAGCTGACAATTAAAAAAAATATAATAGATGACCCTTTTTGAAAAATTATTATTGCAAAATATTGAATTTCACCATTATTCTTTGCTAATAAACCAATTTAAGCCTTCAATATTAAATTATCAATAATTTAATATCTCTTCTTTAACAAAGTCGAAATTATATGTTATAAAGGAAGTGAGATTTTTATGTTATTTTTAAGAAAGAACTTTTCTAAATAAGTATTTATATCGTTATAGTTTTTTACGTAAAGCAGTTACAATTAAAAAATGAAATTTTCTTTTTCAATTCAAAATATTCTATTAATCAATTCCGAATTTATCTGAAAACTTCCTTAAAATAAAAAAACCTAACAGGCTTTTAAAGTCTGTTAGGTCTACACCATATATTTTTTTGAATTCTACTATTACATCAACTTCTGAATAATAATTTCTTCGGTTATTCCTTCAGCGTCAGCTTTGTAATTTTTAATAATTCTGTGTCGCAAAATACCCGTTGCAACTGCTTTTACATCTTCAATATCCGGAGAAAATTTACCATTAAATGCTGCATGTGCTTTTGCTGCTAAAATTAAATTTTGAGAAGCTCTTGGTCCTGCACCCCAATCTAAATAATTCTTAACAAAATCATTCGACAAAGGATTGTCTGGACGTGTTTTACTTACTAAAGTCACAGCATATTCAATTACATTATCTGCCACAGGAATTCTACGAATCAAATTTTGAAAATCAATAATTTCCTGTGCTGAAAACAATGGATTTATTTGTTTTTTTACATCAGAAGTAGTTTGTTTTACTACCTGAACTTCTTCCTGAAAACTTGGATATTCTAGTTTTACCGCAAACATAAAACGATCTAACTGGGCTTCTGGTAAAGGATAAGTTCCTTCTTGTTCAATTGGATTTTGAGTAGCCAATACGAAATATGGCAAATCTAATTTATGATTTTCTCCCGCAATTGTTACAGAACGTTCCTGCATTGCTTCAAGCAAAGCCGCTTGTGTTTTAGGAGGTGTTCTATTGATTTCATCAGCTAAAATTATATTGGAAAAAATAGGTCCTTTGATAAATTTAAATTGCCTGTTTTCATCCAGAATTTCACTTCCTAAAATATCTGACGGCATTAAATCCGGAGTAAACTGAATTCTTTTAAAATCTAAACCTAAAGCTTGAGATAAAGTGTTTATCATTAACGTTTTTGCCAAACCGGGAACGCCAATTAAAAGTGCATGCCCTCCTGAAAATATGCACAATAAAATTTGATCCACAACTGCATCCTGGCCTACAATAATTTTTGCTATTTCTATTTTTAATTCATTACGTTTTTGAACTAAATTATGAATTGCTGCTACATCAGACATTTAAATATGGTTTTTAATTAAAAAAGAGTTAGTTCTATGAATTCATAAAACTAACTCTTTTTATCTATTTTTTAAAAATTATTTTTTCAACCAATTGTTTGTAAAATCACAATCTCTGTATTCCCCAATAATTTTAATATAGGTGTCTTTTATTTTAGTATCAAACCATTTTCCAATAGCGTTTATTTGTTTTTCTTTTAATGCCAAATCTTTAATTTTGGTATAATCTTTAGCATAATCAGCTATGTGCTGATCAATCCTGTTCGTTACAGTAATTAATTTGTACGTTTTTTTGCCTTTGTCATCTGTATCCAAAAGTGGCTGAGAAACTTCATCATCTTTTAAATTCGAAACCTGACTGTATAATGCCGCATCCATCTTCGTCAGCTCAAAACGTGTATCCTGAGTATTCGGATTAATCAACGTTCCTCCATTTGCTCTGGTTTCTTTTTGATCAGATTCTGTTCTTGCAGCATCAGCAAAAGAAATTTCTTTATTTACAATCTTATTTCTAATGTTTGTAATTCTTTCCTTAGCTTCTTTTAAAGCTGCTTCAGAAACAGTTGGCGAAATTAAAATATGGCGCAATTCAACTTCCTGGCCTTTTATTTTATCAACCATAATAATATGGTAGCCATAGGTAGTTTCAAAAGGTTCTGAAATTTCACCTTCACCCAAACTAAAAGCAACATCTTTAAATTCTTTAACAAACGGAGTTTTTCTGGTCATTTTATAATATCCTCCGGCAGGTGAAGAACCTGGATCCTGAGAATATAAAACTGCTTTTGTAGCAAAACTGGAACCTTCTAAAACATCTTTTCTAATGGAGTTTAATCTGTCAATTACTTTTTGCTTATCTTCTTTTGAAACTTTAGGTTCTACAACAATTTGAGCCACTTCCATCTCAGCTCCAAAAGTTGGCAATTCATCTTTTGGTATTTTTTTAAAGAAATTACGAACTTCTTCAGGTGTAATTTCTACAGCATCAACAATTTTTTTCTGCATTTCTGAAGATAATTTTTGCTCCTTTAATATATCTGCAAAATAAGTTTTAAATTCTTCAACCGAACTTTTTTTATAAAATTCTACAATTTTATTTATATCTCCTCCGGTTTGTCGCATCATATAATTAAGCCTTTCGTCCATCATACTTTTAACTTCTGCATCACTAACGATAATACTATCCTGAATCGCCTGATGGGCATATAGTTTATCTTCTAAAAGTTTACCAAGCATCTGGCATCTGGTAACATCTTTTACCGATCCTCCCTGAGCAGTAATTTCAAGAAAACCTTTATCAATATCTGAATCTAAAACAATATAATCTCCAACTGTAGCAATAATACCATCAATCTTTTGTCTATTGATTGAACTCGTTTCAACAGGTTTTTCAGCTACAACATCTTTAATAATTTCCTGAGCAGAAATAATTGAATTGAAAAAAAGTAAAAAACATATTGTTAGCACCAACTTGTAATCAATAGTTTTTAGCTGTAATTTTTTTAATAACATTATTTTAAATTTAATTTGAATGTAAAGATCTTGCCTTCGTATTTTCCTTTTAAACTAAAAATCATTAAACGAATAAGATTTAATTCTTTTTAACTTATAACGAACAAAAATAACAATTCAATCACATAATACAACTATCAGCCATACTATTAACAAAAAATTATATGGGATGCATTTCGATTTCACAAATTGAACCCATTTCCTTCCAATTATTAACTAAAGCAGAGCCAAACCTACCTTTAAAATTCGTGAATAGCTTTTTGTAAAAATTCAGAAGCTTAAATAGTTAATATCAAAAAAAGTTTTAAACACTACAACGTTTTCGCTGTATAACTATTTTTTTGTAATTACGAATCAAATTGAAAAACTTATACTTTAGATGCATGATTAACAATTTTTAGGTTATTAAATTAAGAATATCTTTTTTTTAAGCTTCAAAATTATCAATTAAAAACTTTATTAACTTAACCAATTCAAATTATGAAAAACTACAATGCAAAAATCTATGGAATAGCTGCAATCTTGGCACTTTTTTGTTCCTGTTCTTCAGATAAAATCTTCGAAGCCAATTCAATAGAAGAAAGTCAACTGTTTGAAATCATTAATGTGACACATCATGATGGAAAGCCTTTTAGCACAGAAATTAAATCATCCCTAACAGGAAAATATGTCGATAATCCTGGTGGCGGAGTTATGATGCAGGCCTTTTATTGGGATGTTCCGGCAGGCGGAAATTGGTGGAATACTGTAACCGACAAAGTAACTGCATGGTCGAACGCTGGAATTGGTTCAATATGGCTCCCGCCTGCTTGTAAAGCACAAAATGGTCCTTTTTCAATGGGATACGATCCAACTGATTATTTTGATTTTGGAGATTACAACCAAAATGGAACTACAGAAACAAGATTTGGTTCTAAAGCTGAATTAGTAACTCTGATTACAAAAGCACATACTGAAAACATGAAAGTATATGCAGATATTGTAATTAATCATAACAGCGGAGGACAATCAGAAGCAAACCCGTTTACAGGAACCAATACCTGGACTAATTTTAATGGAATTGCATCTGGAAAATTTAAACGTACCTATGTGAATTTTTATAAAAATAGTTATGGTAATAATGACGAAGGTTCTTTTGGAGGTTTTCCAGATTTATGTCATGCCGATCCATACGTGCAAGATTGGCTATGGAAAAGAGCTGATGGAGTTGGTAAATATTATAAAAACACTATGAAATTTGATGGTTGGAGATTTGACTATGTAAAAGGTTTTGGGGCATGGGTGGTAAAGGACTGGAATGCAAATGTAGGTGGGTTTTCTGTTGGCGAATTGTGGGATTCTAATGTAAACATATTAAATGACTGGGCCAATAATGCAAACAGTTCTGTGTTTGATTTTGCTTGTTACTACAAAATGAATGACGCTTTTGACGGAAATAATCTAGCTCTTTTAAATGATGATATGATGTGGAAAAGAAATCCGTACAAAGCCGTAACCTTTGTTACAAATCATGATACTGATGAGATTTCAAATAAATTATTAGCTTATTCATACATCTTAACACATGAAGGCTATCCAACAATTTTCTACAGAGATTACGAAGAATGGCTTGATAAAACGAAACTAAACAATCTGATCTGGATTCATAACAACAAAGCAACCGGAACAACATCCATTTTATATTCAGATAATGATGAATATGTAGCAAGAAGAAATGGATATAACGGAAATCCTGGATTGATAGTTTACATTAATAACTCAACATCCTGGCAGGAAAGATGGATACAGACAAATTGGGCTAACACTCAAATTAAAGATTTTACAGGCAACTCTGCTTGGTATCCAACTACACAAGCAGATAAATGGCTAAAAATTCAATGTCCTCCAAAGGGATATTCAGTTTGGTCTATTAATCAATAATTCCTACAAACAACCATTAAAGACTGTCCTAAAAGAGCAGTCTTTTTTTATTTAAAAGGTTTTTATAATTAAGATAATGACTCTAAATTATAGAAGTTAATATTTTTATTAAGCCGTAATTAATAGTACTTTTGCAACCTATTTATACAAAATATGAGCTTTTTAAAAGAAATACAACGCAGAAGAACTTTTGGAATTATCTCGCATCCCGATGCCGGTAAAACAACACTAACAGAAAAATTATTACTTTTTGGAGGTGCAATTCAGGAAGCAGGTGCCGTAAAAAATAATAAAATAAAAAAAGGAGCAACAAGTGATTTCATGGAAATCGAACGCCAAAGAGGTATTTCGGTTTCAACATCTGTACTTGCTTTTAATTATAAAGACAAAAAAATCAATATTCTTGATACACCTGGACACAAGGATTTTGCAGAAGATACTTTTAGAACCTTAACCGCTGTTGATAGTGTTATTGTAGTTATTGACGTTGCAAAAGGGGTTGAGGAACAAACTGAAAAATTGGTTGCAGTTTGTAGAATGCGTAACATTCCAATGATTGTTTTTATCAATAAATTAGACCGTGAAGGAAAAGATGCTTTTGACTTAATGGATGAAGTAGAACAAAAACTGGGTTTAACAGTTACTCCTTTGAGTTTTCCTATCGGAATGGGATATGACTTTCAGGGAATTTATAATTTATGGGAACAAAATATCAATCTTTTTAGTGGTGATAGCCGAAAAAACATCGAAGAAACAATTGCTTTCTCAGATGTCCAAAATCCGGAATTAGAAAAAATTATTGGACAAAAGCCGGCAGACAAGCTTCGTGAAGAATTAGAATTGATCGATGAAGTTTATCCAAAATTTGATCGTCAGGATTATTTAGACGGTAAAATTCAGCCTGTATTTTTTGGTTCTGCCTTAAATAATTTTGGGGTTCGCGAATTATTAGATTGCTTCATTCAGATTGCACCATCTCCCAGACCAAAAGACTCTGAAACTCGTTTGGTAGATCCTACTGAAGAAAAAATGTCCGGTTTTGTATTTAAAATACATGCTAATATGGATCCTAAACATCGCGACCGTTTAGCTTTTATCAAAATTGTTTCAGGAACTTTTGAAAGAAACAAGCCTTATTATCACGTTCGTCAAAAGAAAAATTTAAAATTCTCAAGTCCTAATGCATTCTTCGCCGAGAAAAAAGAAATTGTTGATATTTCATATCCCGGTGATATTGTAGGTTTACACGATACAGGAAATTTTAAAATTGGGGATACATTAACCGAAGGAGAATTAATGAGTTTCAAAGGGATACCAAGTTTTTCTCCTGAGCACTTTAGATATATCAATAATGCAGATCCAATGAAAGCAAAACAATTGGACAAAGGTATTGATCAGTTAATGGATGAAGGAGTTGCTCAGTTATTTACTTTAGAAATGAATAATCGTAAAATTATCGGAACTGTTGGTGCCTTGCAGTACGAAGTTATTCAATATCGCTTAGAGCATGAATATGGAGCAAAATGTACTTATGAAAACTTTCCGGTTCACAAAGCATGTTGGGTAAAGCCGAACGATCCTAAAAGTGATGAATTTAAAGAATTTAGAAGAATCAAACAGAAGTTTCTGGCTCATGACAAATATGGACAGTTAGTATTTTTAGCCGATTCTGATTTTACAATTCAGATGACACAAAGTAAATATCCCAATGTCAAGTTATTTTTTACTTCGGAATTTGAATAAATATACTTCCTTATTAATACAAAATTAAAAAGCGACAACTTTGAAAGTTGTCGCTTTTTTAAGAATTAAATTAACCTTTTTTATGGAAAAATTAATTTTCTTTATTTTATGTTAATTCAAATGTATGGTTAATTAATAACCAATTAAAACATATTCGTTGAAAGTAAATTAAATCAGATTAAATACAATTCCATTAATTTATTTTATAAAAAAAGCTCCTTTTCTGGAGCTTTTAAAATTTTATGCTTGTCCTGCCGGACCAAAATTAAGCGGAATTGGTGCTTGTTCAGTTTCTTTGATTTCGCCATGTGCAGCCTCAAATCGCTGAATATTTTCTCCAATTGCTCTCAATAATCTTTTAGCATGTTGTGGCGTCAGGACAATTCTTGATTTCACCTTAGCTTTAGGAGTACCCGGCATAATATTTACAAAATCTAATACAAATTCAGATGATGAGTGATTGATTATTGCTAGATTAGAATAAATTCCTTCAGCTATAGTTTCATCTAGCTCAATATTAATTTGCTCTTGTTTGTTCGGATTACTCATAATTTTAATATTTTTTCAATTTCCCTCCTTCGAAAAAGAGGGAATTGATAAGAATTAATAAATATATTCTTCTTTATTTGCCATCATTTCATTGTAATCATCTTTAGACCCTACGATTGTATTGTCGTATTCTCTCATTCCAGTTCCAGCAGGAATTCTGTGTCCAACAATTACATTTTCTTTCAATCCTTCAAGATCATCAACTTTACCTGCTACTGCAGCTTCGTTAAGTACTTTAGTTGTCTCCTGGAATGAAGCAGCAGAAATGAATGATTTAGTTTGTAACGAAGCTCTTGTAATACCTTGTAAAACTGGCGTTGCCGTGGCAGTAATAACATCTCTGGCTACAACTAAATTTTTATCATTACGCTTAAGTAATGAATTTTCATCACGTAAATCACGAGGTGTAATAATCTGACCTGGTTTTAACACAGCAGAATCTCCAGAATCTTCAACTACTTTCATACCATATAATTTATCATTTTGAACGATAAAATCTTTAGTATGAATTAATTGATCTTCCAAGAATAATGTATCTCCCGGATCCTGAACTCTTACTTTACGCATCATTTGACGGATAACTACCTCAAAGTGCTTGTCGTTGATTTTTACCCCTTGTAAACGATATACTTCCTGAATTTCATTTACCAAATACTGTTGAACAGCAGCCGGTCCCTGAATTCTCAAAATATCATCCGGAGTAATTGCTCCGTCAGACAATGGAACACCTGCTCTTACAAAGTCATTTTCCTGAACCAGGATTTGGCTCGATAATTTAACAAGGTATTTTCTAACGTCACCAAATTTAGATTCTATTACAATCTCGCGGTTACCTCTTTTAATTTTTCCAAAAGAAACTACTCCATCAATTTCAGAAACTACAGCAGGATTCGAAGGATTACGAGCTTCTAATAGCTCTGTAATTCTTGGTAAACCTCCCGTAATATCCCCAGATTTAGAAGAACGACGTGGAATTTTAACCAATACTTTACCCGCTTTAATTTTCTCACCATTTTCAACCATTAAGTGGGCTCCAACCGGTAAGTTATAAGAACGAATCAATTCGCCTTCTTTACCGTAAACTAATAAAGTTGGAATTAATTTTTTATTTCTGGCCTCAGAAATTACTTTTTCCTGGAATCCTGTCTGCTCATCAATTTCAACCATGAATGATTGCCCTTGTTCTAAATCTTCATAAGCAATCTTACCAGTAAATTCTGAAACAATTACACCATTATATGGATCCCATTTACATATTACAGTTCCTTTAGTAACTACATCTCCATCATTAACAAAAATGCTGGATCCATAAGGAATATTATGTGTATTTAAGACAATACCAGTTTTCTCATCAACTAATTTTAACTCAGTAGAACGAGATACAACAATATCTGTTGCATTACCTTCACTGTCCTCACCTTTAACCGTTTTTAAATCTTCAATTTCAAGTCTACCATTGAATCTTGTAACAATACTAGACTCTTCAGAAATACCTCCGGCAACTCCTCCAACGTGGAATGTACGAAGTGTTAACTGTGTTCCCGGCTCACCAATAGACTGAGCTGCGATAACTCCAACAGCTTCACCTCTTTGTGTCATTTTTCCGGTGGCTAGATTTCTACCATAACATTTTGCACAAATACCTTTTGTAGCTTCACAAGTCAATGGAGATCTAACTTCTACTCTTTCAATCGGAGAAGCTTCAATAGTTCTCATGATTGCCTCAGTAATTTGTTGACCAGATTGAACCATTACTTCATTAGTAAGTGGGTTTATAACATCCTGCAATGCAACACGTCCTAAAATTCTTTCTCCTAATGACTCAACAATTTCCTCATTTTTCTTCAAAGCAGAAACTTCAACACCTCTTAATGTTCCACAATCTTCGATGTTTACAATAACATCTTGAGAAACGTCATGAAGTCTTCTTGTCAAGTATCCGGCATCAGCCGTTTTAAGAGCCGTATCTGCAAGTCCTTTACGAGCACCGTGAGTAGAAATAAAGTACTCTAGAATCGAAAGACCTTCTTTAAAGTTAGAAAGAATCGGGTTTTCAATAATCTCACCACCCCCAGCTGTAGATTTTTTAGGCTTAGCCATCAAACCACGCATACCAGTTAACTGACGAATCTGTTCTTTAGAACCCCTCGCCCCAGAGTCAAGCATCATATATACAGAGTTGAAACCTTGTTGGTCTTCTCTAATATTTTTCATTGCTAATTCTGTTAACTGAGCATTTGCTGAAGTCCATACGTCAATAACCTGGTTGTAACGCTCGTTATTAGTAATAAGACCCATGTTATAGTTAGTTGAGATACCTTCAACTTGTTCTCTGGCATCTGCAATTAACTTCGTTTTTTGTTCTGGAATTCTAATATCACCTAAAGAGAATGATAATCCTCCTCTAAATGCAAATTTATACCCCATATCTTTCATATTATCCAAGAAAGCTGCCGTTGTAGGTACATCAGTCACACTTAAAATGTGTCCGATAATATCTCTAAGGTTTTTCTTAGTCAATACATCATTGATATATCCAGCTGCTTCAGGTACTACTTCGTTAAACAACACACGTCCTGCAGTTGTTTGAATAATTTTGTACACTAATTCTCCAGCTTCATTAAAATCTTTTGCTCTAATTTTCACACGAGCATTCAATTCCAATCTTCCTTCGTTTAAGGCAATGTTTACTTCTTCAGCAGAATAAAAAGTTAAGTCTTGACCTAAAATTATGTGTTCTGGAGTAGAGATACGCTCTTTGGTCATATAATATAGACCCAAGACCATATCCTGAGAAGGTACAGTAATTGGAGCACCATTTGCAGGATTCAGGATATTATGAGAAGCCAACATTAATAATTGTGCCTCTAAAATAGCCTCAGGTCCTAATGGCAAGTGAACTGCCATCTGATCCCCATCAAAATCGGCGTTGAAAGCCGTACATACTAATGGGTGCAATTGGATCGCTTTTCCTTCAATTAATTTTGGTTGGAAAGCTTGAATACCCAATCTGTGTAACGTAGGAGCACGGTTAAGTAATACTGGGTGACCTTTAATTACATTTTCAAGGATATCCCAAACTACAGGCTCTTTTTTGTCTATGATTTTCTTAGCAGATTTTACTGTTTTAACAATACCTCTTTCAATCAATTTACGGATAACAAAAGGTTTGTATAATTCAGCTGCCATATCTTTTGGCAATCCACATTCAAACAATTTCAATTCAGGTCCAACAACAATTACCGAACGAGCAGAATAATCCACACGTTTTCCAAGTAAGTTTTGACGGAAACGTCCTTGCTTACCTTTTAAGGAATCAGATAATGATTTTAATGGTCTGTTCGATTCTGTTTTAACAGCAGAAGCTTTACGAGTGTTATCAAATAATGAATCTACAGATTCCTGCAACATACGTTTTTCGTTTCTTAATATAACTTCCGGAGCTTTGATCTCCATTAATCTTTTCAAACGGTTGTTACGTATAATTACACGACGATATAAGTCATTTAAATCTGACGTGGCAAAACGGCCTCCATCAAGTGGCACAAGCGGACGTAATTCTGGTGGAATAACAGGAACTACTTTCATAATCATCCATTCTGGACGATTTTCGCGGTTTAAGTTAGACTCACGGAAAGACTCAACAACTTGTAATCTTTTTAAAGCTTCTGTTTTACGTTGTTTAGATGTTTCGTTGTTAGCGCTGTGTCTCAATTGGTAAGACAACTCATCTAAGTCAATACGTGCTAATAAATCCATAATACATTCTGCTCCCATTTTGGCAACAAATTTATTAGGATCCATATCATCTAAATATTGGTTTTCTTGTGGAAGAGTATCTAAAATATTCAAATATTCTTCTTCTGTCAAGAAATCTAATCTTTGTAATGATTCTCCATCTGCATTTTTAGCAATACCTGCTTGGATTACTACGTATCTCTCGTAGTAAATGATCATGTCTAATTTCTTAGAAGGAAGACCCAGGATATAACCAATTTTGTTTGGAAGAGAACGGAAATACCAGATATGAGCAATAGGTACAACTAAGTTGATGTGCCCTACTCTGTCACGACGTACTTTTTTCTCCGTAACTTCGACACCGCAACGGTCACAGATAATACCTTTGTAACGAATTCTTTTATATTTACCACAAGCACACTCAAAATCCTTAACAGGTCCGAAGATTCTTTCGCAGAAAAGTCCGTCACGCTCTGGTTTGTGAGTTCTGTAGTTGATAGTTTCTGGTTTCAACACCTCACCTCTTGATTCTTTCAAGATAGATTCTGGTGAAGCCAATCCAATAGAGATTTTATTAAATCTTTTTACAGGATTTTTATCTTTATTATTATTTCTATTATTCATCATAGTTTTTACTATTGATTTATTTGCAATTAAAAATTGATTTCGCTTTAGTCGAAAGTTTAAAAATCGGAAGTCAAAAGTCATGATAAGACTTTAACACTTTAAGACATTTGACTTTATGACTAAAAAACTACCTCGGATTACTTCTCTAAACTTCAAACCTTTTTATTTTGAAGTGCTAATTATAAAACACTTAGGGTTTATATAAAAAATCGGAACGGTTTACGGGTATAAATCCTAAAAACTTCTATAAATGAGTAATCAGCCCCGATAAAATCGGGACTGATTACTGTCTAATACTTATTATTCTTCTAAACGAATGTCAAGTCCAAGACCTTTCAATTCATGCATTAATACATTGAATGATTCTGGTAATCCTGGTTCTGGCATAGACTCTCCCTTAACGATAGCTTCGTAAGTTTTAGCTCTACCAATAACGTCATCCGACTTAACTGTTAAGATTTCACGTAGTGTACTTGATGCTCCATAAGCCTCAAGTGCCCAAACCTCCATCTCTCCAAAACGCTGACCTCCAAATTGAGCTTTACCTCCAAGTGGCTGTTGAGTGATCAACGAGTATGGTCCGATAGAACGTGCGTGCATCTTATCATCAACCATGTGTCCTAGTTTAAGCATGTAAATTACACCTACAGTTGCAGCTTGATGGAAACGCTCTCCAGTACCACCATCATAAAGATGTGTATGTCCAAAACGTGGCACTCCAGCTTCATCAGTTAATTCATTAATTTGATCTAAAGAAGCACCGTCAAAAATTGGAGTAGCAAATTTTCTACCCAAATTCATACCAGCCCATCCAAGAACAGTCTCATAAATCTGACCAATGTTCATACGTGAAGGTACCCCAAGTGGATTCAATACGATATCTACTGGTGTTCCGTCTTCAAGGAAAGGCATATCTTCATGACGAACGATTCTGGCAACAATACCTTTGTTACCGTGACGTCCCGCCATTTTATCCCCTACTTTCAGTTTACGTTTTTTAGCGATGTAAATTTTCGCTAATTTCAAGATTCCAGATGGCAATTCATCTCCAACTGTTATAGTGAATTTTTCCCTTCTTAAAGATCCTTGTAAGTCGTTTAGCTTAATTTTATAGTTATGAATTAAATCATTAACCATTTTATTAGTAGCATCATCAGCAACCCATTGACCTTTGCTTAAGTGAGCAAAATCTTCTACTGCATAAAGCATTTTTTGAGTATATTTTTTACCTTTTGGTAAAACTTCTTCACCCAAATCATTCATTACACCCTGAGATGTTTTTCCGTTAACGATCAGGAATAATTTTTCAACCAATCTGTCTTTCAATTCGACAAATTTAGTTTCAAATTCCATTTCAAGAGCTCCTAAAGCATCTTTATCCTGAGTACGTTTACGTTTATCTTTTACGGCTCTAGCAAATAATTTTTTATCAAGAACTACACCGTGTAAAGATGGAGAAGCTTTTAATGAAGCGTCTTTTACATCACCTGCTTTATCCCCGAAGATTGCACGAAGCAATTTCTCTTCCGGAGTAGGATCTGATTCTCCTTTTGGTGTAATTTTTCCGATCAAAATGTCGCCAGGTTTAACCTCTGCTCCAATTCTGATCATACCATTTTCATCTAAATCTTTAGTAGCTTCTTCAGAAACGTTAGGGATATCGTTTGTTAACTCTTCATTTCCTAACTTAGTATCTCTAACCTCTAATGAATAATCATCAACGTGGATAGAAGTAAAAATATCATCACGAACTACTTTTTCAGAAATTACAATCGCATCCTCGAAGTTATACCCTTTCCATGGCATGAACGCAACTTTTAAGTTTCTACCTAAAGCTAATTCTCCATTTTGAGTAGCATATCCTTCAGACAATACTTGTCCGGGAATAACTCTATCACCTTTTCTTACGATTGGTTTCAAGTTGATACTTGTACCTTGATTGGTTTTTCTAAATTTAATTAGGTTGTATGTTTTTTCATCAGCATCAAAACTAACCATTCTCTCGTCTTCTGTACGATCGTATTTAATAGTAATGATATTAGCATCAACATATTCAACAGTTCCATGCCCTTCAGCATTGATTAATACTCTTGAATCTGAAGCTACCTGACGCTCTAAACCTGTTCCCACAATAGGAGCTTCTGGGCGAATTAATGGTACAGCTTGACGCATCATGTTCGATCCCATCAACGCACGGTTCGCATCATCATGCTCTAGGAAAGGAATCAATGAAGCAGAAATCGAAGCAATCTGGTTCGGAGCAACATCAGTGTAATCAACTACAGATGGTTCAACAACAGGGAAGTCACCTTCCTCACGAGCAATAACATTGCTAGCTGTAATCTTACCAGTCTCATCCATTTCAATGTTTGCCTGAGCAATCATTTTTCCTTCTTCTTCTTCAGCACTTAAGTAAATTGGTGTACTTTCTAAATCAACTACACCGTTAGTTACTTTACGGTATGGAGTTTCAATGAATCCCATTCCGTTTACTTTTGCATAAACACCAAGAGATGAAATCAAACCAATGTTTGGTCCCTCAGGAGTTTCAATCGGACATAAACGACCATAGTGTGTATAGTGGACGTCACGAACCTCGAAACCAGCTCTTTCTCTCGAAAGTCCACCAGGTCCAAGTGCAGAAAGCCTTCTTTTGTGTGTAATCTCAGCTAATGGATTTGTTTGATCCATAAATTGAGACAACTGGTTAGTACCAAAGAAAGAGTTGATAACTGATGATAATGTTTTAGCATTGATCAAATCGATTGGTGTAAACACCTCATTATCTCTAACGTTCATTCTCTCACGAATAGTTCTCGCCATACGTGCTAAACCAACACCGAATTGTTGAGACAATTGTTCACCAACTGTTCTAACACGACGGTTTGATAAGTGATCTATATCATCAATCTCTGCTTTAGAATTAATCAATTCGATCAAATATTTTACAATGGTAATGATATCTTCTTTGGTAAGTACTTGCTTTTCCATTGGGATATCTAAACCAAGTTTTTTGTTCATTCTGTAACGACCAACTTCACCTAAGTTATAACGTTGATCAGAGAAGAACAATTTATCTATAATACCGCGAGCAGTTTCCTCATCAGGCGGTTCAGCGTTACGCAACTGACGGTAAATGTGCTCTACAGCTTCTTTTTCAGAGTTTGTTGGATCTTTTTGTAAGGTGTTGTGGATAATAGCATAATCAGCCTGATTATTATCCTCTTTGTGTAACAAAATAGATTTAACGTTAGAATCGATGATTTCTTCAACATTATCTTTGTCGATAATAGTATCTCTATCAAGGATGATTTCGTTACGTTCGATAGAAACTACCTCTCCGGTATCTTCATCAACGAAATCCTCATGCCAAGTGTTCAATACACGTGCAGCAAGTCTTCTTCCAATATATTTCTTAATACCAGTTTTAGAAACTTTTATTTCTTCTGCTAGGTCAAAAATCTCAAGAATGTCCTTGTCTCTTTCAAAACCAATTGCACGGAATAAAGTTGTAACCGGTAATTTTTTCTTTCTATCGATATAAGCATACATTACGCTGTTAATATCAGTAGAAAATTCTATCCAGGAACCTTTAAAAGGAATTACTCTGGCAGAATAAAGTTTAGTTCCATTTGCATGGAATGATTGCCCAAAGAAAACCCCAGGAGAACGGTGTAGTTGAGATACTACTACACGCTCAGCACCATTGATTACAAAGGTACCGCTTGGAGTCATATAAGGAATTGTACCTAAATAAACATCTTGTACAATAGTTTCAAAATCTTCGTGTTCCGGATCTGTACAATATAATTTCAGCCTAGCTTTTAAAGGCACACTATACGTAAGACCTCTCTCTATACATTCTTGAATGGTATAACGTGGCGGATCTACAAAATAATCAAGGAACTCCAATACAAAGTTGTTTCTGGTATCTGTAATTGGAAAGTTTTCCATGAAGGTATTGTACAATCCTTCGTCGCCTCTTTCGTCAGATTTTGTTTCTAATTGAAAAAAATCTTTAAACGATTTTACCTGAACATCAAGAAAATCCGGATATTGCGGTATATTTTTTGTAGAGGCAAAATTCAATCTTTCAGTCTGATTTGTTATCATCAATGGACAAAATTTTGATTAAAAAAAAGTAATTTTTTGTGTAAACACACACTGTTTAATCTATACTTTCTTATTATAATCAATACATCTTTAAAAATAAATATTAAATTTAGTTTATTTTTTTTCTTCGTATTGATCAAAAACTTTTTCGTATTTTAAACTATTTGATAATAAAATTGGATATATTTTATTATACGAAAAATGGTTTAGGTCATTGAGTTAACTCAAGACCTAAACCTAGTTCTTAAAACCGAGTTGAATTATTTAAGCTCAACTACAGCTCCAGCTTCTTCTAATGATTTTTTAAGACCTTCAGCCTCTTCTTTAGAAACACCTTCTTTAACGTTACTTGGAGCACCGTCAACTACATCTTTAGCTTCTTTAAGACCTAAACCTGTAAGTTCTTTAACTAATTTTACAACTGCTAATTTAGAAGCTCCAGCTTCTTTTAATACAACTGTAAATTCAGTTTGTGCTTCTTCAGCAGCACCTTCTCCACCACCAGCAGCAACTACTACAGCTGCAGCAGCAGGCTCGATACCGTACTCATCTTTTAATATTGTTGCTAATTCGTTAACTTCTTTAACTGTTAAGTTAACTAATTGTTCTGCGAATTGTTTCAAATCTGCCATTTTTTCTATCGTTTAAAATGATTTGTAAAATATAATTTATTTATTGTGCGCTAATTAAGTCACAAGGAAATAGAATTCCCTGCATGAATTATTATGCTTCAGCTTGTTCTTCGCTACCAGCGAATTTGTTTTGTAAAGCAGAAATAATTCTTTGTGCTGGTGATTGCAATAATCCAATAAGTTCTCCAAGAAGTTCTTCTTTAGATTTAATAGTTGCTAATGCATCTAATTGATCATCTCCAATATAAATTTCAGAATTAATATAAGCTCCTTTTAATACAGGCTTAGCTGATTTTTTTCTGAAATCTTTAATTATTTTTCCAGGTGCATTTGCAACATCCGAAATAAATATAGCACTGTTACCAGTCAATACTGAAGGTAAATCACCATAGTCATTAGCAGAAGCTTCCATTGCTTTTGCAAGCAAAGTATTTTTTACAACCTCTAATTTTATACCTGCTTTAAAGCAAGCTCTTCTCAAGCTTGAAGTAGTTTCTGCATTTAATCCAGAAATATCAGATACATAAATAATATTTGTACCAGCTAACTGTGCAGTTAAATCTTCAATCGCGATTGATTTTTCTTCTCTAGTCATACTAAAAATTATTAACTACCAATTATACTGCTTTTGGATCCAATGCAATTGCAGGACTCATAGTGCTTGTAAGGTGAATACCTTTAATATAGGTACCTTTAGCAGCAGTTGGTTTAAGTTTGATTAATGTTTGAATAATTTCGTGTGCATTGTCATAAATTTGCTCAGCTCCAAATGAAACTTTACCAATTCCTGCATGTACAATACCAGTTTTATCAACTTTAAAATCGATTTTACCAGCTTTAACCTCTGCAACAGCTTTAGCAACATCCATAGTTACTGTACCTGTTTTAGGGTTAGGCATTAAACCTCTAGGTCCTAAAATACGACCTAATGGACCTAATTTACCCATAACAGCCGGCATAGTGATGATAACATCAACATCTGTCCAACCATCTTTAATTTTTTGTAAATAATCATCAAGACCTACATAATCAGCTCCAGCTTCTTTAGCTTCCGCTTCTTTATCCGGAGTAACCAATGCTAATACTTTAACGTCTTTACCAGTTCCGTGAGGTAATGTAACTACACCTCTAACCATTTGATTCGCTTTTCTTGGATCTACGCCCAAACGAACTGCGATATCAACAGACTCATCAAATTTTGCAGAAGCTATAACTTTAATTAATGCAGCAGCATCTTTCAAAGTATATAGTTTGTTCTTTTCAATTTTTGAAGCAGCCTCTTTTTGCTTTTTTGTCAATTTTGCCATTTCTTTCTTTTAATTAAAAAGGAGCGTCTCCTGATACAGTTATACCCATAGACCTAGCAGTTCCAGCGATCATACTCATAGCAGATTCGATTGTAAATGCATTTAAATCTACCATTTTATCTTCAGCAATTGCTTTGATAACATCCCAAGTAACGCTAGCTACTTTTTTACGATTTGGTTCACCTGATCCAGACTTTAGCTTTGCAGCTTCCAATAATTGGACAGCAGCTGGAGGAGTCTTAATAACAAAATCAAATGATTTGTCTTTATACACAGTAATTTGTACTGGGCATATTTTGCCAGGTTTATCTTGTGTCCTAGCATTAAACTGCTTACAGAACTCCATGATATTAACCCCAGCAGCTCCTAAAGCAGGTCCAACCGGTGGCGACGGATTCGCAGCACCTCCCTTAACTTGTAGTTTAACTACCTTACTAATTTCTTTAGCCATTTTTAAAAAATTTAACACCACAATTATTGGAAGCAATTGCAGTGGTTATTATAGATGTAACAAAAATTATACTTTTTCAACTTGCATAAAACTCAATTCCAAAGGTGTTTTTCTTCCGAAAATCTTAACCATAACCTCAAGTTTACGCTTCTCTTCATTGATTTTTTCAACTGTTCCATTAAAACCATTAAAAGGACCATCTATTACCTTTACAGTTTCTCCTAAGTTGAAAGGAATAGCACGAGTATCTGTATTTACAGCTAGCTCATCTACTTTACCTAACATTCTATTTACTTCGGAAAGTCTCAAAGGAACAGGTTCTCCTCCTTTGATCTCACCTAAAAATCCAATAACACTGGTAATAGACTTAATAATATGAGGTATCTCACCAACTAAATTCGCTTCGATCATAACATATCCAGGAAAATAAACTTTATCCTTAGACATTTTCTTTCCGTCTTTTACAGTAACTACTTTTTCTGTAGGCACTAAAACTTGGGAAACATAATCACCCATACCTAATCTGGCAATTTCAGTTTCGATGTAAGCTTTAACTTTATTTTCTTGTCCGCTTACTGCCCTAACTACATACCATTTTTTCACATTATTATCTGTCATCACAAAAAAATTATCCTTTTAACCAGTTAAAAAATCCAGCCAAAGCTTTTGCAAAAAATTCGTCTACTCCCCATGTTGCCAAAGCGAACAGAATCGAAAATACAGCCACAACAATTGTCAATTTTTGAACCTCAGCCCAATCAGGCCAAGTAACATTTGACTTTAACTCTTCGAAAGCCTCTGATAAATAATTAGTAACTTTTGTCATTTGATATATTTTTTATTGCACGGGCGGAGGGATTCGAACCCCCATCAACGGTTTTGGAGACCGCTATTCTACCCTTGAACTACGCCCGTAATTAAAAGCCAGTGACTTCTGTTAAGAAAAATCAACTGGCTTCTTATAATATTTATAGGATTATCCTACTATTTCAGTAACCTGACCAGCTCCTACTGTTCTACCTCCTTCACGGATAGCAAAACGTAAACCTACACTCATTGCGATTGGGCTTAACAAAGCAACATTGATAGTTAAGTTATCTCCAGGCATTACCATCTCTACTCCTTCTGGTAAAGTAATAACTCCTGTAACGTCAGTTGTACGTACGTAGAACTGTGGACGGTAGTTATTATGGAATGGAGTATGACGCCCACCTTCTTCTTTTTTCAAGATATAAACCTCAGCTTTGAAAGTAGCGTGTGGTTTTACTGATCCTGGCTTAATGATAACCATTCCTCTTTTGATAGATTCTTTATCAATACCTCTTAACAATAAACCTACGTTATCTCCAGCTTCACCTCTATCAAGGATTTTACGGAACATCTCAACTCCTGTAATAGTAGAAGTCAATTTATCAGCTCCCATACCAATAATTTCAACTGGATCTCCTGTATTAGCAATACCTGTTTCGATACGACCTGTAGCAACAGTTCCACGACCAGTAATTGTAAACACATCTTCAACCGGCATCAAGAAAGGTTTAGCTACATCACGCACTGGCTCTTCGATCCAAGCATCAACAGCTTCCATCAATTCAATGATTTTTGGTACCCAAACAGGATCATTATTCAATCCTCCTAAAGCAGAACCTTGAACAACTGGACCATTATCCCCATCATATTCGTAGAAAGACAATAAATCTCTAATTTCCATTTCAACAAGCTCTAACAATTCAGCATCATCAACCATATCCACTTTGTTCATGAAAACAACGATTCTTGGAATACCAACCTGACGACCTAAAAGGATATGCTCACGAGTTTGTGGCATTGGACCATCTGTAGCAGCAACTACTAAGATAGCTCCGTCCATTTGAGCAGCACCAGTAACCATGTTCTTTACGTAATCCGCGTGACCTGGACAGTCAACGTGAGCGTAGTGACGGTTAGCTGTTTCATACTCTACGTGTGATGTATTAATAGTAATACCTCTTTCTTTCTCCTCTGGAGCGTTATCGATTTGATCAAACGATTTTGCTTGACAGTAACCAGCATCAGACAATACTTTTGTAATTGCTGCAGTTAATGTAGTTTTTCCGTGATCCACGTGTCCAATTGTACCTATGTTTAAGTGCGGTTTGGAACGATTAAAATTCTCCTTTGCCATTTTACTTAATTTTTAATCTTAGTTATATATTAATTCAATTTCCTACTTACTTGAGCCAACTACGGGAATTGAACCCGTGACCTCTTCCTTACCAAGGAAGCACTCTACCTCTGAGCTAAGTCGGCAGAGAGTTCTGTTTGTGATCTGAAATTTACATTCCAAAACCTCAACTTCATTCTTGTGGGGAGAGCAGGATTCGAACCTGCGAAGTTCACACAGCAGATTTACAGTCTGCCCTCGTTGGCCGCTTGAGTATCTCCCCTTTTTATCAATAATTACATGAACAATTTCAAATCGCATTTGAAATATTTAGAGCCGGCGGAGGGACTCGAACCCACGACCTGCTGATTACAAATCAGCTGCTCTAGCCAACTGAGCTACGCTGGCAATATCAATAAAAAAGTCCGCTATTTCTAACGGACTGCAAATGTAGCTATTTTATCTTTGTATCAAAACATTTTTTGAAAAAATTTTTGAATTATATGTGTGCTCTTATTTTTTCTTTCCTTTTTACCAGTAAACGTTCTAAAGATTCTGCAGAAAGCTCTACTGCTTCCTCAAAAGTCTTACATTGTTTTTTAACTAAAAAATCATCACCAGGAACATTAATCTTAATCTCCACAGCCTTATTCTCTTTATCACTTGTTCTTTCAACCTTTAAAAAAACATCTGCCGAGACAACCCGATCGTAATATTTTTCTAATTTATCCATTCTTTCCTGAATAAAATCTACCAACTTTCTGTCAACAGCAAAGTTAACGGCATGAACATCTACCTTCATAATACTAATTTTTGGGTTAAACATTTCAGAACTATTACTTGTTTCTTGGATGCGCATTAGTATATACCTTTTTAAGTTCTGATAAACTATTATGAGTATAAACCTGCGTAGACGCTAAACTCGAATGCCCTAATAATTCCTTAACTGAATTCAAATCTGCCCCGTTATTCAATAAATGAGTCGCAAACGTATGTCGAAGTACATGCGGACTCTTCTTTACCTTTTCAGAGACTTTACTAAAGTATGAATTTATTAAACGATACACAAAGGATTCGCTCAATTTTAACCCTTTTTTTGAAATAAAAAAATAACCCGAATCTACTATATTCTCAATTGAAGCCCGCTCACTTAGATAAGAATCAAACTGTTTGATAATAATTGGCAGAATCGGAATTAAACGCTCTTTATTCCTCTTTCCCAAAACCTTTATCACACTTGAAGACAAATCAACGTTACACATCATTAGATTTATCAACTCTGCTCTCCGCATCCCTGTTGTATAAAAAAGATCTACGATTAACTTATCTCTTATTTCCTCGAAACCAACCGGAGAATTGACCAACTGCATCAAATCAACAAGTTCTTTTTCAGAAAATGGAATCTGAATAATTTTAGGTACCTTTAATGCCTTATGTTTCAACATCGGATTTACTTCGATTTGCTTTATCTTCAAAAGAAATTTATAAAACGCTTTTAAAGAAGCCATTTTTCGATTTACCGAAACATTAGAAATATTTTCATCAACCAAAGAAACAATCCAGCTTCTAATCTGACCATAATTTACTTTATCAATATCATCCTGTTCAAAATGGGCTTTATTGAACGTTTCAAAAAACACAATATCCTTTAAATAAGCATTAACGGTATGAGCCGAATATTTTTTTTCCAGCTGAAGATAATCTCGAAAAGCTTCTTTATTTGATTTCATAAAAAATTAAATATTACCCCCGCACCTTAATCATATATATTTTAAAAATCAGGCACAAAAAAACCGCTAGCACCAAAGTTATAACTTTATGATGACTAACGGTAATTATTTTGAAAAGCTATCTACTAACTTTCTAAACCATCTTTCATGTTTTGAATGTAAGCAGCTTTTTGAATTTGAGCTCTTTTGATTACAGAAGGCTTAATAAAAGCAGTACGTGCTCTTAATTGACGAACAGTTCCTGTTTTATCAAATTTTCTTTTATAGCGCTTTAATGCTCTATCGATATTTTCTCCGTCTTTAATTGGTATAATTAACATAATATTGACACCTCCTCTCGTTAAGGATGCAAAAGTAATATTTAATTATGAATTATGAGTTATAAATTCTAAATTATTTTAAAGAAAATAGAAGATAGAAAAAAGAAAATAGACTTCTCTGAAACCGATCGTAAAAAAAGAGAGAATTAAGAACATGCTTTTTTCCTTATTCTTTATTCTTTCAATAAATTTCTGGAAATCACCAATTTCTGAATTTCGGTAGTTCCTTCGCCAATTGTACATAGTTTAGAGTCTCTGTAAAATTTTTCTACCGGATAATCTTTTGTATACCCATAACCTCCATGAATCTGAACGGCTTCGTTAGCCACTTTCACACAGACCTCAGAAGCATACATCTTTGCCATAGCACCTAATGTAGTTACTGGTTTATGCTGTTGTTTCAAGAAAGCCGCTTTGTGGAGCAACAATTCCGAAGCTTCGATTTCGGTTGCCATATCAGCCAGTTTGAATGAAACCCCCTGAAAACTACTTATTGGCTGACCAAACTGATGTCTTTCTTTTGAATATTTAAGTGCAGCTTCGTAAGCACCTTTTGCTATTCCGAGTGACAACGCTCCAATCGAAATTCTTCCTCCATCTAATATTTTCATTGCCTGAACAAATCCTTGCCCTACTTCACCTAATCTGTTCACATCCGGTACGCGGCAATTATCAAAAACCAATTCGGCAGTTTCACTGGCGCGCATTCCTAATTTATTTTCTTTTTTTCCTGAAGTAAACCCCGGCATTCCTTTTTCAAACACAAAAGCCGTCATTCCTTTTGAGTCTCCCTTTTCTCCGGTACGAACAATGACTACAGCAACATCTCCTGAAACGGCATGCGTTATAAAGTTTTTTGCCCCGTTTACAATCCAAAAATCCCCATCCTTAACTGCCGTCGTATTCATTCCTCCAGCATCAGAACCTGTATTATGTTCCGTTAAACCCCAAGCACCAATATGCTCGGCAGTCGCTAACTTGGGCAACCATTTTTTCTTTTGCTCTTCATTTCCGAAAGTCAAAATATGATTGGTACATAACGAATTATGGGCTGCAACCGACAATCCTATCGACGGATCAACTTTTGAAATTTCTTCGATAACAGTAACATATTCATGATATCCTAAACCAGAACCACCATATTCCTCAGGAACCAAAACACCCATAAACCCCATTTCTCCCAATTCCTTAAAAAGTGGAATTGGAAATATTTGAGCTTCATCCCATTCCATTATATATGGTCTTATATTTTTTTCAGCAAAATCTCTTATCGACTGGGCAATCATAGATTGCGTTTCATTGTATTCAAAATTCATTTGTAATCTTTTTTAGAACTCCAAATATAAACCAATTATATTAGCTTTTTCAACAGGAAAGCCTTTAATATTTATCAAATCCTCAATATTTCGAATATCCCCATTCATACTTCTATAGGTTACGATTTGTTTTGCCAATGCATATCTAAAATATGGAAACAAGGCCAACTCCTTTAAAGATGCATCATTTATGGGTATTTTTTTAATTTTCGGAGAGGACAACACTCTAAAATGTTTTTTTAATTCATCTATAACTTCTGAAGAAAGCCCCCAAACATCACTCATTTGTTCCATCGAAACAAAAGCCTCCAGACTTTCTTTTTGATTTAGAATTCGTGTTGATAATCCTTCTCCAACTCCATTGATTTTCATAAAATCTTCTTTACTTGCCTCATTAATATCCAATACTGTAAAATTTTCCTTTTTAGAAAATGACTTGGCTGTATAAGTTTTAAAAGTTTTTTTGTTCTGAGCCCAATTTGGAAATTTAAAATAAGGCGAAATTACATTTAATAAGGAATCTGATATTTTTGTCACTTTCTGAAACTCTTCTGGAGAATTGACATATTTATTTTCTTTCCTATACGCAAACAATCTATCTATCTCCTGAATTGACATTCCTAATTTATATCCTTTATAATCTGAAATAAAATTTGGATTAAAAAGATAAACTTTTGGCTTCTCATTATATTTGATTGCTTTTAACGAGTCGATTTCAGATTGAAAAGCCAACCATTCCTGTTTTTCGGGACAATTTTTTTCAGCTTGGTTGAAATCAGAAAAAAAATAAAAGAACTGCAATGCAATAATTATAATGAAAAGAGAAAAAATTCCTTTGCGTTGATGATTTGTAAACTTAAAATAAGGAGATATACTTTTAAAATTCATACTAAACTAAAATTTCTTTAACATTTCATAAAAGTATAAATTTATTAAGAAAAATGCTTATAATTTTTTAATAAAAATATTTCACTATACTTATTATTTACCAATAACGTAATATATTTCATGTGACAGCTAACTTTTCTTATAGTTTAGCTGTAAAAAATAAATATTTTATAACTTAAAACTATATAATTGTTTTTATTTTTTATAAAAAGCAATACATTTGGAGCTTAATAACAATAAACCAATATAATTATATGTCAATTTGGAAAACTAAACCACTTTCGGTATTGCTTGGAGAAGCATCCGAATCCGAAAAAGGCTTAAAAAGAACTTTATCTTCACGTTCACTTGTTGCACTTGGAGTTGGCGCCATCATTGGTGCAGGGCTATTTTCTTTAACCGGAATCGCTGCTGCTGATCATGCTGGGCCTGCAGTAACAATTTCTTTCATTTTAGCTGCCGTAGGATGTGCTTTCGCCGGATTGTGTTATGCTGAATTTGCTTCCATGATTCCGGTAGCAGGTAGTGCTTACACCTATTCTTATGCAACTATGGGAGAATTTATGGCCTGGATCATAGGATGGGATTTAGTTTTGGAGTATGCATTAGGTGCAGCAACCGTAGGGGTAAGCTGGTCTCGCTATTTACTTGAACTGCTTGCAAAATATGGCATTCACTTACCACCAGATTTAATTTGCTCTCCTTGGGAAACCTTAACACTTAGTAACGGAACTGTTATTAATGGCGGAATTGTAAACTTACCAGCAATATTTATTGTTTTTATACTTTCTTTATTATTAATTAGAGGTACTAAAGAATCAGCTTCTTTAAATAACTTTTTAGTTGTTGTAAAAGTAGCTGTAGTAATTGTTTTTATAGTTTTAGGATGGCAATTTATTGACACTAATAACTATACCCCATATATCCCTGAAAATACAGGTGTTTTTGGCAAATTTGGATGGTCAGGAATTGCTGCCGGAGCCGGAACAGTGTTTTTTGCTTTCATTGGTTTTGATGCGGTCTCTACTGCAGCACAAGAAGCTAAAAACCCTCAAAAAGGAATGCCTATTGGTATCTTGGGTTCACTTGTGATATGTACTATTTTGTATGTATTATTTTCTCACGTCATGACTGGCCTTGTTCCTTATTATAAATTTGCAGGAGATGCGAAGCCAGCTGCAACAGCTTTTGCCGTAACAGGTTATGACTTTCTACAAACAGGTTTAATTGTAGCTATTTTAGCAGGTTACACTTCTGTTATGCTTGTAATGTTAATGGGGCAAAGCCGTGTGTTTTATACTATGAGTAAAGATGGCTTACTACCTTCTTTTTTTAGTGAAATTCATCCAAAATTTCGTACTCCATGGAAAACAAATCTTTTCTTTTTAGTATTTGTAAGCTTATTCGCAGGACTTGTTCCTGTTAGTGATTTAGGCCACATGGTAAGTATTGGAACTTTATTAGCATTCGTTTTAGTATGTATTGGTGTGATGGTAATGCGTAAAAAAATGCCTGATGCTCCAAGAGAATTTAAAACTCCATGGGTTCCTTTTGTACCAATTGCAGGTGTAGTTATCTGTTTAGCACTGATGTATTCATTGCCTAACGAGAGTTGGGCAAGGTTAGTAATCTGGATGGCTTTAGGAATTTTAATTTACTTTACATACGGTAAGAAAAACAGTAAATTAAATAACCCGGATAAATAAATAATACAGTTTTTTTTAAGACAAAAAAGGATTGTAAAGTTTTTAAAGCTTTATAATCCTTTTTTATTATGATCGAAAATCATTTTATAAATCAAAGACAGATGTTCTTTTTGCCCTAATTAAATCTTTTAGACGAATCCAGAATGCTAAAGTAAGATAAACTCCAAAACCCAAACCAGCAGTAACAAAAGAGATGTAAATAAAAAACAATCGAACACTGGTTACACGCATTCCAAGTTTATCAGCTAATCTGGAAGATACATGAAAACCATATTTTTCGAAAAAAAATTTTAGTTGTAAAATGAGTGACATTTTTATGGATTATGAATTATAAGCAAAAATACAAAATTTTCTAATTGACCCATTTTCTAATTTCTAATTGCTTTTTAATAATTCTATACCAACAGCACATTTCATACAGCCGTTGAGATCACAATATTGACTTTTAAGCTGTAATAACGATTGTGTCTCAAAAGCATTTTCAGCAGAGATTCCAAAAAATTTAAATTTTTCAATAATTGAGTTTTTTTCAGGATCAATAGTATCCAGAATCGAGATTAAATCTTCAGCTATTGATTCATTTACAGTTTTAGCATAAGCAAATTGTAACGGAATAATTGTATTTATTACCAATAAATCTATGAACGAATTGGATAATGATTTTGTTTTTTTTGTACTTTCTTTGTCAAATTGATAATGGTTTTGCCAATATAAACTGGAAGAAATATCAAATATTTTATAAATACTGTCAACGGATTTCAGTTCTATTATTTTAGAAAATAAATTTTGATGACGATGATATAAAGCTGCTAATTGTGAAAGACGAATAGTTGGAAAATTATCCGGACGATGCTTAAAAAACTGGACGGGTTCTGTATAAACTTTTTCAATCTGGTATTTATGCAACAGATAAAAATATCTAAATTTCAAATCTTTAAAATAAACATCTTCTTTATCTGAATCTAATAAACCTGCTGCTCCAAAAAATAAGGCTTCCAGATTTTCGACTTCAAAACTTTCTTTTCGGATAATTGAAAACGGAATTGCCTTTGCCAGTTGCAAAAATGAATTTCCATTGGCATTTAGACCAAAATTTTTAGCTAACAAACAAAATAAAACCGCTTCCCAATCCTGATTTGTTTCTTTAAGCAAACCATAAATAGATTGTGATTTTCTTTCTAATCGTTCAAAAAACAAACGTTCTTGCCAGTTTTTAAAAACAAAACCTGGTACTTTGGAAATTTGCTTTTCGCAATATATCCAAGATTTAGGAGATCTCAGATTATTATAATTTGAAATAGTTTCTGAAGACACATAGTTCTTTAAAATCAATACCGGAATTTCTGCATTATTCTGTCTGTAGATATCGGCATCATATTCCCACACAACATGCAAGATAACATTTTCATAAGCAGCGTCTTTTTCGTGAAGATGCAAATACCAGTCAGAAGCTTTTAAATGTATCTCAACGTTTCCTGCCCACTTTTGATCTCCAATTTTTATTTGTGCATTGAAAAAATCTGGTCCCGCAAGTTCTAAATAATTTCCTGTATTTATAATCGTAATCTCTTCCTGATTAACAGTTTTTAAATTTAGTGTGTCAAATTTTTTAAACCTCCAGAGATAATGAAGAAAATCTTCTTTCATTTTTATACTTTTATATTAGTTTTACAACATTTAAAAGTACAAAAAAAATAGTATTATTATTACAATTAACATGTATTCATTTAAAAATTATAAGAAATCATCTTAATAAATATAATTTTGCGCAAGCTCTGGCATCAGATAATGCTTCATGATGATTAAGCTGAATTTTCATTTCACGGCAACAATCACTCAATTTAGTAGGTTTAAAACCTTTAGCTTTGTAGATTTTTACGGTACATTCCCATCTATTGGCAATATTTAAATCATCGTAATTTAAGCCGTAAAGTGCCATCGATTTAATCAAAACATTACGGTCAAAACTTTCGTTGTGAGCTACTATTACCCTATTTTTCAAACGTTTTTCTATTTCAGGATACACCTGCAAAAAAGATTTTGCATTTACAGTATTTTGAGGATATATTCCGTGAACCTGAATTGTAAAAGGATTGTATTCATTATTAGGCGGCTTGATTAAAGTAACAAACTCATCTGTAATAATTCCGTTTTCTACAGTCACGATTCCAACGGAACAAGGATGATAAGCTGTTGCCGTTTCAAAATCTATAGCAGTAAATGTCAATTTGATTTAATATTTAAGATTCATAATTTAAGTGCAGCTTTTCAAAAACAACTTTCGAAAATGCAAATTTAAAGCTTATACTGACTTTTTAAAGTAAAATCATTTTATTTCTTAGATAATACTAGAACGGATACCCAATCGCAATATTTAGAATCAAATTTTCTTTTCTCCATGATCCGCTTCCAAAATTAATATCATCAATAACCCATCTTTCATTTTCAGGTAAATATGGTTTTCTTAAAGGAAATGCCAAATCTGTTCTTAAAATAAAAAACGATACATCGAATCGTAAACCAACACCTGCTCCTACGGCAATTTCTTTCATAAAATCTTTGGATATTTCGGCTCCTGGTTTATTTGGATCAGCATTTAAAAGCCAAATATTTCCAGCATCAATAAATGCTGCTCCTTTTACAATGCTAAAAAGTTTTGCTCTGTATTCGGTACTAAACTCTAATTTTAAATCTCCAGATTGATCTGGCAGATAATTGTTTGTTGTCTCTGTGTTAATATAGCTTCCCGGACCAATTGACCTTGCTCTAAAGGCCCGAATACTATTTGTCCCTCCCACTACAAATTGTTTTGATGTTGGCAAGACTCCTGAATTCCCATAAGGAATCCCAGCTCCTACAATAATCCTGCTGGCTAATTGACTTTCCTTCCCGAGTTTTAAATAATGCCTGAAATCACCTTTAAATTTAGCGTATTGGCTAAATGGAACATCAAATATTTTAATGGTATCATTTTTTTTGACATTAGCGCCCGTAATTAACCCCGTTAAGTTTCCTGCCAAATCTGCTTCTCCATTAAAATAAAACGTGTTTTTTTTACGCTTTTGCATCGTATTGGTGTAAGTATAAGTGTAAGTGGGACCAAAAATTAATTGTTTCTCGATAACCTTTTTTAACGATTCATCGTTTTCAGCATCAGCTAAATATTCTGCTGTGACATGATTTGGACTCACATACGTAATGTCCATGACGTTTAATTGATGTTCTTTTCGAATATTCTCTTTCCATAAATAGCCAAACGATGTTTTAAACGAATTTAAACCATACAATTGCGTTCTGTTTTGATATTCGTATCGGACCGTTGCTTTTGTTCTTGGCACATATTCACTCGAGCCTTCCAAATGTAAAAAAGGTATGATAAACCTTGGCCAGGTTAAACTGGTTTCCGTTCCTAATTTGTAAATATTCTTTCCATTATTAGCTCCTGAAAGCTGGAAATCAGCACCTCCAAAAACGGAGACCGTAAGTAATTCAGCTCCGCGAAATAAATTTCTGTTATTCCAGTTTACGTTAATTTCTGTACCGGTATAACTGGCAGAATTGGTTTTTGCCAAAACCTCAACACGAATAAATTTTTTAGGCAAAAGTGTTAAGTAATAATAGGAATCCAAAGTCTTCGGTAAGCTGTCTGAAGGCTTGAATTCATTTTTTACAAAACTAAAAGTACCTAAATTAACAAAACGATTCAATGTCAAATTGTGATCTTTTCTATTATAAAGATCTCCCTTTTTAAAATAAATTGTTCTGTCAAAAACTCTCGGTTTAAAAGTATTTGCTGTGTCGATAATCGTGAAATCTTTGTACTTCACAATATCTTCAGGTTTGTATTTCAGACTATCTTTTGAAATAGCAAAATTGGGATACACAATGATTTTATTAATTTTATAAGCTGTTAGTGCTTTTGGCGGTGCATCATCTTTAATTACCAGTTTAATTCTTACTTCGTGATCCCCTTTACTGCTGTCTACCTTCGCTAAAATATAGTCCGGATTAAAGTAATAATAGCCGCGTTCTTTAAGTCTTGTATCTATACGTTCGCGCTCGGCTTTAATAATATCCAAATCATAAGGTTTACCCACTTTTAATAAACTTCTTCGGCTGGATCTGCCAATGATTTTCGATATTGCCAAAGAGTCGTCAGGAAAAGTAACACTCTTAATTATATATTGCTTTTTTGGTACAACTGTATATTCGGCTGTTGCTCTTTTATTTTTAGCGGTAGAGTCGGCACTGACACGGGTTTTAAAGTACCCTCTGTTCTCCGTAAAATTTCTCAGTACTGATGCATTATAATCTAAATCGACTTTACTAAAAAGTACAGGTGGTTCTCCTACTTTTGTACGCAGCCAATACCTAATTCCTTTTTCCTTTTTAGGTTCCCCGGCAATATTATAAATCCATAATTTAGGACGTAATCCTAAAATTCTTTTATTTGGCTTTGGGCGCAATAAATCTTCCAGCTGGTTCTCTAGTTCTTTTCTTTCTTTCTTTTTAATCACAGAATCTTTTACCGTAACAGAACTGCCTGTGTACAATAACTCACCTTCTGGGAGATATTTTGTGTTACTGCATCCAAAAACAAAAAATAAGGAAAGCGCAATAAAATATCTGATAGTTTCTTCTTTTATATGGCTATGTTTTTTGATCATTTCCTTCGGTTTTATTTTCTTCTTTCTCCTTTTCTTCTTGCTCTTTGAGTTTTTTTCTTTCCTTACGCAATTTCTCTTCCCTGATGATTTCTTTTTCTGCTTCTGTTCGATGAAAAAGCTCTCTGAATTTATTATAACTCATGGTTATAATAAATGCAATACCTGTTTCGATTACCTGTCCTTCGACTGCTACCTGGTATTCATTTTTTCGATAAGCACGAAGCATATAACGACCATCTTTTGTAAGCATATAATCTATTGCCACATCACCTGCAATGTTACTGCTTTCTTCATTTGCGCGCTCCTGGCCTTCCACAGCAAAACTGCTGCCAACAGTAACCTTCAAACGGTCGTCTAAAAGTTTTTTAGAAACACCAACATTCAGATCTGTTCTGTTTTCTCTGGTTCCTGTAGTATAATCATCAGTAGATTCCAAATCAAATTCTAACTGTACTCCGGATATTAATTCTCCAGCTAAATCATTCAATTGCTGTGAAAGAATTTTACTTACACTTTGTCTGGCTAATGATTCTGCACTTGTGCCGCCGCTCTCGCTAGCAAATGGGTTTTCCCCAATAAATCGATTCAACAATAAAAGGGCAAATACCTGTTTATTTAATTCAGCCGGTTCCTGACGCAATTGTTCCAGTTTTGTTCGGGACATATCAACAATATTCGATGAAACGCCATAATTACCTTCAGGAAGTATAATGTCAAAGGTGATTTCAGGTTTTAATAATTCGCCATTCATTTTCAAATGGGTCTGAAATGGAATCTTCTGCTTAAAGGTGTTTTTTTCTGTTGGACTCAGTGTACCTAACTGATTTCCTAATAAATCTATTGGTGCTGTTTCTACTTTATAGATTGCTGTAATATTTAAATTTGCCATGGTTGGCTCGCCATTCCAGATGATGTAGCTTCCTTTTTGAATATCAAATTTTCTTCGGATCATATTGAAATTCATTTCATACGCGCCATCTGAAAATTCATATTTACCAGTTAAAGTTGTTTTTCCTGATGGATCAATTCCGCCGGTAAGTTCAGCCTCACCTTTTAAATTCAGATAATCACCATTTCCTTTATCTATTACCAAAGTAAGTTCGGCTTCTTTATCAATTGAAATTGCTACGCTTACATCCATACCAATCAACTCAGATTGATTGAGTTTTTCCTTCATCGCCACCGTTTGTTTCAAATACATATTATCTTCGTCTACAAACTCGACAATTCCTTCTCTGTCTGCAATTGAAGGGTCTGATTGCGGTAAAACAACGCTGAATTTAGTTTCGTCTTTGATTTTAATATTTCCGTCTATAACAGGATTTTCAAGTGTTCCTTTAATATTCAGTTTCGTATCTAAAATTAAATCACCATAAAATAAATCATTGTCTTTTTCTTTAGAATGTATCGCTCTGAAGTCATCAGCTATAACGGTCAGACCGAAATCAAAGTTGGTATAATCTGCCGATTTAATAGTTCCGTTTATTGTTAGTTCGTTATCATTTTCGTCTTTAAATGTGAAACTATTAAATGTAATTACATCATTTTGGAGTGTGATTTTTTCATCACCTGTTTTAAAATACGAATTGAATTTAGTTACTCTGAAACCAGCATCATTAAAATTCAATTCGCCATTCACTTGTGGTGCGCTGGCATTCCCTGTGATCTTAAAATTTCCGGATAAGTAACCTGTTCCTTCTTTAATATTATCCATACTAAATCCCTGAACACTTTTGATATTCAATTTATTCAAATCAACATTAAAGTCCATATTTCCATCAGCGATACTGTACGTTCCTGTAAGTTTAACGTCATTATCTTCTCCGGTAAGCGCTACATCAGCATTTAGTACATTATTCGTTTTATTATCGACTTTAACCCCAATATCACCAACAGGCTCTCCTTTAAAGGCAAAATCATCTATTTTTATGTCTGCTGTTAAAGTTGGTTTTGTCATTACATTTTCAGCAACGGCACTTCCATTGATTAAACCTTGCATCAATAATTTGTCTTTTTTGACAATATTCATAATGGTCTCGATTTTGAAGTTTACAAAATCAAGCTGAAGTGGTGCATTATCCTGATTCCCTTGTGATTGAATTTTAAGTTCATTACCAGAATTCTCTAAAAAAAATTTATTGATATAAAGTTGTTTTGCTCCAAATTCAACGGCATTTTCAGGATCGATGTTCCATTTGTCATAATTCAGCACGAAATTTTCTGCATCAATTTTAAAGATGTTTTTAGAATCTTCGGCTTTAAATTCTCCTGCAATAAAATACTGTTGTTTGTCTTTGGCATCTTTTACTTCTAATGCATATTCCAAAATATTATTTTCGACTTTTCCTGATAAACTCGTGAACGGAATTTTTAAAGAACCGCTTTCAATTGTCGCAACAGAAATTTGGTATTCCAAGGCATTTTCTTTGGCTTCAATATTAATTTTGCCATCTGAGATAGTATTATCTGCATACACGATTCTCGGAATCGTTCCTTTTATTTCTAAAGAATCGGTTACGTTATTGTATTTTCCTTCAATTTTAACAGGCTCTAAACCAGTTAATTTTGGAACCAGTCTAAAGAGAATCGGATCGTTATCAACCATTAGCGTGAAAGCCAAACGTTGCTCATCAGATTCTCCATTTACCTTTGGGTTTTTTAAATCGATGTATTTAGAAAGTGATTTTTTTATAGCTGAAACTAAAGTCGTCAATTTGTATTTTCCATCCACTTCAGCTTTCAAAAATTGAGAAGAGATTTTGATATTATTTCTGCTTTCATCTGAAAAAGCAATTACTCGAACCGAATCTAAAACAATTGGTTCTGCATCCTGTAAAACCTGAACATTTGAAAGAAACACTTTTCCGTTTAAAAAATTGGGATTACTATTGGCGATATCAGCATCAACATTTCCGCGTAATTTCATTGGCCCGGCGTGGAGATGTAATTTTTCTAAATCGGCAATGTCAAGGTTTAATTTTAATTTTATTGACGGATATTTTTCTTTGGTATTTCCGCTTGCTGTTAAATCAAAATTTAAATTCGGGTCTTTCATTCCTGATTTTACTGCGAATGATCCGTTTTCAATATTTCCTTTTAAAGCTAAATCTCTATAGGTATATTTATTAAAAACCGCTTTATTTACCAAACCATCAAAATCTGCCTGAGCCGTTTTTGGATCTAAACCTTTGCCTTTTACTTTCGCTTTAAGCGTAATTTTCCCAATCGAATCATTTTTGATTAATCGGCCTAAATCAAAATCTAATAAATAAACGGTTGCATCGTATTTCTCTCTTTTTTTAAAACGCTGATCAAATAAAGCATCGACTTTTGCATTTCCAAAACTGCTGTTTAAAGCCAGGTTCGTTTTGAAATTCTGCACCGAGCCTTTGAATTTTCCCTGCAGACTCAACTGAGAAGGTAATTGAATATTTTTTGGAATTGTTCCCGCCGGCACAAACGAATAAATATCTTTTGAAGTGCTTGAAAGTTTCTTGATATCTAAATCGTAATAGGCTTTTTGAGCATCAGGTAATCCTTTGATTTTGCCAGAAAGGGAAATTTTTGTGGTTCCAATTCCACTCATTTCAAATTGCGGAATAGTCAACTCTTCTATTTTTCCGTTTACACGTGTATTCACATATAAAATAGCGTTCGGATTATCTTTAAAGGGATTTGTTTTCTGCAAATCAGGTGCAAATAATAAAACATCTTTAAAGCCAACTTTAGAGTCTTTTAAATTTGCATCTATAGAAAGATTTCCTAAATCTTTTTTTAGTGAACTAAGAGAAGTATAAGTGACTTTAATTTTATTTTGAAGAAGCGTTTGCGGTGTTCTGACATATAAGTTTTCAAGTGACGCCTTCTTAGTGCTATAAAAGAAATTTGTTTTCAAAGACTGAATCTCAAGTCCACGTTTTTCATTAGCGGTAAGCGATTTTATATTTCCGAAAATGGTATCGTTTCCATAATATATTTTTTCGGCTTTAAGATTGATAGCACTTAAATCTAAGTGACTGTAATCAATTCCCTTTTGAATGGGTTTGGACTTCATATCATCAAATTTGAAAGCTACATTTTGAATATCAACATCTTTAAGTTTTACTTTCCAACCCGATTGTTTTATTGCAGTGGTATCTAAACTTGGCGATTTAATTTGTTTGTCTTTGGTACCTAATCGTAAATTTCCTTTTAAGTTTTTTAATTCGAAAGAATCAAAATCTAAAAACTGCTTGTTCAGATCAATTTCATTCACTGTCAAATCTAAGTATCCCAGCTTTATTCCGGAATCTAATTTTGAATCTTTGTTGTCATAAGAAACATCAATTTTTGATAAACTGATTTTGTTTAATTTTAGTTTGAAATCTTTCCTCTTAGAAATTGTATCTACTGTTTCAACAGAAACTTCAGCAATTTTTTCTACATCATCCTGATCTAAAACTAATTTTAATCCATTTAAATTAATATTCGGAATATCAAAATTCATTTTATCCAAATCGAAATTATTGAATTTAGTGTCAAAATGGGTCAGTTTCACACCTATATCATTTCTTTCAAAATCATCTTTAAAATTGAATCGAATGTTATCCAGATTAACTTTTACTACTGAAATCTTGAAAGGTTTAGCGTTTGGATCTTTTGGTTCATTCGAATCAAATGCATTTATGATATAGTCGAAATTAAAAACCCCTTCTTTATTTCTGGAAATATTTGCAGTGGTATTTTCTAAAGAAACTGAGTTAATTTCAAGTTCACTGCTTGCCAATTTAAACAAATCTATATCAACTTCTAAACGTTTTCCGGCCAGTAAAGTGTCTCTTTTTTGATCTTCAAAATAGAAACCTTCCAGCACTACATCTTTAGGGAATTTGATTGAAATATGATCTAATGAAACTTTAGTCTTAATCTTTTTATGCAGATAAGTAATCGCTTTGTCCTTAACGAAATTCTGAACCGAAGGAACCTGAATTAAAATAATGAGAAGAAGTAAAAGTGCAATTACCGAACCCACGCACCAAAGCAGTATACGTAGTGTTTTTTTAAAAAAATGAATTGTTTTCGTATTCATGCGTCAATAAAACACGTTAGATTAGGATTGCGTTATTACAAAGCTGTATTTCTACAGTGTACAAAATTGGAAAATTTATACTCTAACAATTTACATAATTACACGCAATTATTCTAAAATTTTACGTATAAATAATTATTTTCTTACTTATTTTATAATGCTTAAAATTTAATATGAGGCCACTTTTGTTCTAAAAAGTTAATTTTTTGCTGAAGTTTAGCTAAAAATTTCTGATGTTGCTCTGATTCCGGATTGAAGCTTCGGTGGCGGAGACTTTTTTGTATTTCTTCAATTTCCTGCATCGTCAAAAAGCTGTTTTCGGCAATATAGTTTTCACTGAATTTATGCCAGATGTAATCTATCGCTACCTGATTTGGGTGCAACATATCTTGAGCATAAAAGCGATAATCACGGAGCTCGTCCATCATAATTTCGTAAGAAGGAAAATAGTTGATGGTTGATAGTTGATGGTTGATGGTTTTGTGCAATGCAGTAAACAAATGTGATTTGCTTAATTGATTTTCTGTAAAACCGTCTTTGATATGACGTACGGGTGAAATCGTAAAGATGTAGTGTATGTTTGGGTTTAAAACCTGAATTAAATCGATAGTATTTTGAATGCTTTTCTGAATTACATCCACAGGTAATAATTCTTTTGAAAATTGTTTTTGAGGCACTTTATGGCAGTTGGCAACTACTTCATCACTTTCAATATTTCTGTAAATCCACGAAGTTCCATACGTAATAATTATATGTGTCGCTTCTTGTATTTTTTTATGGGTTTCTGAAATCGCTTTATTTAAAGTTTCCAGTAATTCTTCCCTGTCTGAATTACTTAAATCTGAATGTACTTCAAAACAATGCCAGCGTTCGTTATGAAAGAAAACGTCTTTTTCTGTAAACCATTTTTCCTGAATGGTTCTTTCTATTATTTTTTCAATCGAAACCGGATTAAAAATTATCCCAAACGGATTGGTTACATTTTGAAACTTAAAATAATCAAATTTCCCCGCCATATTTTCTGCAAAACAAGAACCAAAAGAAAGTATCTTCGAATTATAATCGATTGGATTATTGGTTTTTGAAATTGGTATTTGGGTTCTGAATTGCATAAAATGTAGTTTTAAACAAATTTAGAAATTACTGACGACTCTTTAATAGAATTTACAAAAAGAAAAAAAACGTACAAAGTGGTAAAGTTTTAAATCTGCATCTTTATGTAAAATTCAACCCAAATTCAAAGCTTTACGAAAATAAATTATATTAGGTTTTTAATAACATAAATCAACTTTACGAACTAAAACAATTCACTACTTTTGCATCTTCCATAAATTTAAATTCATCTATGAAATTATTATACTCCTATATAGTCAAACATAAAATGCTTTTATTTTTTGCTTTGATTATGGCTACCATAAACATTTGTTTCAGTTTATCAGACTCAATTATTACCGGTAAATTAATGCAGGACTGCGGTGTTGGTCTGGCGAAATACAAAGGAAACGAAATGGGCTTTATCAAATCTTTATCCTTTTGGCTTGGACTTTCACTTGGTGCCGCGATGATTTCGAGAATTACCAAAAACTTTCAGGATTATTTTACCAATGTTGTTATTCAGCGAACCGGCGCCCAAATGTATACAGACGGAATCAAGAAATCTCTCGATTTGCCTTTTGCCGAATTTGAAGACCAACGCAGTGGCGAAACCTTGAGCAAATTAACCAAAGTACGTTCTGATTCTGAAAAACTAATCACACTTTCGATTTCTTTGATTTTTCAAACTGTAATCGGATTTGTATTTGTAATCGTTTATGTTGCCCAAATTGATTACCGTATTTCGATTATCTTTTTAATTACCGCTCCAATTATTGCTTTAGTAAGTTCGTATTTGGGTAAAAAGATTAAAATTGTTTCCAAGAAAATCGTCAATCAAACCAATGCTTTGGCCGGTTCAACAACAGAAAGTTTACGAAATATTGAACTGGTGAAAAGTCTTGGATTAACGTATCAGGAAGAAAAACGTCTGAATTTAAATACCTTTAAAATTCTGCATTTGGAATTGGAGAAAATCCGTTTTATCAGAAGTTTAAGTTTTATTCAGGGAACTACGGTTCATTTTTTAAGAACCTGCGTTGTTTTTACTTTGTACTATTTCTTATTTGGAAATAAAATTATTGTGGGAGATTTACTGACCATGGTATTTTTTACTTTTTTCATTTTTGGTCCTCTACAGGAATTAGGAAACTTTATTATTGTAGTCAACGAGACGAAAGTGTCGATGGAAAATTTCAAAACTTTACTGAGTGCGCCGAAGGAATTCCGCCCAAAAAACCCAAAACATGTGGGAGCAATTCAGTCATTGTTATTTTCGAATGTAAGTTTCAAACATAAAACAGCAAAATTTAAAGCGGTTGAAAATATTAATTTCGAAATCAAACAAGGGCAGACTGTCGCATTTGTTGGCCCTTCGGGATCAGGGAAAACAACTTTGGTTAAATTATTAGTTGGATTATACATTCCCGCAGAAGGTCAGGTTTTATATAATGATATTGATTCAGCCGAGATTGATTTATTGGATTTAAGAAAACAATTAGGTTTTGTAACCCAGGATGCCCAGTTATTCTCCGGAACAATTCGTGAAAATTTATTGTTTGTAAAACCAAATGCAACCGATGAAGAAGTTTATGATGCCTTAAAAAGAGCCAGCTGTGAAAAATTACTCATACGTGCCGAAGATGGATTAAATACCACTATTGGCGAAGGTGGAATTAAAGTTTCAGGCGGAGAAAAACAGCGTTTGTCTATTGCCCGGGCAATTTTAAGAAACCCAAATTTATTGATTTTTGATGAAGCTACTTCCGCTTTAGATTCGATTACCGAAGAAGAAATTAACGCAACAATCAGAAATATTTCAGATAAAAACAGAATCACGGTTTTAATCGCACATCGCTTATCAACTGTAATGCATGCAGATAAGATATTTGTTTTGGAACAAGGTAAAATCATCGAGCAAGGAAAACACGAAGATTTAATTTTAGAAAAAGGTTTGTATTACGCTATGTGGCGTCAGCAAATTGGAGAGAGAAAGTAAGAGCTTTTTTTAATATCGCAAAGACGCAGAGTCGCAAAGTTTTTTTTTAATGCTTTGCGACTTTTTGTTTTACATAAGATTTTAATTTTGAAAAAAGAAAAAAAAATCGCGCAAAGGTGCAGAGCCGCAAAGTTTTTGACTTGAACTTTTACTCATTTTTTAAGAATAACCTAAAGATTATTAACAATTCTTGTAATACCAAACTTAATCAAAGGCACATTAAAATTTATCAGCAAACCTAATTTTATTTTGGTAATTTTCAAATAGGTCATAATTTGTTTCGCATGAACTTCTGTTATTTTTTCAATTGATTTAATTTCTAAAATCAATTTATTTTCAACTATTAAATCGGTTCGAAAACCAATATCAAGTTTCATTTCATCCCAAAAAACGGGCAGAGTTTTTTGTCTTTCTACAAATAATCCTTTTTTAGTTAATTCATAATATAAAATTGCTTTACAAACCGATTTCAACAAGCCGGTGCCAAGTTTTACATGCATTTTATAACAGATATCAACCACAATAGCTGAAATTTCATTTTCAGTCATACTTAAAAAACTAAAGTATAGAGTTACAAATATAACTTTCTAAAAAAAAATCGCAAAGCTTAAAAAACTTTGCGACTCTCAGTCTTTGCGCGATTAAAAACAGCTGTTATTTCACAAAATCAATTGCATGAACCAAAGCTTCTTTAATTCCGTTTGCATTCTTTCCTTTTCCAGAAGCGAAGAAAGGCTGACCTCCTCCATTTCCTTCAATATATTTTCCTAATTCTTTGATAACCGCATTTGCATTTAAGCTTTTGCTTGCAACCAATTCTTTAGCGATGTAACAATGAATATTTGGCAATCCATCTTCTACAGAAGCTAAAAACACGAATGAATCTGGTTTTGAACTTCCCAATGCTGAAGCTAAATCTTTTGTCGAAGCCATGCTTAAATCAACTTGTTTGGCAAGGAAATTTACGCCCTTTACTTCTTGGAAATCTTTTTCTAATTCAGCTTTTAAAGCGCCTACTTTTTCTTTTAACAATTGCTCTACTTGTTTTTTCAGTTTTGCATTATCGTCCTGTAAAGAAGTCACTGATTTTAAAATATCCTGTGGATTTTTTAATGTCTCTTTTATTTCAGCTAAAGTAATCTCCTGATTCTGATAGAAGTCTTTTACCGCATCACCAGTAATTGCTTCAATACGACGAATGCCGGCTGCAACTGCTCCTTCAGAAATGATTTTGAAATGCCAGATTTCTGCCGTGTTTTTTACGTGAATTCCACCACAAAGTTCTTTACTTTCTCCAAATTCAATCATACGAACATTATCACCGTATTTTTCTCCAAATAAAGCCATTGCACCTTTGTGCAATGCCTCTTTAATCGGAATGTTTCTGTGTTCTACCAATTGCAATTGTGCTTCAATTTGCGCATTTACACTTGCTTCAACCTGACGTAATTCTTCATCAGAAACTTTGCTGAAATGAGAAAAGTCAAAACGCAAATAATTTGGATTTACCAACGATCCTTTTTGCTCCACATGCGTTCCTAAAATACTTCTTAAAGCTAAATGCATTAAGTGCGTAGCCGAGTGATTTTTAGAAGTTGAACTTCTTAAATCGGTATTGACTTTTGCAGCAAAACCAGCTTGTATATTTTCTGGTAATTGTTTTGCAAAATGCAAAATCAAGTTGTTTTCTTTTTTTGTATCGATGATTTCGATGGTCTCGTTTGCAGAAACCAACGTTCCTTTGTCACCCACTTGTCCTCCACCTTCTGGATAAAAAGGCGTATTATCTAAAACAATTTGGTATAAAATTCCATCTTTTTTAGAATCTACTTTACGAATTCTAGTGATTTTTACTTCGTTTTCTGTTTGATCATAGCCTACAAAAGTTTCTACGTTTCCTGGAATCAAAACCGACCAATCTTCTGTTGAAACTTCGGATGCTGCACGCGAACGGTTTTTTTGTTCCTGCATTGAGGCATCAAATTCTGTTTCATTGAAAGACATGTTTTTTTCTTTCAAAATCAAAGCCGTCAAATCTTTCGGGAAACCAAAAGTATCATACAACTCAAATGCTTTTGCTCCAGAAACTTCATTTCCTTTAGTTTGAGCAATAACATTATCCAATAATTGCAAACCTTGATCTAAAGTTCTTAAAAACGAAGCTTCTTCTTCGCGAATTACATTGGTAACCAATTGTTGCTGCGATTTGATTTCTGGGAAAAATTCTCCCATTTGGTTTGCCAGAACTTCTACCAATTTATTGATAAAAGGCTCTTTTGTACCTAAAAATGTAAATCCGTAACGAATAGCACGACGCAAAATTCTACGAATTACATAACCTGCTCCTGTGTTTGATGGTAATTGTCCATCAGCAATGGCAAAAGCAACCGCGCGAACGTGATCTACCACAACCCGAATGGCAATATTGGTTTTATTTTGTTCCTCTGAGATATTTTTTTCCTCATCAGATGTATATTTTAAGCCTGTAATTTGTTCTACTTTTTCAATAAGCGGTGTAAAAACATCGGTATCATAATTGGATGTTTTTCCTTGCAAAGCCATACACAAACGCTCAAATCCCATTCCGGTATCTACATGCTGTGCAGGAAGTTTTTCAAGAGATCCATCAGCTTTACGGTTGAACTCCATGAATACATTATTCCAAATTTCAACTACTTGGGGATGATCATTATTAACTAAACTTTTTCCTGAAACGAATGCTTTTTCAGATTCGGGACGTAAATCAACGTGAATTTCAGAACAAGGTCCGCATGGTCCCTGATCTCCCATCTCCCAGAAATTGTCTTTTTTATTTCCAAGAATAATTCGGTCTTCATCGATTAATGTTTTCCAGATATCCCAAGCTTCCTGATCAAAAGGCACATTATCTTCTTTGCTTCCTTCAAAAACAGAAACATACAAATTTTCTTTTGGAATTTTATATACCTCAGTCAAAAGCTGCCAAGCCCAATTGATGGCTTCTTTTTTGAAATAATCTCCAAAAGACCAGTTTCCTAACATTTCGAACATGGTATGATGGTAAGTGTCAAAACCAACATCTTCAAGATCATTATGTTTTCCTGAAACACGTAGACATTTTTGCGTATCGGCTATTCTTTTACTTTTTGGCGTTCCGTTTCCTAAAAAATATTCTTTAAACTGGGCCATACCCGAGTTATTGAACATAAGAGTTGGATCGTCTTTAAGAACGATTGGAGCCGAAGGAACAATTAAGTGTCCATTGCTTTTAAAAAAGTCTAAAAATTGTTTACGTACGTCTTGTGATTTCATATTTAATTAAGAAAATATATCTTTTATTAATGTGACAATTTATTGATGTGCTAATTTGATAATATGTGAATTAGATAATTTTTGCTTAAAAAATTATCTCTGTTAACAATAAATTACTAAACTAATACATTATCTAATTGACTAAATTATCTAATTATCTAATTGTTTTTTACTTGAAAAAAGGGTCGAACAACTGAAACATTTATTAAATTTGTCCGACTAACTCTTTTACAAGCTGCAAAAATAGGGTATTTTAAAATATGGCGAAAGTAAAATATTATTACGATTCAGAAAATCTGGCTTATACAAAAATTAAAACAAAAAAAAGAATCAAATTTGGTTATGCTTTACTGTTTTTACTGGCTTCAGCACTTTTCGGATTTTTAGTATTTGTACTTTTAATTAACACCCCTTATTTTGAAACACCAAAAGATCGTTTGCAGACCCGAGAAATTGAAAATTTAAAATTACAATATGCTCTTCTGAACAAAAGGCTGGACGAAATTGATAATGTTACTGAAGCATTAGAAGACAGGGACAATAACATCTACAGGACCTATTTTAATAAAAACGCAATACCGGATTCTATCAGAAAATCAGGATTTAGAGACAATGACAGATATAAAAATTTAGAGGGCTATAATAATTCGCAATTGGTATTAAACACAACCAAACGTATTGACAGGCTTTCGAAAGAATTGGCTATTCAGTCGAAATCTTTAGATGATATTTTGAAGCTGGCAAGTACAAAAAAGAATCTATTATTGGCAATTCCTGCCATTCAGCCAGTTCAAAATGAAAATTTAAAACGAATGGCTTCCGGTTTTGGATACAGAATTGATCCTTTCACGAAAGTACGAAAAATGCATAATGGTATGGATTTTACTGCCAAGACAGGTTCACCGATTTATGCAACCGGCGACGGTGTGGTTGCAAGGGCAGACAATTCGGCATCCGGTTTTGGAAACCATATTGTTATCAGGCATGGATTTGGATACGAAAGTTTGTATGCGCATTTAAGCAAATACAACTGCAGACCAGGACAGCGTGTCAAACGTGGAGATGTAATAGGATATGTAGGGAGTACCGGAAGATCTGAAGGTCCTCATTGTCATTACGAAGTGCATAAAGATGGTAAAGTCGTGAATCCGTTAAATTTTTATTACGGAAATATTTCGGCAGTAGAATATGTTGCGATTTCACATTTAGCAAATCAGGAAAACCAATCATTAGATTAATCCTGTAAAAAGTAGTAAGTTTGAATAAAAAAGAAAAATAAAGAGCATGCATATCGAGCTTTCTAAAGATAAAAGATATTTCAGTATTGGCGAAGTGGCCAGAGCTTTTAATGTCAATGCTTCTTTGATACGATTTTGGGACAGCGAATTTGACATCCTGAAACCTAAAAAGAATGCTAAGGGCAACAGAATGTTTACGCCAGAAGATATAACGAATTTACAATTAATCTATCATTTGGTCAAAGAACGTGGTTTTACACTTGAAGGAGCTAAAACACATTTGAAAGAAGGACAAAAGAAAACATTGGATAAATTCGAAATAATACGTAAATTAGAAACCATAAAGACACAATTGACAGAAATTAAAAACGAATTGTAATTAAAATAAATCATAAATAAACTTAAATAAAACAGATATGAAAAAATGGTTAATCCCAGTAGGAATTGTTGTAGTGCTTATCGCTATTATTGCGTTTTGGTCAATTGGAATTAAAAATACGGGTTTAAAATACAATCAGGCAGTTAATAAAGAATGGGGAAATGTACAAACAGCTTACCAAAGAAGAAATGATCTTATTGGAAACTTAGTAAATACAGTAAAAGGAGCAGCAGATTTTGAGAAATCAACTTTAACAGCAGTAATCGAAGCGCGTGCAAAAGCTACAGCTGTAACCATTGATCCAAGTAATGTAACACCAGAACAATTAGCTCAGTTTAATCAGGCGCAAAGCGGAGTATCTTCATCTTTGTCAAGATTATTAGTATCTGTAGAACAGTATCCTACTCTAAAAGCAAACGAAAACTTTCTAAAATTACAAGATGAACTGGCAAGTACTGAAAACCAAATTTTAACAGCAAGAACACGTTTTAATGAAGCTGTTCAGGAATATAATGGCTATATACTTTCTATCCCAAACAAATGGTTCTTAGATTATAAAGAAAAACCATACTTTGAAGCTGTTACAGGTGCAGATAAACCCGTTGAAGTAAAATTCTAAATAAAGATTCAAAATTTTAGATTAACGATTTTTGATTGCAGATTAATCTGAGTCTAAAATCGTTAATCTTCATTTAAAAACAATTTCAATGTCAAAAGTAGAAGATTTTTTAACCCCGGAAGAAGAACTAACAATTGTTGAAGCTATTCGTGTTGCTGAAAAAAATACTTCTGGCGAAATTAGAGTACATATCGAAAAAACAACTTCTAAAATTCCTCTCGACCGGGCTTTAGAAGTTTTTTATGAATTAAAAATGAATGAAACCCAACTTCAGAATGGTGTTTTATTCTATTTTGCAATTGAGGATAAAAGCTTTGCTATTTGTGGAGACAAAGGTATAAACGATGTTGTAGAAACCGACTTTTGGGATTGTACCAAAGACAAAATGGTGGAACAATTTAAATCAGGAAACTTTAAGCAAGGCATTGTTGACGGTATTTTGAACGCCGGTGAACAATTGAAAAAATATTTTCCATGGTCTGAAGATGACACCAACGAACTATCTAACGAAATATCAAAAGGATAAATAATGAAGATTTCAAAAAATAAAACATCAAATTACAACAGATTTTTTCAGTTTTCCTTCTTGGTAATAGCGTTATTTATATGTAATAGTATTTTTGCACAATTTGAAATACCTAAAATACCCCAAAAACAAACTTCTGTTTATGACTATGCTAATGTTTTAAACGCATCCGAAAAAACACAACTCGAAGAAAAACTAATTCGCTATTCAGATTCTACCACGACTCAAATTGTAGTGATTACAATTGAAAGTTTAAAAGGCGAAGATGTAAGTCAGTTGGCCACAAAATGGGGGCAAACTTGGGGAATTGGCGGAACAAAGCAAGATGATAACGGTGTAATTATTTTATTGGCTAAAGCCGAAAAGAAAATAGCCATTAATCCTGGATACGGCGTTGAGGATCGTTTGACAGCCGGAATTGGCGGAACAATCATCAGAAATATTATTATTCCGGAATTCAAGGCCGGAAGTTTTTACAACGGACTTGATAAGGGAACTGATGCCATAATTGATGTCTTTAAAGGAAAATTTAAAGGTGAGCGCAAACAAACCAAAGGAAAAGATTTTCCGATCCTGCCTTTTATTGTAATTGTTGTAATTGTTTTAATTTTACTGTCTCGAAATAAAAAAGGCGGCGGAGGAAATTCAGGCAGTAATGGTGGAGGTCCAAGCCTGATGGATGTCATTCTTTTAAGCAGTCTTGGAAGAAGCGGAGGCGGAGGTTTCGGAGGCGGATCATCCGGAGGTGGTTTTGGAGGCGGAGGCTTCGGCGGAGGTTTTGGTGGAGGCGGATTCTCTGGTGGAGGTTCGAGCGGAGGCTGGTAAACTGTCCTTTAATTACGTTTTTTTGTTTCAAGTTTAATAATTTACAATTCATAATAAAAACAGATGTTATCACATAAAGCAAAATATGCCCTTAAGGCTTTACTTTATCTAGCAGAGCAAGATCAGGATCACATTTCTAAAACAATAGAAATTGCTGATGGAGCTAATATTCCTAAAAAGTTTTTAGAACAAATTTTACTGGATCTTAAACGAGGACGTTTTGTGAGCAGTAAGCAGGGAAAATTTGGCGGATATTATCTGATAAAATCTAAAAATGACATTACTTTGGCAGAAATTCACCGTTTATTTGACGGTGCAATTGCACTTTTGCCTTGTGCATCATTAAATTTCTATGAGCCATGTTCTGATTGTAAAACCGAAGAAGAATGCAGTCTGCGCCATGGCTTAATGATCATTCGGGACGAAACTTTAAAAGCAATGCAGAACATTACTATCGCATCACTAATAAAAAAATAAAAAAATATATTTTAAATTCTACTAAATTTATAGAACTTGTGTATATTTGCCGAAAATAATTAGCAAATATTTACAAAATTTAAACCATGAAAGTAAAATTAAGTAAGTCAGGAGTAACAAAAAATCTTTTACAAAAAAATGAAAGCAAGAATTTCACAACAGTGAAAAGATATTCTTTTATAATGTGTATATGCTGGTAAAAAAATTTTAATTTAAATTTTACTAATTACATATACATACTATAAAATGAAAAAATCAATAAAAAATATATTTACAATACTTTTCTTTTTAATCTTCTCGCTATCATTTGCACAAAACGTTGAGGGTACAATAACAACTTCAGAAAATATTCCTTTGGAAGCAGTTAATGTGGTTATAAAAGGAACAACATTTAATACAATCACAGATGCAAGCGGAAAATTCTCCATAGATTCAAAAGGAAAACTACCTTTCACACTTTTGGCTCAGTATGTAGGTTACAAAACTGCAGAAATAGAAGTCACTTCACTACCAATACCTCTATTACAAATACCACTTAAAGAAGAAAATGAACTTATAGAAGTTGTTGTGTCTTCAAGACGCCGAATAGAAAAAGTCCAGGATATTCCAATAGCTGTTTCGGTTATCACTGGTAAACAAGCAGAACAAACAGGCGCTTTTAATGTAAATCGTATAAAAGAGCTGGTACCATCTGTACAACTGTATTCTTCCAACCCACGAAATACCGGAATTAACATTAGAAGCCTTGGTTCTCCTTTTGGTCTTACCAATGATGGAATCGATCCGGGAGTAGGTTTTTATGTCGACGGTGTTTACTATGCACGGCCGGCTGCTACAACATTAGACTTTATTGACATAGAACAAGTTGAAGTTTTGCGTGGCCCGCAAGGAGCTTTATTTGGTAAAAATACCACTTCAGGAGCTTTTAATATTACTACCCGTAGACCGAGTTTTACATCTGGAGCAGATTTTGAAGTAAGTTATGGAAATTATGCATTTCTTCAGGCCAAAGCTTCGGTTACAGGTGCGTTAGGTAAAAAAATAGCAGGCCGACTGTCTTTTTCAGGCACGCAACGTGATGGATTAATCGACAATATAGCAACAGGAAGAGCTACAAACACCTTAAACAATCAGGGAATCAGAGGACAATTACTTTGGACTCCATCAGAAAATACTAATATTATTTTCGCTACTGATATCACAACGCAGCGTCCTGACGGATACGCACAGGTAATTGCAGGTGTTGCGCCAACACAAAGAGCTTCTTACCGTCAGTTTGATGCTATTATTGCCGATTTAAATTACCAGTTACCAAGCAAAAACGCATTCGATCGTAAAATTGACCAGGATACGCCATGGAGATCAAATCAGGATATGGGTGGTGTCTCTCTTAATATTGATACAAAAATTGGAAGAGGAACTTTAACCTCAACAACAGCCTGGCGCTTTTGGAATTGGGATCCATCAAACGACAGGGATTTTACAGGATTACAAGTTTTGGCAAAATCACAAAATCCAACAAGACAAACACAAATAACACAGGAAGTTCGTTATGCTGGTCAGCTTACCTCTAAAATAAGTGGTGTTGCAGGTGTATTTTTTATAGATCAGACCTCACAAACGAATGGTACTGAAGAATCAGGAAATGCGCAATGGCGTTTTTCTCAAAGCACTACAAGTGACTTATGGAAAACCCCAGATCTTTTTGAAGGATACGGAATAAAAACTGATGCCAGAATCAGAGCTTCAAGTGCTGCAGTATTTGGACAGTTAGACTGGGCAGTTACAGAACGTCTACATGTATTACCAGGTTTACGATATAATTTCGATAAAAAAGATGCTGATTATTCACGTACTACATATGGTGGACTTCAGACTGCCGATCCTGCATTAATTGCATTGAAAAAATTAGTTTATACAGATCAGGCTTTTACATCAAACACAGATGACACCGATTTTTCAGGAAATTTAACAGTATCATACAAAGCTTCTGATAAGATTAATGGATATGCTACTTTTGCCAAAAGTTATAAACCGGTTGGTGTAAATGTTGCCGGATTACCTACTCTGGCTGGTGAACCAATTCTTGAACTTGCCGTAATTAAACCAGAAGAAGTAAATCATTATGAAGTAGGAATAAAAACTTCTCCTTTTAAAAATTCAATATTTAACCTGACATTCTTTAATACAGACATTAAAGACTTTCAGACGAACGTTCAGGCTGCAGAATTAGGTGTAAACCGTGGATACCTAGCAAATGCTGATAAAGTACGTGTAAGAGGTGCCGAATTGGATGCCAGTTTTGTTTTTAGCCAACACTTAACTGTAAATGCCGCAGCAACATATACAGATGGTAAATATGTAAGATTCACAAATGCCCCACTTCCATTAGAAGAAACCGGAGCCACAGTAGCCTTTAAAGATGTTTCAGGAACAGATTTACCGGGTGCATCAAGATGGGCAGGATCTTTTGGCGGAGAGCTTTCTGATAATGCAAAATTCTTTGGCAATAGCGGAAAAATATTTTTAGGTCTTGATTCTTTTGCGCGCTCTGAATTTTCATCAAGCCCTTCTGCTTCAAAATACTTAATCGTTCCGGGTTATGCAATTTTTAATGCCCGTTTCGGTTTCCGGGCATCGCAAGGTTTGTCAGTTCACTTCTGGGGGCGTAATCTTTTAAACAAAGATTACTATGAGCAATTATTGCCAGCTGGCGGAAATGCAGGACAATACGCTGCTGTATTAGGAGATCAAAGAACTTACGGAGTTACTTTAAAATATTCTCTATAATATAAATGAGTAAAATTAGTTTGGTTGAATGAGATGCGTTTTTTAATAAGCGTATCTCATTTTTTTATAAATCAACTGTTTATAAATCACAAAATAGCAATTAAAACAAATTTAAAAGCCCAATACTTTTCTTAAAATCATCTCTCATTTGTATATATTCGCTGCTTGAATTTATACCGTATTGATGAAGTTTATCAGATTCCTTTTCTTTTTCGCTATTTTCAGTCAGTTTTCTTTAGCACAAAGCGAAAAAAATATTGAACAGCAAACCTTAACCTGGATTCGATATTACAACATTTTGCCTTTATCTGAAAAATGGGCTTTACATTCAGAATTAGACAATAGAAACTTTGTAAAACCTGTTCTCGAAAATTTATGGCTACTAAGAATGCAGGGAAGATATCGTGTCAATCAGAATATAGATTTAGGCGGAGGATTTACTTTTTTTAATGTAAATACACAAACTCCTCGCGTTGATCCTGATTTTACAGTTCCTGAATACAGAGCGCAACAGGATATAACTTTTATAAATGATATTGTAAAAATTACTTTTCATAACCGTTTTCAGCTCGAAGAACGTTTTATACAAAAAGTAAATAAAACAGAAATATTAAACGATTTTTCATTTTCTTTCCGAATCAGATATCGCTTACAATCAACTTTCACAATTTTGGAAAAAGAAAAAAGAAGCTTAAAAGGAATTATTTCTGATGAAATTTTACTGAATTACGGAAAAGACAACAAGCGAAATACTTTTGATCAAAACCGCATTTATACTGCTTTGCGTTATAATTTAAATCCCAATATTGGTTTAGAATTAGGGTATTTAAAAAGCTTCCAGAGACGTGCAAGCGGTGTAGATTTTTATGATCGCAATATTATTCGTTTTACCGTTTATCATAGAATTAATCGTAAAATTGTAAAAAGTTAGATGTTAGATGTATAGAAAATCCCAAATCAGATTTTAAAGTGATTTGGGATTTTTTATAATTAATTATTAGATTCCTAAATAAGTTATTGCTAAAAAAAACTTATTCTTCCCTTTCTCTTCCTCCCCCTTTTCTTTTCGAGCCTTTTTCGCCAGCGAAATTTCCAATTTTATAAGCTACAGAAAACATAATATAGCGCTTTAAAACTGTATTTTGTTCATCACGCACAGAAGTTGCCGAAATTGTTCTGACAGCACTTTGGTTCTGATTTAAAACATCATAAACTTTTACTTTTGCATATAGTTTTTTATCTAAGAAACCATATGATAAACTGGTATTCCATAAGTAAAAATCTTTTTTAAAATCATCTGAAATATTCGAATTGTAGGTGTATCCAAAATCATTTCCAAAAACTAAATTTTCTGGCCAATAGGTTGTCGTTTGTAAATTGGCTCTATGTACTACAGTTGATGTTGAACTTGCAGAAGTATTTTCATAGTGAGTCTCATTAAACGATAAACCGTAAGATGGAGATATGGTCAGCAATTCACCATATTCATAAGTAAAATATAATTTTGGTGAAATTGAAGTTGATTTAGCATTATACAAAACAGCATTTGTGTACCCTTTATCAAAATTATAACCTCCATTTAAACCAATTCCGTATCGAAAAACATGTGCGTCTTTTTTAATAGACTGATTCCAGTTTGCACCAGCTGAAATGGAATAATTTCCTGAAATATTTACATAAGTTGTGGTTCTTTTTCCATTTTCATCAAAAACAGAAGTAGATACAATATCACTGTTATAATAATCTCCTTTTAATGAAAAAGCATAACCTGAACGAGTTCTAAAATCGAAATTTCTAAAATTGAAATTCATCGAATTTTTCTCAATCGGATCTAAATCCGGATTACCAATTATACTATTCAATGGATTATTTAAATTGGCGATTGGCATTAAATAATTTGCTGAAGGTGTAGCATTCGAATAATCGTATTTTAATGTCAAATTCTTAGACCTGCTAAATTTATATCGCAATTGAGCAGAACCAAAAGGCAAAGCGTATTTTTTATTTAACTGTGTATCATTGCCCGCATACAACGAATAGTTATCAAAATTGATAATAGATGTCTTTGAATCCAAATTTAATGTAAATTTATTTTTTCGCAGCGTAATACCTACTTTTGGTGTAAACGCATTTTGCATAGACGTGGTATATGTTGTTAATGAAGAATTCAATCCTAAAATTTCATTTGTTAACCGATCCACATCATAAGTTTTCTGGTCATTTGAAGAATTTTGCCAATCAAAATCAGAACCAAATCTCACTCTCAAAGAATCTGTAATTGGTTCGGTATATTCTAAATCCATCGAATAAGAGTCTGAAACATTTCGACCGGTTGTTTTTTGATATCTATCAATATTTTTATCCGGTTCCTGAGTAAAAATGGTTTTTGAATCATTAAGTCCATCCGAATCATTGTTAGTATTATTATTCGAAAAAACAAAACTCATGTTTCGGGCTTTTTTCTCGAAAGCTTTGTTGAAAACAATTGTATTTGCAAAATTTGTAGCTGTACTTTCTTTATAAGATTCTGCATCACTATTATTTAAAAGCGGTCCGTTTTCATCATCCTCTGTTGTCTTACTGTGAGAATCTGAATTGGAGTTAGAGCGAGTTTGACTTACATTTGGAGTAACAACAAGACGTGTAGTTGGATTTATTTTATATTCTAATTCAAAGTTCGCTTTGTTTCCGGTGCTTTCGCTTCGGGTTTTTGAATCTGCAACAGTATAGTTATTTCCTGTTGGCAAAATGCTCAATTCGTTAGATTTACTTTGGTTATTATTAATTTTATTATCAAAATTATAACTTCCCGATGCCAGTAATTTCTCAGCCCAGTCATCAGAATAATTGACTCCAAGCAAGTTAGACTGTGTAATTCCTTTACCTCCGGTCGTTCTAGCGCTTTTGCTATTTCTACCACCACCCATATTATCAAATACTTCATCCTGAGCAAAACCGGTCGAATTGATATTGTTAGAAGATCCTAATATGCTTATTTTTTGTTTATTATTGAAGAAATTCATAATAAGGCTGCTTTCATAGCGGTCATCAGAACCATATCCGGCAAGAACTTTACCAAAATAACCTTTGTTTTTCTTTTCATCAATAGTCAGGTTAATACTCGAATAATCTGAAGTAGATTCCTGTTTGGATAATTCTTCTTTTTTGGTTTTATAATCAGAAACCTGAACTTTTTGTATAATTTCCGAAGGCAGATTTTTCAATGCTATGGCCCCATCTCTATCAAAAAAGGGTTTTCCATTCACTAAAAGCTGATTTACTTCGCGGCCATTCACCGTGATTTTTCCAGCGTCATCAATATCAAATCCCGGTAATTGTTTCAGCAATGTTTCCACGTTTGAATCGGGACGAACTTTGTACGAGGCAGCATTAAACTCTAAGGTATCCTGTTTCATTCGGATTGGTGGCGCTTCGCTTTTAATCACAACATCATTTAAAGCATTTACGCTTTCAAGCAAATATAATTTACCAAAATCCTTACTTTCTAAAAGTTCTTTTTGTTCTTCAAGATACGTTTGATACCCCATGTAATTCACTTTTAGAAAAACCGGTTTATCATATTTTTTTGTAGTTAATCTAAATAAACCGTTTTTATCTGTTGTAGTATAATCAATAACAGTAGAGTCTTTAACAGTGGTAAAATAAACGGTGGCCAGCTCAAGTGGCAATTGCGTATTAATATCAACTACAGTTCCTTTAAGAACAATGTCATTTTGGGCATTAGCTGAATAAGCAAAAATAAAAAGTAGTGAAAAATAATATAATCTGGTCATAAAATGGTTGGTTAAAGCAGTAAGACTGTAAATAAAATAAAAGGTTTAATTGTGAGTTTCACATTTATTCAAATATGATGGGAATGGTTGAACGCGTTTTATTTTTCAATTAAAAAAAGGCATAAAAAATCCCCGACTCAGCGGGGATTTCAATTTTATTTTTCTCTGATATAAATATCGATTGGCACTCCTGAGAAATCCCAATTTTCTCTAATCTTATTTTCCAGATATCTTTTATAAGGTTCTTTAACATATTGTGGCATGTTGGCAAAAAACACAAATTGAGGCGTTAAAGTTGGCAATTGCATACAATATTTAATTTTCACATATTTCCCTTTTGTTGCTGGCGGCGGATATGCTTCAATCACCTTCAACATAAATTCATTGAATTTTGAAGTAGAAATTCTTTGTTTTCTATTTTCGAAAACCTGAACTGTAGCTTCTAGTGCTTTCAACAAACGTTGTTTCGTTAAAGCCGAAACGAACAAAATTGGCACATCTGTAAAAGGCATTAATTCTTTTTTGATTTTCTCTTCGTAATCACGGGTCGACATGGTATCTTTCTCTACCAAATCCCATTTGTTTACTAAGATTACAACACCTTTACGGTTTTTCTCAGCAAGCCAGAAAATACTCTGATCCTGTCCTTCAAATCCACGGGTTGCATCAATTACCAAAATACAAATATCTGCATGCTCAATCGCACGAACTGATCGCATTACAGAATAAAATTCCAAATCTTCCTTCACCTTAGCTTTACGACGGATTCCCGCTGTATCAACCAGGTTAAATTCAAAACCAAAACGGTCAAATTTTGTATCAATAGCATCACGAGTAGTTCCTGCAATATCAGTTACCATAAAACGATCTTTACCAATTAAGGCATTGATAAAACTTGATTTACCAGCATTTGGACGACCTACCACAGCAAAACGAGGCAAAACCACCTCTTCCTGAACCGGCTCTGGTTTCTCTGGGAAAGAGTCAATCAAAGCATCTAGTAAATCTCCTGTTCCACTTCCTGAAATACTGGCAAATGTGTAGTATTCTCCTAAACCAAGGTTATAAAATTCAACAGCATCTTTCTCACGCATTGCGTTATCAACCTTATTTACAGCCAGTAAAACCGGTTTTGTCACTTTACGCAACAATTTAGCTACTGTTTCATCCATTGGTGTAATTCCTTCTTCTACATCAACTACAAAAATAATAACATCGGCCTCGTCGATAGCAAGCTCTACTTGTTTGCGGATTTCACCTTCAAATACGTCATCAGATCCGCGAATATATCCGCCGGTATCAATTACAGAAAACTCTTTTCCGTTCCACTCGCTTTTACCATAGTTTCTATCACGGGTAACCCCAGATACTGAATCTACAATAGCTTCTCTTCTTTGTATCAGCCTATTAAAAAGGGTTGATTTCCCTACATTAGGTCTTCCTACTATCGCAACAATGTTATTCATTTTTTTGAATTTTAGATTCTAGATTCAAGGTTTTAGATTTTTAGTTCCCTAATAACCTAATCACTTGTTGTCCAAAATACTTAATTTTAATTTTTTGCAAAGGTAGGTAAAAAAGTGGCTAAGTCGCTAAGTTTCTAAGTACCTAAGTTTTTTATTATTTTTCTGGTTATTTTAGGAGCTATTTCCAGCTGTCCGCTATATCTTTTCCTGGCTAAAGGAGCCAGAAAAAGGATGTCGCTTCCATCTGGGCTAGGGCTTCAAGGGTTCAAGAATATTTTAGTTTAAAATTTTAAATTATTACTCTTTTCTTAACCTGCCCAATATCCTATTTATTTTTTAATTTTCTTTTTAGTGCTGTTTGCGTGAGGGATAGCAGTGAAAATCCTTTTGTGTAATGAAATGGAACAAAAGATTGCAACGAATAGCCCGGCCCGGAGGGACACGCCCAAACTATATTACTGATTATAACCGAAGCGTTTCAGCATATTGGCGTTGCTTCTCCAGTTTTTATTCACTTTAACGACCAATTCAATATGAATTTGTTTTCCGAAGAATTTCTCCAGATCAGCACGAGCATCGGTTCCTACTTTTTTTAAAGCAGCACCTTTATGTCCGATGATAATTCCTTTTTGAGTTTCGCGTTCCACCATAATGATCGAACGGATACGGATAATCTTTTCATCTTCAAAAAATTCTTCTGTAACGATTTCTACTGCATACGGAATCTCTTTGCTGTAATTCAATAAGATTTTTTCACGAATTGTTTCGTTTACAAAAAAACGTTCTGGCTTATCTGTCAGCTGATCTTTTGGGTAATACGCCGGCGATTCGGGCAACAAAGAAATAATTCTACTGAAAACTTCCGGTACATTAAAATTCTGTAAAGCCGAGATTGGGAAAATTTCTGCATTTGGGACTTTTGCTGTCCAAAACGCCACTTGTTCTTCTAATTGTTCCTGATTTGAATTGTCGATTTTATTCAACAACAATAAAACCGGAATTTTAGCGTGAATGATTTTATTAAAGAAAGCTTCGTCTTTTAAGTCCTGCTCACCTATTTCGACCATGTAAACCAGAATATCAGCATCTTCAAAAGCCGATTTTACAAAATTCATCATCGATTCCTGCATTTCGTAAGCCGGTTTGATGATTCCGGGAGTATCCGATAATATAAGTTGAAAATCTTCGCCATTGACGATTCCAAGAATACGGTGGCGAGTTGTTTGTGCTTTTGATGTAATGATCGATAATCTTTCTCCAACAAAGGCGTTCATCAATGTTGATTTTCCAACGTTTGGATTCCCGATGATGTTTACAAAACCTGCTTTATGTGACATTTGTGTATTAATTTATTGTGCAAAGGTAGTCATATCAAGTCAATACATAAAATAAAACATTTTTTAATATTTTGGTTGGATTTCTAAAAAATGGGCGTATCTTTGCACCCGAAACATCGCGGGATAGAGCAGTAGGCAGCTCGTCGGGCTCATAACCCGAAGGTCACAGGTTCGAGTCCTGTTCCCGCTACAACGTTAAAAGCTTCAGAGAAATCTGAAGCTTTTTTTTTAGAAATTGATCGAGGAATGTTTACCTACAGTTGACCCTTTATAAAGTCTGCTAAAATAAGTTTGATGTAATAAAAAAACCTCGCTAATTCTAAAAATATTCACAGAAAAAGTCAGGAGACTTTTATTCTCCTTTACACGTTGCAAGAACTTTTAAAGAAACTGCAAAGGCAGAGATGTTTGCAGAGCGCATTCCAACAACTTTAAGTAGACTTAAAAAATCTGGGCAAACCAGCCAGATGTAATTTATCTTGTGGTATATAAGTGTAAAATTCATCTACTTCATCGGTTTCCTGTTATTATAAGTGGTTCGGTGATATTTCGAGCGATAAAAACGATTCCTTTTTATTAATGTTATCGCTGATATTTTCAGCATTCTTGCTGTACCTATATTTCTAAAAAATTCTTTCGTCAATTTAACGATACTTTCATCTCATAAGGTTTGTAAGCTAGATAAGTATAATTTTCACCTCTTTTTTTTATGAAACGGACAAATATATTTTTGATTATCCGACTTTTTTTTCCATATTTTATCATGCATTTAATTTACCAACACATCTGCAAAACCAAGTAGTTTTGAAGTCATTCTTTCGATTTAAGACATTATAAAATAAAAACCCAAGGTTGTTTTAATTTTTCTGCGATATTAATATAATTATCTTATTACATACAAATGTTATCTGGAATAATCGACCACTAATACATCATTATCAAAATATTGTAACATTAAAAAACTCAACTATAAAATTATTTATACAAGCTTATCATATCAGTTAAATTTTCTTTATTGATAAATGCTGTAATATATTCCTGCACTTCATTAGTAGTTTCAACAGGCGTAGCAAATGAATTGATATGAAACTCGTCATCCTGATCCAGAATATGTATTATTTCTGTATATCCTTTAGAAATTAAACTCCCTTTTAACCTAATTATATTTACCTGTTGCTGACCATTTAGCTCCTTTCGAACTTTTAGTTTTATAGCTTTATCCATAATAAATATTTTTAAATTAATAAGCAGTTAATCAATTCAAATATAATTATTAAAAGTTTATAAACAATGATTAAAACAACACGCAAAACATTATTTATCAACATATTAATAACAAATTAACAAGAAATAAAATTATCATTTAACAAAGAATTATTTAGATATATTTCTATTCATAACTTCATAATTGATATATAATATACAATTTGGCAGTATTTCTTTCATAGTAATAACATGTTCTAAAAGGTATTCTCTGTCAGGATTTTCAGAAGTAACATACAGCTACTCTAAATTCTGAAGTTTGATAATAATCACGGAAAATCTTGAAATTGAATTAGTAAGATCATCAAAAGATTTCAGATTTAATGATGTTGTTTGAATTGTTCTGCCAAACATCATCAAGGTTTTGGATTTCTGAAAACATTGGCGTTTTATTAAACATTTGTCAAATAAAATCAACATAAAAATGTTAAAAAAAACCTTATTCAGCATTATGTATTTTTATTAAAAACCACCAAATCATAATTTAACACATACACAATCACTTAATTTGCTACAAAAGCAAAAAACCATATCTTTTATCTGCCGAAAAAGGCTTTCTATACTTTTTTTTTAAAGTTTTGTTTAAACAATTGTATTTCATAAGAAAAACATGTAGCATTTTTCTTTAAAAAAAAACCTTCTGCCTTTATAAATGAATACGCCTTAGTTATTCTTTTGGATAAATTTCTAAAAAAAATCTGTTTCAAGTGTTTCCAAAAACATTTATGTTAATAAAAACCAATTAAGGCTTAAAGCCTTACAAATACTGCATTTTAATCATTTACAAAACATTAACATATAAATTATATTATTCGTATTTAATAATACTTAAAAAAACACATATAAAAAAAAACAGGATAGTGCAGGATAGAATTAGTAACAGAACCCTTTAGGTTTGATATATTATATTTTACAAAAAAAAAGTTAAAAAATATTAACCTCTTCCATTATATAAATTTCAACAAGAATGAAAAAAAAAATATACCATTTACTTGTCTTTTCATTTCTAGTGCTTCTGTCCAGCTGCAGCAAGGATGCCTATGATGATTACTATGCGCGACCTGAAACTTTGGAACCTCCTATTTACCAGCAACTGGAAGCACGTGGTAATTTTAAGAATCTTTTAGTTTTAATTGAGAAAGCAGGATATAAGGATATATTGGGTAAAGCTGGTTATTGGACTATGCTTGCTCCTAATGATGATGCCTTTACTAATTTTTTTCAAGAGCAGGGAATTTCAGATGTAAATAAAGTTGATGGTGAAACTGCTGCAAAAATTGTTCGATATGCTCTTGTCTACAATGCTTTTAGACAAGAACAGCTTTCAGACTATCAATCGCAAACGGGTTGGGTGGTTGATAATGCTTTTAGAAGAAGAACAGCCTATTATGATGGATTTGTAACTAAAACAATCAATGGACAGCCTAAAGTGATCATGGGTTCTAATCGTAATGGTGGTTATCTTCCCGGGGATAATAACAATAAATACATCACTTATTTTACTGATGAGTATTTTGCCGCAAAGAGCTTAAGTGCTGCCGACTTTAATTATTTCTATCCGAATGCTGAATATACCGGATTTAATGTCTTTGATTCAAAAGTAACTGAAGCTGACATTGTTGCTGAAAACGGAATTATCCATGAGGTTAATAAGGTAAATCTTCCTTTAGTTACACTTGATCAATATTTAGAACAAAAACCACAATACAGTAAGTTTCGCGAATTACTCGAAAATTATGGGCTTGTTAAATACGTTTTTAGTCAGGATGCTACAAATACCTACCATAATTTTACAGGTAAATCAGACAATGTAGACATTAAGCTTTATGACCCTCTATTATCCTTTTCTCCTAATAATGAGAATTATTTAAAACAAGCTGATAATGATGGACAAAGTGATCTGTACTCCATGATTGTTCCGGAAAATGGAGTTCTACAAGAATTTATTGATAATGTGCTGCTTAAAAATTATCCTTCTCTTAATGTGCTTCCCCAATACATTTTTCGTGACTTCATCAATGCTCACATGGTTCAAAATGCTGTTTGGCCATCAAAAGGACCATCCAATAGTAATGCTTTAAATGAAAATTTAAGATTTGATTTTAATAGTGATATTGTTGATGCTAAAATTCTAAGTAACGGATTCTTCTATGGCAGTAATAAAGTTCAAAAATCGAATTTATTTTACAGCGTTTATACCTCAGCCTATTTAGATCCGAAGTTCACTATGGCTACAAGATTAATGAATGATGGATCCGGGCTAAAGGAAATGATTAGTAATATCAATACAAGGTACACCCTGTTTTTACCTTCGGATGCCAAGCTTATGGAAATGGGGTTTGGATATAATTCGACCCTTTCATTATGGACATATGTGGATCCCGCAGTTGGCGGATCATCTGCTACTAGTGCTATTGCGAGGGCTCGTTTATTGCGTATACTGTATAATGGAATAGTATTAACCCCAAACGGAGAATTAAATGATTTGTCGGGTTCCGGAATTATTCGAACAGGAGATCTTGATCTTCCAGGAGAATATATAAAATGGAAAAATAATAAATTATATGCTGCCGGAAATGAAGTACCGGATGGTACGCCAGTTGGAATTACAGGTTACGAAGATCAGCAAAATGGAAGAACCTATTATGTTGATAATTTGCTTCAATATAGTGAGGAAATGCAGGGGTTAAAAATAAAACGCTTAGCTGAACAACCTAATTCTGAATATCTTGCCTTTTTTGATTATCTTAAAAATTCTACGATATATGATCCTGTTACAGGTAAAATCCAGGGAGTTGATTTAGGAACATCTTACACTTTTATAATTCCTAATAATGCTGCAATTGCAAAGGCAGTATCCAAAAAAGTTTTGCCTGGATCTGTTTTACAAAGTCTTCAAACTCAAAACGAAAAGGAAATGGTTGCAGGCTTTATCCGTGCGCACATTATAGTTAATAAAATAGCCTCTGATGACGGATTGACTACGGGGGAATTTGAAACTCAAAGAAAAGATGACTTTGGAGAAAAAATCTATGTGCTGGTTGAGAGTACTCCCGGAAATTTATCTTTCAGGGATTCGTATCTAAACTGGGCTCACTACATCCCCTCCCAAAGTAATAACCTTGCAGACAGATCCTTAATTCATTTAGTAGATAACTATCTTACATATCAACAATAAAATGAGACAAAAAATTACAAATATATTTTACGGTTTTACTTTTGCCTTAATTATAATGGCTGCTTTTCCAGCTCTGGCACAGCAAGGAAATAAAACCTTTTTAGTTCGTGGCCAGGTTATTGACTCAAGCGATAAACTAAGCATACCCGGAGCAACAATTGCAGAACAGGATTCTGAAAATCGTACCGTTTCAGGAGCAATCACTGATATCGATGGAAATTTTGCCATTCGGGTTAAAGATCCAAATAACAAATTATTTATTTCTACCATAGGATATAAATCCCAACGCATTGAAATTAAAGGCAGAGAATCAATTAAAATTGCACTCGTTTCTACGGTAGAATCTCTTACTGAGGTAGTTGTTATCAGTGCAAAAAAATCTGACAATGGTTTATTGAAAATTGATGACAGAAACAGAACTACAAGTGCTGTTACCATAAATGCAGCAGATTTAGCTTACACACAGGCACCTACAATCGATGAGGCCTTACAAGGGCGTTTGGCAGGTGTAGATATTACCTCTACCAGTGGTGATCCAGGTGCAGGAATGCAAATCAGAATTAGAGGAACTTCATCTATTTCCGGATCTTCAGATCCTTTAATTGTAGTTGACGGAATGCCTTATGAGACAGCCGTTCCTGATGATTTTAACTTTGGTACAGCAGATTCAGAAAGTTACTCTGCTTTATTGAATATTGCTCCTACAGATATTGAAAGCATCACTGTTTTAAAAGATGCTGCCGCCACTGCAATGTGGGGATCACGTGCTGCCAGTGGGGTTTTATTAATCACAACCAAACGCGGGGGTGTAAGTGCGCCTAAAATTGCTTATACCTATAAATCAACTTATTCTAAATTACCTTCAACTATTCCGATGTTAAGTGGAGATCAGTATTCTCAACTGATTCCTGAAGAATATATGAATAGAAATGGAGTACCCTTGAATACCTGGCAAGTAAAAGAATTTCAATATGACCCTCTTGATGTTTACAATTTTAATAATTACGGTCAAAATACAGATTGGGTAGGTGCTATTTCACAAACAGGTATAACACATGAGCACAACCTTTCTTTGCAAGGAGGAGGAGAGAAAGCGAGATATTTTAGTTCTGTTGGTTATTACAAACAAAAAGGAGTCACTGTAGGAACTGGTTTGGAAAGATTAAATGCCAGATTGAATTTGGATTATATCGTTTCTGACCGCATTAAATTTAGAACTGATATTGCTTATACACATACTAAAACCGAACGGAACTATGTGAATAGTTTTGATGATAAAGATGGTGACCGTTTGCGTGGTGTTGCATTCATTAAAATGCCAAATATGAGTATTTATGAATATGATGAAATGGGAAATCTTACACCAAATTATTTTTCGCCGGCTCAAAATATACAGGGTACATATTCCGGAACCTATAATCCACTGGCAATGGCTGAATTTGCCATGAATGATCAGGTACAGGATCGTATAACTCCCCATTTTAATGTAAATGTGGATATTATACCTAAAATATTCATTTCGACTTTTGATTTACAATTTGATTATAAAAGCACCAAAACTAAGTCGTTTTTGCCACAAAACGCAACAGGCCGCCCTTTTACTGAAACTACTGTAAACAGAGCCTCTGATGCTGATAGTGATGAATCTAATATTGTAACCAAAACAAACTTTATCTGGACACCAAATATTGGAGAAAAACAAACTTTGCAAACCTTATTATCATTGCAAACCAATGATTTTATGTATACCACTCACCGTTCAATGACATCCAATACGGCTTCCTCTGTATTAACAGATCCATCGGTTCCGTCAAGAACTCAAAATTCGGATTTATTTTTATACACTAATAATGGGCAGGCCAGAACCGTTGGCGCCTTAATAAGTACACAATACGGCTTACTGGATCGCTATATTCTTAATGTAGGGATACGTGTAGACGGGAGCTCTAAATTTGGCCCGGAAAACAGATATGGTTATTTCCCTTCAATATCGAGCCGCTGGAGAGTTTCCGGGGAACCCTTTATGAAAAACGTTACATTCATTAATGAATTGAGTATCAGGGCTAGTTACGGAGAATCTGGCAGAGCTCCAAAATCAGACTATACATATTTTAACACGTACTCAAACTATAGTACACAGTATTTAGGGCTCAATGGTGTTATTCCTTCTAATATTGAATTGAGTAATTTGCGCTGGGAGACCTTAAAAGGATTAAACTTAGGCTTCAACTTACAACTGTTTAAAAACCGTGTTTCACTTGATGTAGATTTGTACAAGAACACCACCGAAGACTTAATTTTTGACAATCTTCAGTTAAGCAGTATTTCCGGTTACAATAGTGTCGATCAAAACGTTGGAACATTACAAAACAGAGGATACGAAATATCCCTTAACACAACTCCTTTAAAGTCAAATAAATGGAAAATTGATTTCAATTTCAATATTTCAAGTAATGAAAATACCGTTAAAGAAATTTCTGAATATTATCCAAGTGAGAGTGGAAATACAGACAAAAATGGAGAATATAAGCGTTTCCTTCAGGTTAACAATCCTTTTGGTTCATTTTATGGGTACCGTTTTAAAGGAGTTTATACAGATCTGGATGCAACCAAAGCAAAAGATGCCAGTGGAAATACAATTGTAGGTCCTAATGGTGAAGAGGTATTTATGCGTTTCAATTATCCAATCACAGATTATGTATTTCAACCCGGAGATGCTATTTATGAAGACATCAACCATGATGGAAATATAGATAGCCGTGATGTAGTGTATTTAGGGAACAGTAATCCTAAATTTTCAGGCGGTTTTGGTCCCACAGTAAGTTTTAATAACCAATTCAGACTGCTGCTTTATTTTACCTATAGATTAGGATATGAAGTAGTGAATGGTGCCGATATGAAAGCAACTAATATGTATGGATACAGCAATCAAAGTACTGCTGTTTTATCCAGATGGCGTAACCCTGGCGATGTAACCAATATGCCAAGAGCAGTTTATGGAGCGGGTTATAACTGGCTAGGTTCAGATCGTTATGTCGAAGATGCTTCCTTTGCCCGTCTTCGTTCTATTACTTTCAGTTATAATTTTAATAAAAATTTAATAAAAAGGTTAAAGCTTGGAGACTTAAGCTGTTACATAACGGCAGATAACTTAATCACTTTTACCAAATATAGAGGTCAGGATCCTGAAGTAAGTATGAAATCCGGAGATCCTTTTGCTATCGCAACAGATAACTCAAGTACTCCTCCAACAAAACGTATTACACTAGGAGCTTCAGTTCGTTTCTAATAATAAAATTTGAATTATGCAAACTAAAATAAAAACAATTCTAGCCCTCTTCATCGTGTTTATTTCTACAACTTCGTGCGATGATTATTTAGATTTAAAACCTCAGGACGGAATAATTCGTGAAGAATTTTGGAAAACTAAAGAAGACATCCAGGCCGCTGTTATAGGGATGTACTCTTCTCTGTTAAATTCGCCTCCCGGAGTAAGTGATTTACCAATGTCTCAATATTTATTCATGTATGGAGAATTAAGAGGTGATATGATTGCTGCTGGTCCAAATGTTACTGAGGATCAAAGAGACATTATGAACTCTAATATTATGGCTTCAAATAGTCTGACAAATTGGGCAATTTTTTACAGAACCATCAATTATTGCAATACCATAATTGATCTTGCACCTGCTGTAAAAGAAAAAGATCCAACATTAACTCAGCTTCAGCTAAATAATTATCTTTCAGAAGCTTTAGCAATAAGAGCCTATTTGTATTTTACTTTGGCTCGAACTTTTAAAGATGTACCTTTAAAATTAACAGCAACACTTACCGATGAGGATAATTTTCAATTGCCTGTTACTCCACAGAAAGATGTATTTGCTCAGGTAATCAAAGATCTTAAATTAGCCGAAGAATATGCCGTGCTGACTTATGGTAATGTAGCATCTGACAAGGGACGTATAACCGTTTATGCTATTAACGCGATGCAGGCAGATGTTTATCTATGGAATGATAATTTTCAGGAAGCTTTTGATGCCTCTCAAAAAATAATTACACCAGGTAAATTTGGTTTGATCAAAGTTTCAAACAATACATGGTTTAATACCGTTTATGCCAAAGGAAATTCTATTGAAAGCATTTTTGAATTTCAATATACTACCACAAATCTAGGTCCATTTTACAATATATTTTTCCAAAGACCTCAGTTTTTGGCTTCAGCTACTGTTTTAGAAGATGTTTTTGGAGTTGATTTTGATGATCCAAACAATAAAGACATTCGGGGTGATCGTACTTCTCTGGTAGCCGGAAGTAATCAAATTTACAAATACGTAGGCTTAGATAACGATACCAGAAAAGAATTGCAGGATGCCGATACCCATTGGTTTGTATATCGTTATGCTGATGTGTTGCTTATGCAGGCTGAGGCACTTGCTGAATTAAACAGAGGACCGGAAGCCCTTGCAATTATTGAGTCTATTCGATTACAACGTGAAGCAATCGAACTGACAACTGAGTCGATTGGTACTGATAATAAAAACGAAGTTATTGACTATATATTAGCCGAGCGTGCACGTGAGCTTGCATTTGAAGGCAAACGCTGGTTTGATATGCTTCGTAATGCCCGGAGAAACAATTACGCCCGATTGGATATTTTAATTAGTGCTGCTCTTGTAAGCGCACCTGCTGAACAACAGCAATCCATTGTGGCAAAATTAAAAGACCCAAACAGCCATTATTTGCCTATTAATACTTATGAACTTTATACTAATAAAGCACTTGTACAAAATCCATTTTATAAATAAATAATAAGGACATGAAAAGACTATTAAGATTACCTATCCTCTTGAGATTTACTTTAGTGTTTTTGATCGCTTTAGTGTTTCAAAATTGCACTGAGCAAAAAATTAAGGAAAGTACAGATGAAACGCTGAATATTACCGATTATTTAAGAGATTCTCCAGAATATTCTATGTTTTTAGAACTTTTGGAGATTACTAATTATGCTCCATTTATGAATACGTATGGAACATATACTTTATTTCTTCCCACTAATAATGCGGTAAAAGACTATTTAAACGATGTAGGTGTCAATTCATTAAAAGATGTTCCGTTAGCAGATTTACAGAATATTGTTAAACTTCACATCTTAAACCAAAAAATAAATACAACTTCTTTTACCGACGGAAAAATAGCTACTCCAAGTTTATATGGTCAGTTTTTAGTAACCGGAGCTACAAATAAAAATGGCGAATCCAGTACAACAGTCAATAAAACAGCCAGTATCCTTAAGTCTAATGTTGAAGTAGGAAATGGAGTAATTCATGTTATAGATAAAGTATTGCGTGTTGCCGATAAAACATTGGCACAGACTATTGAACAAGATGAAAGTCTCTCTTTGTTTACAGAAGCCTTAAAAATTACTGGATGGTTTGATGTACTCGACAAACCTATTGATTATACAACAAATGATATAGATAGCTATCTTACCGTTTTAGCCCAAACTAATGATGCATTTAAAGCAGCAGGAATTAATAATATAGACGAATTAAAAGAAAAATATAGTCATTTACATAATCCTCTAGATTTAAAAGACAGCTTAAATTTATTTGTGAGTTACCGTATTTTACCAAAATTACAATATTTAGCAGATATAGCCGTATCACCGGCTCTGGTAACCAAAGCACCACTTGAGGTTATCAGTGCGAAACTCGATAAAGATGTGATTTTGTTAAACGAAGAGGTTTTTAATGGCGTATTGGAAAAAGGAGTAGCAATTGTTAGAGAAAAAAGTGATGTAACTGCATCAAACGGTGTATTGCATCTTGCAGCCGCAAATTTTTCAATCAAAAAACGTTTACCAGCTCCTGTTTATTTTGATTTTTGTGATCAAAATGAATTTAGACAGTTAACTTCTGTTTTTAGAATACCCGGAGCAGCCCCTAAAACATCTTTGGCAAAAGCTTTATTTAAAGATGTTACCTGGGATTCAAATGATCCTATTACGTATTTCAAGGATGCTGCCAGAGGCGGAACGGTAGGCTTTGGCTGGCATGGTGATTGTCTTGAAATTAATCGCTTTAGAGATGGAAATTGTCAAAATATCACCTTTAATACTCCGGTTATTATTAAAGGAAAATACAAATTATGGATTTCCTACAGAGGACAAGATACAAAAGTAGGACTGGTAAAAGTGTTTGTGGATGGAGTAGAAATGTCCCGACAAATAAATCTGCTGGAAAATGGAAACAAATTCTCTAGCATAGAACCAAGAGTATTAGAGTCACAAGGTTACAAGCGTCATGTTTACCCTCATACTACCAAAATGAATTGCAGATTAGTGGGTACAGTAGATATTACCACTACAGGAAGACACAAACTGACCTTACAATCCCAATCGTCATTCTCAGCACAGGCCTGGTTTGATGTGGCAGAGTTTCGCCCGATAGATATGGACCAGCTGTATCCTCAGTTTGATTCTGGCGGAGATGGTTTTTACTATCCACCAAATCCATAATTCAAGGGTAAATCAAAAATCTAATTTCAAAACTTAATTAAGTATAAAATGACTTTATTAAAATTAAAATATAAAAAACTCCTTTTTGTCATTCTCGCAATAGGATTCGCTTCTTGTTCCAGTCCGTGGGATGATAAAGAGAATACTGGGGATGAAAATTTAAATGTAACCTTAAATGAAGCCATTAGTACTACACCGGAAACAGCTGAATTTGGTAAATTACTAAGTCAAACCGGGTATGACAAAATATTAGCAGCCTCAAAAACCTATACTGTTTTTGTACCCACAAATGAAGCGATGAAAGCGGTGAGTACAACTTTATTGAATAACCCTGAAGCACTTAAGAAATTTGTTGAAAACCATATTGCATTAACATCTTTTTCATCTGTACGAAATACGGATGAAGAAAGAATCCAAATGCTGAGTGATAAATATCTAACATTCAAAGGAAGTACAACAATAGGCGATGCAACTATAGTGACTGCTGATCATTATGCAGCCAATGGTGTGTATCATATCATTAATAAAGCACAAGCTCCGAAACTGAATATTTGGGAATATGTTAATTCTCAGGCAGGCACTTCGTCAATGAGTAATTATTTAGTAAGCCTGACAGCGTTTAGTATTTACAAAAGTGATGCTGATGCCAAACTTACCTCTACTCCCGGATTTCTTGCAGATTCATTGTCAAATTCGTATTTAAAAAATGTTTACAATCTTAACAACGAGAAAAATTCTTACACACTTTTCTTAATGGAAGATGAAGGCTACGATGCCGAAGTAATCAAAATGAAACCGTATTTAAATAAATCAACAAATGATCCGGATATTGACTCAACTGCTATTTATTCAAAATATTTTACAGTAAGAGACATGGTTTTTCCAAAAGCGTATACAAAAGAGGAACTCCCTGATGAATTAACATCCCGATTTGGTGTTAAGTTTGATGTTGACAAGACAAAAATTGTTGGTGAGCCAATTGTATTAAGTAACGGGATTGTTTACATTATGAAAAAAGTAGCTGTTGAGCTTGAAAAACGTTTGGTTACTACCATAATACAAGGAGAAAAAAATAATGGAGGATACTATGGGTTTCGAAGCAGAATGCTTTATCGAGACAAAAAAGAGCCACTAAGCGAACTTCTAACATCTGGTCAGCTTTACAACGATCTTATGGTAGAGCTTCCTAACCTCGCTAAGTTTACCCTGTTTTATCGTGCAAATGACATGTTTAGCACAAAATACAAAATCTATTGGAGAGCAATAAACGACAGAACAGCCAATCTTTTTGAACAACAATTGGCTATTGGCGGAGAAATCAATCTAACTGCTACAGGATTCCCTGTTGAAAATATTACGAAAACCTTCCCAATGGTTATAGTGCCTCTTAATAATTATGAAGAGGTGGAGATCGGAGAATTCCAATATAATACCGCAGGTGATAGTGGACTGATTTCTCTAATAGGCGGGACAAAAGCAACCAGTGCCCTAACCCTAGATTATTTGAGATTCGTTCCTGAAGTTAAAAATTAATATTTTATACAAAATTAATTATGTTAAAAATTATAAAACTAACCTGCCTTTTAAGCCTCTTTTTTGCGGGTAGTCTTGAAAATCAATTATATGCTCAGGACGCTCAGGATTCAACTGCAATAGCTCCTCAGAAAAAAGCACAGGGAATTTTAGTACAGGGTGTTGTTAAAAGCGCAAAAACAAATACGGGATTATCAGGAATCAACGTCTCTGTCGAAGGATTTTCGGCAGCCATTACAAATGACGACGGTAGTTTCGAAATTGGAGTACCCAATTTAGGGGCAATCCTTACTGTGAGTGGTCAGGATTTTCAAACCAAAGTGTATGCTGTTAAAAATAGAAAGACTGGTTTAGAGATATTATTAAATGAAGCCAACTACTCTACTGCTTACCAAATCGCTAATTTACCATCTGGAGATCTCATGCAGTATAATAATACAAATGCTGCCAGTGTAGTTGATTTCGAAAAAGATCAATGGTCGAGTTCTGTAACCGAATCTGTAGCAGGATTTCTTCAGGGTAAGGCAACAGGGTTAAATAGTATTAGAAATTCCGGTGCACCAAATGCAGGAAGTTATTTGGCTTTAAGAGGTTTTAATTCTTTATATGCAACCAACAGACCGTTAATTGTTGTAGACGGAATGATTTATGACGATGAAGATTATGGTTCCGGAATCATACAAAACAACAGCTCTTCTCCTTTAACCAATATTGATGTTAAAGATATAGAAGACGTAACTATTATTAAAGACGGTACTTCGTTATACGGAACCAAAGGAGCTAATGGGGTCATAAACATTACCACTACAAGAGCTAACGAGCTATCTACTAAAATCGATTTCACAATGTATGGAGGAGTCAATCAAACCCCGGACGAATTGCCTTTGCTGGGTGCTGATGCCTATCGTACTCATATCTCCCAATTAGAATCCAGCCGCGGTTTATCACAGCAAGAAGTTGCCAGTTTACCGTATATGAATGATCAGGCAGGTTCAGTTGGATATTACAAATACCATAACCAGACCAATTGGCAGGATCAGGTTTTTAAATCCAGTTATAATCAAAATTACTTTCTTAAAGTTCGTGGGGGTGATGATATTGCAAAGTTTGGTTTGTCTGTTGGTTACTTAGACAGCAAGGGTATTATTAAAGCTACAGATTCAAAACGTTATAGCGTTCGTTTAAATGCTGCTTTAAAATTAACAGAAAAATTGACTGTAGATGCCAACCTTTCTTTTATCAATAACCAGCAAAATCAGTGGAACCAAGGTTTAGCATATAAAACAAGTCCGTTATATCTAGCCTTAACGAAATCTCCTTTTTTAACTTATCATGATGTTAGTGATGCCGGTGAAATTTCTCCTAATCTTGCCGATACGGACTATTTCAATGTAAGTAACCCTAATGCTATTTTGACCAACGGATTTGCTACTAATAACAACTATCGTTTTTTTGGTAACTTAAAATTTAATTATGCTTTAAATAAAGCATGGAATATTACTTCAATAGCTGGTTTGAGTTTTAACAAAGAAAGAGAAGCCTTTTTTCTTCCTGATTTAGGAGTTGCAGATCTTATTTTGCCTACTGCTATTGGTAAAAATCAATCAGGAAGTGAAGTTCAGATTTATAATGGACTTTATACGGATACTTTTGCCAATTACATGAAAAACTTTAATAATGACCATAATTTAGAGGTTCGTTTTGGATTCAGGGCTCAAAGTAATAAAACAGAAAGTGATTTAGGTTTGGGATACAATTCTTCAACTGATGATTTTACAAGCGTAGGAGCAGGTTCCAATTTGTTACGTATAGTAGGAGGATCTTTAGGAGAATCGCATTGGATGAATATGTATGCTAATGGAAGTTATAATTTCCGTACTAAATATTTTCTAACCGCAAGTTATGCTGTAGATGGTTCAAGCCGTTTTGGAGATGATTCTTCAACAGGAAAAAGTAAATATGCACTGATGACTTCAATCTCAGGAGCCTGGTTAGTTTCTTCCGAAAATTTTATGAAAGATATAAAAGATATAGATTATCTGAAGCTTAGAGTTGGGGTTGGCACAAGCGGAAACGATGATATTGGTAATTATACTGCTCAGACGTATTATGTTTCTCAAAATTTGCTTGGAATGCAAGGTTTGGTTCGTGGTAATATTGGAAATCCTGATTTGCAATGGGAAACAGTTTTGAAAAAAAATCTGGGATTGGATTTAAGTTTGTTTAAGGAAAGAATTAATCTTTCTGTTGACTACTATCATAATAAAACATCCAACATGATTACATACGAAACAATCAGTGCTGAAAGTGGATTTGATTATGTTGTTTCCAACGGTGGCGCAATGCGTACGTTTGGAACTGAATTTGCCCTGAATGCCCGTGTTATAAATATTCAGGATTTTATTTTTGACTTTGGATTTAAAATAAGCCATTATAAAAACAAAGTACAAAATTTACCAAGTGGTGATATACTTACCCAATTTGGAGGTGCAACTTACTTAACTTCAGTAGGACATGATGCCAACTTATTTTACGGATTAGACAGTAATGGAGTATACAGTACAACTGCAGAAGCCAATGCTGCCGGATTGTCAAGACGTTTAACAAATGGCGACTTAGTTCCTTTTGGTGGCGGAGATATTCGTTTTACAGATACTAACGGAGATAAGGTTATTGATGATAAGGACCGTGTAGTTATTGGCAACCCAAATCCGGATGTAATAGGAAGTTTTAATACCAATTTTACTTACAAACGATTTAGCCTTGAAGCTTTGTTTAATTTCTCAGTAGGTAATGATCTTTATAATAGTGTACGCTACAATCTTGAAAAAATGAGCGGATATGAAAATCAAAGTATAGCCGTTGCAAACCGATGGAGAGCCGAAGGACAGCAGACAGATATGCCTAAAGCAGCCTGGGGAGATCCAATGGGCAATGCAGAATTTTCAGACAGATGGATTGAAGACGGTTCTTACCTGAGACTGAAAACGTTAGTGTTAGGATATAACATTCCGATAAATAATAGTAAACATATCAAATATATTCAATTGTATGCTACTGCCAACAACCTGGTAACTTTTACCAAATATCTTGGATACGATCCTGAATTTAGTGCTACATCATCTATTTATGGTCAGGGTACAGATATAGGATTGGTTCCTCAGTTTGCAAACTATCAACTTGGATTACGTTTAGGACTTTAAAATTATTTTTACAACATAGAGAACAGACCAATGACAACAATAAGAACAAAAACAAAAAAATCTGCCAAAGCCTTGTTATGGATGTCAGTGCTATTACTTAGCCTAAGCTCTTGTGAGGAATATCTGGATGTAGAACCTCAGGATAAAGTGGCCGAAGAACAAATGTATCGCAATGTATATGATGCCGATGCTGCAGTTATGGGGATTTATGGGAAATTTATGGGACTTGCAAAGAAATACGTCATCCTGAATGAAATGCGTGCAGATCTCATGACAACAACAAATAACTCTGATCCCTATCTAAAAGAACTTTCTGAGCAAAATGTTTCAGCTGAGAATCCATATGTAAATCCAAAAGATTTCTATCTGGTTATTCAAAACTGTAATGATGCCCTTAAAAATTTCGATATTATGGTGGCTGAAAAGAAATTTACGCAATCGCAATATGAACAGCGTTATGCAGATGTTGCCTGCATTCGTTCATGGATTTATTTACAATTAGGAATTCAGTATGGCACTGTGCCTTACATTACGGAGCCATTAGCAAATATTGAGGACGTTAAGAATATTAATAAGTTTCCTAGACTTTCCTTTAATGAACTTCTTGATGAACTGGTTAGGTTTACTGAAGCATTAAAGTATAAAAAAATATACGATTCCGACAGCAGTTTATTAGTAACTGTGGACGGCTATAATACAGAGAAATTTTTCATCAATAAAGAATGTTTATTGGGCGATTTACAACTTTGGAAAGGGAATTATCTGGAAGCGGCTTCACATTACAAAAATGTAATGGAAACAGGTACTCCAACAAACGATGTTGATATGTATAGAATAAAATTTGCTGAAGTTATTACGAATAATGATTTAGCAGTTGGTTATTTAAGATATTATGAACAGGATGCTACCACATTGGTAGATAATAATACACAAGGATGGAGATCCATTTTTGGAAGAGACAGAGATGTATTATGGAACACAGAGTGGATATGGTCATTGCCTTTTGATAGTGATTTTGCACCTGGTAATCCTTTTATTGAAATTTTTTCAAAAACAGGTGGAAAATATTTAGCAAAACCATCTAAATGGGCAATGGATCTTTGGCAAAGCAATACACAAAGCAATGGCTTTCCTTATGATGCGCGTGGACAAAAATTCACTTATAAAATGGTTGGCGGAGAACCTGTAATTATGAAATATATTTATAAATATGAAGCTGCTGCGAATACATTTAAAACAGATGGTGATTGGTTTTTATATCGTGCAGCCAAATTACATTTGCGCTATGCAGAAGCGGCCAACAGAGATAATCAACATAAAATTGCTGATGCCCTTTTAAATTTTGGAATAAAAGAGGCCTACACCCCCGAAGGTTATAATCTAAGTACAGGAGATGCAACAGATATCATGCAAACCAAACAAGCATTTCCGTATGATTTTGATGCCCGCCAGGGCGATTTCCCTTCTTATAGAGCAACCTGGCACCGTGGTGCTGGCATTCGTGGTCGTGCAAGACTTCAAAGAGCTCCAATTGTTGGAGATATTTTGATTTCTATTGAAAATAATATCATTGATGAAGCTGCTTTAGAATTAGCGTATGAAGGAAATCGCTGGGAAGATCTGGTACGTGTTTCTTTACGCCGTAATGACCCTTCCTTTTTAGCTGAAAAAATATACCAAAAACTAAAAGGCGAAGGAAATACCAAAGCAGACGAAGTACGCTCTAAATTAATGAATGTCAATAATTGGTATTTGCCTTTTAATTGGTAGATAGCGCCTTGCATTCAAAAAAAAAGATATAAATAGCTTCAGAAGAAATCTGGAGCTATTTGCTTTTAAGGAGCTAATCCAGCCATCCACTATATCTTTGCCTGCTTTAAGAAAGCAGTCAAAGGATGCCGTTCCTGTCTGGGCTAGGGCAGCTGTTTTCAAAAAGAGCTTAATCAAAAATTACGATTGAGGATCAAAAATCCAAAACAAACTCCTTTGAAATAGATTTATCAAAAAAAAGCAGCATTAAATTTATAAAGTTTATCAGCTTTTTCAGAAACATTCTCTTTTTTTTCTTTTAAAGCAACTAAGACTTTTTCTTTTAAAAATTTTCTTCTAAAGTTCTCCTTGTCCGTTTCTATGCCCAAAATTCCCTGATAAAAATCCATCAATTCGGATATGGTAAACTTTTCAGGCAAAAGATTAAAACCAGCAGGTGACTGACGCACACACATCTCCAACTGATACAAACTATAATCTAATATTTGATTATGATCCTGAATCAAATCAGGTATATCCGTAATTTTAAACCATCTTTGGTATAAATCGATTACACCAAATTTCACTCTGTAATCTTCAATATTTATAACCGTGTAATATCGTAAAGCTTGAGAATTAAAATTTACCCCTTGTGTCAACTGTTTTAAAAAAACATTTTCATAGCTGCCAAATTCATTAAGTAAAGCCAAGACAGCATCATCAGCATTTTTTACATTTTTTACTGCTCCGGATATAAGACTCCATTTAGTTCCTACGCTATTGTTTTCTTTTGATAACAGTACTTTAAGAATACCTTCATCATAACCAAAAACAACACAATCAATTGTGACCTTATTCATAACTAATCGTTTTGAATTAATAAAAAATTAATGACAATTTGCTAATCAAATTTTTTTAATTAAAAAGCTTTTTTAATCAATTTCATTACAAACTTATTCGATTCAAATTATATAACTATCCTGAACCGTGCTGGCACACGGCATTTATTTTATTAAACAATTCAAAGTTAGAATGATTTTTATCTGAATTTAATTAAAAAAGCACTCCAAAAAAAGAGTGCTTTCTTTCTTATTCAGAAAAGGATTACCAGATCATAATTGTTAGTCCAAACAAAACCAATCTTTAACATCCTCAGAAATAGTTTCTGCTTTTAAAATATTTTCAAATTCATTATTCAAAGGGTTATATTCATACGCTTTTTGCCATTCATCATAGTGAAGAACCACTTTTTGTATAGCATCACAAATAAAAAACAATTCATCATTAGTCATTGTCGGATGTAATGAAACACGGACCCAACCCGGTTTATTGCTTAGATTTTTTTGAAGAATTCCACTTGTAATTTTTTTAGACTGCTGCTCATCAATATCAAACAAATAATGTGCATACGTACTCGCACAAGACCAGCCGCCACGAACCTGGATTCCAAAACGATCATTTAAAAGTCGCACAATTAAATTATAATGAATATTTTCTATAGTGAAAGAAACACAGCCAATTCGCTCCGTTTTAATATCTCCAAGAATTGACAAACCTTCGATTTTTTGAAGTTCCGAATAACAAATATCCAATAGCTCTCTATCTCTGTTTTTTATATTCTCAATACCCATTTGCTCTTTCAGTTCCAGACACAAAGCGGTTCTCATGACCTGCAAAAACCCTGGGGTTCCACCATCTTCCTTCACTTCTATCACATCACTATAATGGTAACCACCCCATGGATCCGTGCATTTTACATTTCCACCACCCGGGTTATCAGGAAAATTGGATTTATATAACTTCTCATTAAAAACCAAAACACCGCAAGTTCCCGGCCCTCCTAAAAATTTATGGGGTGAAAAGAAAATTGCATCTAATTGCTGTTCAGGATCTTCAGGATGCATATCGATTTTGACATAAGGCGCGGAAGCTGCAAGATCGACAAAACAAAATCCGTCGTTTTGGTGCATGATTTTGGCTAATTCATAATACGGTGTAATGATTCCGGTAACATTTGAACAAGCTGTAAAAGAACCAATTTTTAAAGAACGATTTGAATATTTTTTTAGTTCTGCTGAAAGAATTTTGGGATCAACCAAATTGTTTTTTCCAGCAGGTAAAACAACTACATCCGCAATGGTTTCATACCACGGAACCTGATTCGAATGATGCTCCATGTGCGTGATAAAAACTACCGGTCTTTCATCATCATATTTCAGATTCACATTGTAAATATTATCTGCAGAGCGCAAACCCATAATGCGCTGAAGTTTATTTAAAGCAGCCGTCATGCCGGTTCCGGTTGTCACCAAAACATCCGACTCCTTAGCGTTAATATGTTTCTTTATCAAATGTCTTGCATGTTGATACGCATAAGTTGATGCCTTACCTGTTTCACTAGAAAAGGAATGCGTATTGGCAATCATCGGTCCTATTTTATTGAGCATAATATCTTCAATCGGAATATACAATCTTCCGCTGGCAATCCAGTCAGCGTAACATAATTTTTGTTTCCCGTAGACCGATTCGAAAGTATGATTCAATCCAATTATATTTTCCCTAAACTTTGAAAAATGTTGCTCTAATTGGGTTAACTCCGTTTTGTTTAGAATAGCATTCATTACTTTATTTCTTTTAAAAGAGCTTATTTTTTAAAATTTTTAATTCCTGTGTTCAGCCAATTATAATAATCTTCAATATCAGGATTGTAAGCAGAAGGTGCTGTCAAATTAGCACTGTTATGATCTACCATTACATAAAACGGCTGTGCATTTGCCTTGTACGTTTTAATTTGTAAATCACTCCATTTGTTACCAATTGTCTTAATTTTTTTACCGGTCGTTTCAGAAACATATTGCTCACTTTCAGGAAGTTCTTTTTTATCATCCACATACAGCGAAATCAAAACCACATCATTATTTAAAACGCCTAGAACTTTTGGGTCAGACCAAACCAGTTCTTCCATTTTGCGGCAGTTAACACAGGCATATCCGGTAAAGTCCAACAACACTGGTTTTCCTGCTTTTTTGGCAAATTCCATTCCTTTTTTATAATCGTGAAACGTAATGATATTCTGTGGGCCAAATACAGCTCCTTCCGGCAAAACTGATTTTGTTTCTCCCGAACTTTTAGAAGCTCCAAATCCATCAGGAGATTCACTGTACTGCATTGGTGGAGGAAAACCGCTGATTAATTTTACAGGTGCTCCCCAAAGTCCCGGAATCAGATAAATGGTGAAACTCAAAACAAGTAGTCCAAAAGTTAATCTTCCTACCGAAATATGATTTATTGGAGAATCATGAGGCAACGTAATTTTACCAAATAAATAAAAGGCCAAAATACCAAAAACAGCAATCCAAATCGTTAGAAACACCTCTCTTTCCAGCCAATGTAATTGCAGAACCAAATCGGCATTGGATAAAAATTTGAAAGCCAAAGCCAATTCTAAAAATCCCAGAACAACTTTTACTGTATTCAGCCAGCCGCCAGATTTTGGCAAGGCATTCAGCCAGCCCGGAAAAGCAGCAAATAATGAAAACGGCAATGCAATCGCAATGGAAAATCCTAACATTCCAACAATTGGCGCAATGCCTCCTTTTGAAGCTGCTTCCACCAATAAAGTTCCAACGATTGGTCCAGTACACGAGAATGACACAATCGCCAGAGCCAAAGCCATGAAGAAAATCCCAATTAATCCTCCCCTGTCTGCCTGCGAATCGACTTTGTTGGCCAATGTGCTTGGCAGCATAATTTCGAAAGCACCCAAAAAGGAACAGGCAAAAATCACCAATAAAACAAAGAATATTAAATTGAACCAAACATTCGTTGAAAGCGCATTAAGCGAATCTGCACCAAAAACTGCTGTTACAATAGATCCCAATAAAACATAAATAATGATAATAGAAAATCCGTAAATTAATGCATTTCTAATCCCTGCTGCTTTGGTTTTACTTTGTTTGGTAAAAAAACTTACCGTCATCGGAATCATCGGAAAAACACAAGGTGTCAGCAAAGCTGCAAAACCTGATAAAAAGGCAATGATAAAAATGCTCAGTAATCCTCTTGCAGATGATTTTTTATCTGTATCTAATGGCTTTGTTTCAATTGTAGTTTTCTTTTCAGCTATTTTTTTGGCATTTGGAAACTTAAATGTTAATTTTTCAGATGAAGGTGGTAAACAATTGGTATCATCACAAACCATAAATTCGACTTCGGTTGCTATATTGTAAACATCATCAGAAGTGAATTTAATTTTTTGTGTAAAAAGTGCCTTATCTTCAAAATATTTAATTTTCATGTCGAAAATTTTATCCACAACTTCATGTCCATTTCCCTCCTTAGTTTTACCAATTAACTCGAAGTTTTTTTGTCCATTTTCAAAGTTAAAAGCAGTTGGCGATGGTCCGCCTTCTTCGATATACTGACCGTATAAATGCCAGCCCGACTGTATTTTAGCTTCAGCTTTTAAAATATATTCTTTTTCAGAAATTTTCTCTACCGAAGTTGTCCATTTTACAGGATTATACATTTGACCGGACATGCCCACACTCAGCAGCAGCATTAAGCTAATTATGATATTTTTCATTTTTTTGATTTGATATTTAAAAAAGAGCTGTCAGCAAACAGCTCTTTAAGTCTTTCATAGAAAATGGCTTACTAATTCAGATTCTAAAAATGAAATAATGAAAGACAATTATGAAAATTATTGTAGAGTATTGATTTAAATTACTGGCATTTGTTTTTTACCAATTATTAAACACATAGATTCATAGTTTTTTGCAAGCTTAAAAAGTCGTTTCACTTATTCAAAAACACAGAGCTATGTGTTGAGGAATGGTTTCTCTTATATTCAGCCAAAAATAAAAACCTATGTTTCTATGTGTTTATAAAATTATTTCAACGGATTTCCACTTTGATTAAGCGAACCTGATTTGATGATAATCATTTTGTCTAACTGAATATATTTTTTTATCGCATTGTTAACTTGTTGTAAAGTCACTTTCTCAATATCTTTTGGGTATTGTTCGATGTAATTTGGCTCTAAACCTCTTTCTACAAAACTCAAAATCGTTCTTGCCATACCGTTTGTGGTGGACATACCCACTTTAAAACTCCCAATTAAATTGGTCTTTTTGTTCTCTAATTCTGTTTGTGTGATACCATCATTTACCCATTTATTTACCTGTACCATGGTGGCATCCAGTCCTTTTTGAAATAAATTAGGGTTGAAAGAAGCGTTTACCATCCAATACCCTCCGGTAGTGATATTTCCACCCATTCCGGAAGAAATACTATAGGTTAAACCATCATTATCACGAACAGTCTGCATCAAACGACCGGCAAAACCGGCTCCTAAAGTGTAATTTGCAATATAAAATGGAATATAATCAGCATCAGCTCTTTTTAAACCGGTGTATTGACCAATATATAATTCTGCACTTGGTTTTTCTGCAATGGTAACAACTTCGATTTTGGAACCTGCTTTTACAGCTTCCTCAAATTTTAAAGTTTCTGTAACGCCTCCATTCCAATTTTTAAATGATTTTTTTAGAGAGGTATTCAAATTATCTCCTTCTGTATCTCCAACAATTACTAAATGCATGGATTGCGGACCGAAATATTTTTTATGAAATGCCTTAACCTCATCAAGACCTGCATTTTTTATATTGGCTAAATTATCTTCAACACTCAAACTGTAATTTGGATTTCCTTTTGAATAAATTGCCTGAGACAAAGCAATACTGCCTCTTTCACCTGGATCATTTAAGTTTTGCTGCATGTTTCCGATGAACTGTTGTTTCAGGTTTTCGAATTCTTTAGCATCAAATAATGGATTTCTTAACGCTTCTGCCAATAATGTAATAACCTGATCTAAATCTTTTTTCAGACATTTAAAACCAATATTTATTTTGGTTGTAGAAGCATTTACATTCAGGTTCACACCTAATTTTTGAAGTTTTTCAGAGAATTTAAACTTGTCATTAAGCGTAGTTCCTTTTGACAGCATAGAAGCCGTTAAAGACGAAATCATCGGGTTTTTGGTTTCATTTACAAAATTTCCTAACGAAATACTGGCAGCAACGGTTACGAAATCCTTCGCAGACGTTTTTACTGAAACCACATCAATTCCGGCTACTTTTTCTCTTTTGTATACAGAAGACTCTTTCTCAAAGGTATTTTTATCTTCCATAGCAACGGTTGTTAATACCGTTTCGTCTTCAAAAGATGTGTATTCAAAAGCTTTTTCAAAATCGTTATGTTCCGGATGTCTGTAATAAAATGGCTCATTTTCAGGAATAAAATTATTTGCCTGTGCTGTATCCTGGCTTTGTACTCCGCTTTGTTTCGGAATAAAATATCCGGTTGTACTTTGATCTTCAACTAAATATTTCTGTGCAACGCGAAGCACATCTGCAGGAGTTACTTTTTTTAATCTGTCAACTCCTGTAACAAAATCTGTCCAGTCGCCTGCCGCAATCGCTTCATTCAATTCTGATGCAATTACGCCAGAACCATCACGACCTAAAATAGTCTGTGCGCTAATTTTGGCTACAACACGATTTACCTCATCCTGAGTGACACCTTCTTTTTGAATTTTAGCAACAACTTCACTTATTTTAGCGTCTATATCTTCATGTTTTGAAGTAGTTGGAAAACCAACACCAATGGTAAAAAGACCAACTTCTTTAAAATTTGTAGCACTTGCATAGCTATAAATTCCCATACGAGTATCAACAAAAGTTTTGTTTAAAATTGCCGAAGGCCCGGAACCGATAATTTCACCTAAAATATTCAGAGCAGGTAAATCTTCATGTAAAGCTCCCGGAATTTTGTACGCTTTGTTCACTACTCCTAATTCTCCCGGTTTTTTTACGATAATTTTGCGAGGCCCATATTGCTGAGGTTCTTCGGTATAAGGCTGTGGCATTGGGTTTGGCGCTTTTGTAATTCCACCAAAATACTTTTCGATTAATTCAAAAATAGTGTCTTTTTTAAAATCTCCAATAATCGTTAAAGTTGCATTATCTGGCCAGTAATAGGTGTTATAAAAATTACGCAGCACCTCAATTGGCGCTTTTTCAATATCCGATTTCCATCCAATTGTAGAATGGTGATACGGATGCGCAATATAAGCCGATGCCCAGATTTCTTTATCCAGTAAACTATTCGGATTGTTTTCGCCTCGTTCAAATTCATTGCGAACTACTGTCATTTCAGCTTCTTTATCTTCTTTTGTCAATAAAGAATTGCGCATTCTGTCGGCTTCAATCTGCAAGGCCAGGCCGATTTTGTCACTTGGCAGTGTTTCAAAATAATTGGTTCGGTCGTACCAGGTTGTGGCATTTAATTGTGCTCCTGTATTTTGAAGTACATCAGTAATAGTAGTGCCGCTTTTTTTGTTAAACGTTGGCGTTCCTTTAAACATTAAATGCTCTAAAAGATGTGTTGAACCTGTGTTTCCTAAAACTTCATTTTTAGAACCTACGCGATATACAATTTGAACCGTTGCAACTGGGGATGCATTGTCCTGTAAAAGCAAAACATTCATTCCGTTTGGCTGATACAAATATTCTTCTATACCACCTAATTCTTTGATTTTCTTAAAATTGACTGATTTATCTTGGGCTGAAATAAGCGTACAGAAAGCTAATGAGCAATAGCCCAGAAAGATGTATTTTTTCATTTTTTTGTGATATTATTTAAAGTTTGCAGTGCTCAGTCTCAGTTTTCACTGAGACTGAGACTGAAAAAAAATTATGATTTACTGAAAATTTCTTTCAATTTAACCTGAAGTGCCTCTTCTCTAAGATTTTTAGCCACAATTTTTCCATCAGGTCCAATCAAGTAATTGGTTGGAACTAATTTTACTCCGTATAAAACAGCAACATCATTCTTCCAGCCTTTTAAATCTGAAACATGAGTCCAGGTTAAACCATCTTTTTCTATCGCTTTTTCCCAAAGATTCTTTTTATCATCCAATGAAACTCCCAAAACATCAAATCCTTTATCATGATATGTTTTGTAAGCTAAAACTACATTTGGATTTTCTTTTCGGCATGGACCACACCATGAAGCCCAAAAATCAACCAAAACATATTTACCTTTATAATCCGACAATTTCACCATTTTTCCATTCACATCCGCTTGAGAAAATTCCGGTGCGGGTGAACCTACAGCTGTTTTAGCATTAAGATCTATCGTTTCTTTTAGCTTTTTACCATAGAAAGATTTTTGAATTTCTGGAGTCAAAATAGCATAATATTCTTTTACTTTTTCAGGAGCTCCATATGTTACGATGCGCTCGTCAATTACCAATGCTGCTCCCAATTTATCTTGATGACTTCTGATATATTTATCAGTTAAATCATCTGCAAAAACTTGTAAATCTGCCCAACGTTTGTCCAACATTTCATTTTGTTCCGGGGTAAGCTTTACTTTACCTCCTTGCTTTAATGAATCGGAAACTCTATAAATAGGACCTGCTAAACCAGAGATCTTTTTGAATTCATTTTTATAAAATGATTTATAAATTGAATCCTGAGTTGCGCCCGAAACTTTAGCCAGATACATAGAATCCTTTTTAGCCTCGAAGGTTATGTTTTCATTATCTAATAAAAAACCTGCTCCATAGTCTGCTCCTTTCAATTTTATGGTATACAGTAGCGGTTCCTCTACTTTTCCTGAAAAAGTAAAACTTCCGTTAGTAATTGTAGTTGAATCAATGATTTTTTTATCGCCATCCATGAATTCTAAATAAACCATTCCTTCTTTTACATCAACAAATTTTCCGCTTATAGTGTAGCCCTCTTCTTTTTTAGAACAAGAAACAATTAATGCTGCAAGCGTTACAGCCAATAAACCTGATTTTAAAAACTTATTTTTCATTTTTTTTTGTTTTAAATAAACTTCCCTTTCGCAAAAACTAATCAGGAAGTTTTTGTTCTTTGCTATTTATTTACATTTTGTGTTAGAGTACCATTCCCTGGATTATTAGTAGCTCCTTGGGGGAAAGGCATTGTCCATAAATGAGAATCTGATGACAAAGTATAGGTTGTTCCATCTACTACTTTTGATAAACTAAAGGTATATTCTCCCTCAGCATTCAAACGTCTTGCATCGGCAAATGGCATGATTGTTAAAATTAGCTCGTTACGTTTGGTCTTGAAAATAGCATTTAAAGCTGTCGTTTTATCAGCTGTCACAACATCAGTATATTCACTTGCAAGAATACGCGTTTTACGAACTGTGTTTAAAACGTTCATAGCCTCGGCCACCTGTCCGGCACGAGCCAAACATTCTGCCTTTATTAAATATACTTCCACTGTGGTAATTCCTCCAAAATTATACATACCTGATAAAGTGGAGTAATAATAGCTTTCAGCCCCAACGGTTCTGATTTTCCAACGCGACTTAAAACGAGCGTCACCGGTCTCAAAACGTAGCGCTCTTTCTACAGGTATACTTAATTCTCTAGCTAATGAACGGCTGGAACCATGTCTAAAAGTATAATTTTCACTATAATTATATCCCATTGGAGAGGCTATTGTTGTGTAAGAGTTTGGCACCTCAATTAATGCTTTATTGTCATTATAAAAACCTACCCAATCATACAACTTATTATTTTCGCCCAAAGCCATATCTGCATATTTTAAAGCCTCAGTATAATTATTCATTTGTAAATACACTCTTGAATAAAAGGCATAACCAGCTCCTAAATTGGGATGCAAAGCAGTTACGGAAACCTTTGGTAAATAAGGAATTGCTTCTTGCACATCTTTTAAAATAAAATCATACAATTCCTGAATCGTAACTTGTTTACTAGGCGCATTAATGCTAGCACTTGTTATTAAAGGGACAGACAATTTACTAGCATTAGCCGTAGTATACGTATCGGCATAAAAATTAACCAAATTAAAATACGACATGGCACGCAATATTTTGGCTTGTGCCCAAAGATTTCTTTGATCTGTTTCGGTAGCTTCAGTGGTGGTTAAAGCATTCTCTATAATCAAATTGAATGTTGAAATTCCTGCATACTGTCCATAATACGTCGTTTCATCAGCCTGATTCAACGCTATTCTATCCGCAGTTTCATCCCACATATAGTTTGCTTTTGTCAAACGGTAATAGGCTAAATTAGCTTCTGTTTGATATCTGTCGTTCAACAAACTTATTGCCTGCTCAATATTTACTATTTGATTACCATATTCATCTCGTATAAAAGCTTCATAGTCGGCTAATGTAGTAGGAACTTTTGATCCTTTTGGTACCTCATCCAAATAATCATCACAAGCTGTAAAAGTTAATCCTAATACCAGGACGCACAGTATCTTTATATATATTTTTTTCATCGTGTAGTCTTTTAAATTAAAAATTAATATTGACACCCATTACAATACTTGGAGACTGGAAACCACCTAACATGTATTTTGCATCTCTACTTTTCGCCCATGTGTAAACATTTTCTGCATTTAAATTAAAGCGGATATTTTCTAACTTCACTTTACTTATAAAACTTTTAGGCAACTGATACCCTAATGAAACGTTACTTAAACGAACATTGGATGCATCCAAAATATTAATATCAGCATAGGAATAAATACTACGGGAATCGTAATTAAAATCTGCCTCATATTCATATACCGCACGCGGAATACTCGTAAAAACCTCATCACCAGGTTGTTGCCAACGGTTTACTATGTCCTTATTTACAACAGTAATATCAGCTACGTAGCTTCCCATTGCACTTGAATAATTATTGTTCAACATAGGTAAAAAAGTATTTCTCATTTTATGTCCCAATTCATAAATAAAAAGTGCAGAAAGTGAGAAGTTTTTATAACTCACAGAGGTGTGAAAAGAACCGCTTTGGATAGGTACTGTCGTCCCATAATCTTCAATAGCCTCTAAATCCGCTGGGTTATAAATTACTGCTGTTCCAGAAGCATCATAAACCTGAGGCAAACCAGTACTACTCAAGCCTGCCCACTTGTAACCATAAATGGAATTGTAATTTTTACCTACTCTGGGATAAGCTGAAGCATAGTCCAATTGGAGATAATAAACAGGAGCCTCTACATCGACATAAGTAACTTCGTTCTTATTTTTAGCATATAAAACCGAAGCATCCCAGGCAAACGAAGGCGTTTTAATAATGGTACCGCTTAAACTTACCTCAAAACCTTTGTTGGTCATTTCTCCATTATTGATTCTATAGGTTGAATATCCCCAGCCTTCTGTTGGAACTCCAGTACTACTTGCTAACAAATCCTCGCCTTTTTTGTTGTACACATCAAACGTTCCATTCAAGCGATTTTTAAATAAGGAGAAATCCAACCCTATATTGGTTGTAGTGGTTTTTTCCCAGGACAACTCTGGATTTGGTCTTGAATTCACACTGCCCTGTACTCCTCCTACATTAGGATTGGCAATGTAATATGCAGTTAAGTAAGGAGCAGAATCTTTGGCTACGTTACCCCCAATACCATAGGATCCTCGTAGTTTAAGCATAGCTACCCAAGCCACATCAAAAAAAGATTCTTTATTGATATTCCAAGCAGCTCCAGCAGACCATGTAGGTTTGCTTTGGTATTTATTATCCGTTCCCCAAAGGTTAGAACGGTCCCAACGTAAACTTCCGGTTACCATGTATTTTTTATCATAAGTATAGCCACCCGTACCATAAAACGAAATGTAACGGTTGACCAATTCTCTCTCTGCAGAGAAGTCATTTTGGCTCATATAACCACTAAACACGTTACCGTAGACTTTCAATAAGTTGGCTTGATTTATGGGAGTGAAAGATAAGGTTTGCTCATCCCAACCGTAACGAGTATCGTCTCTGTATTCTGTTTTATTATGACGCACCTCCATACCGGCAATAGCGGATACATTATGTTTTGCTTTAAAATTTTGTTCAAAATTTAACTGCTGACGGAAATTGTAGGCATTTGTAAATTGATTGGTTTCTTTTAAAATATCGCCATAAGGTAAATTGTAAACTGCAGCATTATTGGCTAGAGTTACCAAACCGTTTACCTGACTTCTTACACTAAACGACTCTTTTTCTCTCAAATAACTGGTACGATCTGAACCATACTCGTATTGAAACATGGCAGTATAGGTAAATGCTTTACTGAATTTTACATTAAACTTAGCAAAAGATCTGTTTAAGAAATTTTTGGTATTGCTAACGTTTCTTCCCAACTCTTCAATTGGTGTAATGTCCATGCTATAAAGACCATAGTCCTGCATAGATTGAAGGGTGAAATTATTGTAACGTGACGCAGCTGTTGAGGTGAAATAAGTTCCATCATTATTAACCAATTGGTCATATGGCTGATGTTTATAACCAGCATTAAATGTACCTGAAGATGAATTAATAGGGTTATAACTTTGTGTATCGCCTTTACCAAAATTGATGTACGTACCTAAATCTAAAGACAACCAACTATTAATTTCTGTTGAATTTTTAAGGTTAATACCAACCGTTTCATTTTCGGAATAAATATCTTCCAATTTATTGTTTTTATAAGTTAAGGAAGCATTGAAACTATTCTTTTGCGTTGCTGTTCCCAAACTAATATTGTGTTGCGTAAAAAACTGGTCGCGCTTAGCATACTTTGCCACATCATCATAATATTTATAACCATTAGCAGCCAATTGATTCAATTGATTTGTTGCATCCGTTTGTGAAATTGCGCCAGAATACCCCTTTAAAATAGTTTGCATACCTAAACTAGTAAAGGCTGCATTGTTTAATAGCGATTGTGCATAAGTACTTGCATTAGCTCCCTGCAAATTAGGATTATTGGTAGCCCAACCTCTTTCTAGCCCAATAACATCTCCTGAATCCGTAAGATTATCGGTATAATTCCTGTAGGGTGTTACCGTTAAATTGCTAGAAAACGAAATAGTTGTTTTCCCCGCTTTCGCTTTTTTAGTCGTAATAACTACAACGCCATTTGCAGCACGTGCACCATAAATAGAAGAAGCCGCAGCATCTTTTAAAACCGTAATTGTTTCAATATCTTCTAAATTTAAATTAGGAAGATTTTCTTCTAAATTAAACGTTGCATTATACTTGGTATTTTCTATCGGAAAACCATCGACAACATACAAAGGAGTAGTAAGTCCGCTCATAGAAGTGGTTCCACGAATCTTCCCGTCCTGGTATCCTACTATACGACCTTCTAATATTTTATCTAAACCACTTAAGCGTTGCTCTTTAAAATCCTCCGATTTTAATTTTGAGAACGATCCTGTAGCTTCCTCTGCTTTAATATCTTGATATCCAGTTGTTAATACAAGTTCACCTAATTGAACTGTATCTTCTTTAAGTGTAATATTAATGACACTTCTGCCTGCAACTTTTACTTCCTGTCTTACAAAGCCCAGATAAGCAAAAGCTAATGTAGTTTCACTATTTACTGCAATAATCTGATATTCTCCGTTAAAATCGGTCTGCACACCTCTCCCCGACCCATTATCCGAAACAGCTGCTCCTGGCAGTGGATTTCCATTTTCATCGGTTACTTTACCTTTTACAATAAAATCCTGATCTTCTTTTACCACAGTTGGCTTTTCTATGGGTGCTTTTTTTGGAGTTAAAATAATATGTGATCCACTAATTTTAAAATCGGTACCCGTGTTATTAAAAAGCGTATTCAGTATTGCTTCCATAGAAACATTCGTTACATGAAAATCAACTTTACGATCTAAATCAACTGATCTCACGTTATATACAAATCTGTAATCTGTAGTATATTCAATCTTTTCTATAACCTTCGCAACGGTCATATTATCAGCACTGAAAGAAGCGATAGCTTTTTGAGAATACGAAGCTCCCGCATGCATAACAGATAAAGTGGTCAATAAAAATAATGTGGTTAATTTCATTTTTAAATCAAATTTCAAAAAAGGCTTATCGAACCTGATTTTGTTCAAGAGTTTTTTCATACTTTTAAAATGTTTTTTAGTGTAATTGGTTATTTAAACTGATTGCATTCATACTGCCGGGAAATGTTGGCGCATTTTCCGGTTTTTTTATAAACAGCAATCCTTCATTTTGGATTTTTTGTTACATAGGCGTAATAATTGTTAATTTATAATAATTTTATCTCTGTTGATCGTATAATCAATTTTATAACTGTCACTAAAATATTTCAGGACAACTTCAATTGGTTCATTATCAAAACGGGCATTAAAAATTTCTCTTCCTAGCATTTTATTTCTGTTGATGAAAGTCAGATTATAGTGACGTTCCAGTTTTTTGATAATTTCGCTAAATGAAGCATTTTTAAATACCAAACTTCCTTTTATCCAGGCCGTATAATAATCTGTATTGACTTCTTCTATAGTAAATGCAGACTTTCCTTTAGCATTTGAGCCTCTTAAACCCGGCTTTAAATACACCTGATTTTCATTTGTTTTCTGACCTTTGTAAAGTAAAACTTTACCTTCAACCAACACAATATCAGTACTTGAATTCTCCAGATAAGTATCTACGTTAAACCTGGTTCCCAAGACCTCAACACTTACTTCCTGTGCATTTACCGTAAACGGATGCGCCTTGTCTTTCGCTACATCAAAATAAGCTTCCCCTGTCAATTGTACCTTTCTGCCTTGGCTTTTCAGGAACTGTACCGGATAGGTCAATTGAGTTCCTGAGTTTAGATGCACAATAGTACCGTCTGATAACTGTACTTCAAATTTTTTACCATACGGAATTTTAATCGTATTGTAAGTCAATTTTCCTTCAGCATACGCTTTGTTATATACTAATCTGTTTTTTTCCTGTCTTCCAATTATCTTTCCATCCTTATCCGCTATATTTCTTGTATCAGCAGTATCAATTGTTTCTTCTGATTTATTTTCTAATTGCAGTACAATTTCATCCTGCCTCGGAATAATGACATTTTGTCTTTGCTGAATTACGTTCGAATTTTTATAAAAATAGAACCCGCCAAAAACAACCACTAAAATCGCCGCATATTTATAATAAGAAGAAAATCTTCTTTTATAAAAAACAGTATTCTCTCTCTGAATCCTTTCTGAAATCTGCTTTTTAACTTCTGCAGAATCAAAACTATTTACAGCTGTATCAATTGCGTAATTGGTTTTTATAAAATCCCGAAATACAATTTGATTTCCTTCATCTTTCAACCATTCTGTCAGCGTTTCAATTTCATCCTGACTTGCCTGATTTGTGATAAATTTCACAATTAATCGTTCTGACTTTTTTATTGTCATTTTATCTCTTTTTAATATTATTACGAAGCTAAAAAACAAAACCCTAACAATTTGATAAAGTTTTTTTCATTTTACTGATTTTTTTTATTTTTTACACGGTTTTTCTTTCAACAGAAAAATTATAAACCATATTTATTTTATAGAATTAATATGTTTATGACTTTATATTTGTCTTTTTTATCTCTTCTTATTTGTAATAAAATTCAAATAGAAAGTCAAAAAATGAGATGTTTTTAAGAAATACGACATATTATTTAGACCTCAAAAATTATAAATTTATATATTTGTTTTTATGAAAACCGATGATTACAGCGATAACCATGCTCTAATTGAATCTCTTAAAAATGGAGATGAAAAAGCATACACCTATCTCATCGACTCTTATCACCATAAACTTTGCGTTTATGCCAACAGCCTTGTAAAGAATATTTATAGTGCCGAAGACATCGTTCAAAATGTTTTTATTAAAGTTTGGGAGCAGCGAGCTCGATTAAAATCAGATCATGCCATCAAAAGCTTCCTGTATAAATTAGTTTACAATGAGTTTATTGATTTATATCGAAAAAACCAATCTTTGTTTTCTCTTGAAAAAACGTATCATGATGCTCTAAACTCTGTTGTTCTTGAGGATGACCATGAATCTTTTCAGCGCATATTAAAGGTAGTAAATAAAGAGATTGAAAGTTTGCCGCCAAAATGCAAAGAGGTTTTTATATTAAGCAAAAGAGAAGGTCTGAGCAATATTGAAATTGCCGAACACCTTGATGTATCGATCAAAACAGTAGAAGCACAGATTACAAAAGCATTTTCTATTTTGCGCTCATCGCTTGAAGAAAGAATAAAAAACGTCCTGTTTTTATTATTCGGAAAAAAGAAAAAACCAAGATTGAAATTATTATTCTGAAGCATTAACAATATGCCATTTTTCCGGTTTTGATTACAAAATTCCATTATATGTTTTTCTACTGCTTTTCTTGAAATAATCTCACACTTATTAGGTGATAAAATTTAAGATTTCCTTCTTATCTTTATTGTTCGAAAATTTTATAAAACAAAACTCAGATATGAATACAACCAATGTCATTAGAAAAGTCGCCATTGTGGGGTATAACCGAATTCCGTTTGCAAGGGCAAATACGGCCTACGCCGAAGTTGGAAATCAGGAAATGATGACAGCTGCCTTAAACGGCCTTATTGACAAATATAACTTAAAAGGCCAGCTGTTAGGCGAAGTGGCCGGCGGTGCGGTTATTAAACATACTTATGACAATAATTTGATTCGGGAATGTGTCATGAAAACAACTCTTGACCCTGCAACTCCTGCCTGCGATTTACAGCAAGCCTGCGATACAGGAATAGAAAGTGCCATTTATATTGCTAATAAAATTGCCCTCGGACAAATCGAATCCGGAATTGCCGGAGGTGTTGATTCAATCAGTGATATGCCGATTGCTGTAAGTGAAAAACTCAGAAAAATTTTATTGAACGCCAGAAAAGCGAAATCACTAGGCGATAAAATCAAGTTGTTTTTGAAACTTCGGCCTAAAGATTTAACGCCATTAGTTCCTCGAAACGAAGAATCACAAACCGGACTTTCTATGGGTGGACATACTGAAATTACCGCAAAATATTATAAAATATCCAGAGAAGACCAGGATAATCTGGCGCTTAAAAGTCATTTGAATATGGCAAAAGCGTATGAGGAAGGTTTTTTTGATGATATGATTACTCCGTTTAGTGGACTTGCGAGAGACAATAATCTGAGAAAAGACACCAGTATAGAAAAATTAGCCAGACTAAATCCTGCTTTTGATAAAACAAACGGAACATTAACCGCTGGAAATTCAACACCACTTACAGACGGAGCTTCATGTATTCTTTTAGCTAGTGAAGAATGGGCAAAAGAACGAGGACTTCCAATTTTAGCTTATATCACTTTTGCAGAAGTCGCCGCAATTGAATACGTCAAAAACCAGCAAAATCTTTTATTAGCACCGCTATTTGCTGCCAGTAAAATGCTTGAAAAAACAGGATTGAATTTACAGGATTTTGACTATTATGAAATTCATGAAGCTTTTGCTGCTCAGGTTTTAGCAACCCTGAAAATTTGGGAAAGTCCTGAACTGAGTGCTCAAATTGGTTTAAAAAAAGCTCTGGGGCCAATCGACAGGGAAAAACTAAATGTAAAAGGAAGCAGTTTGGCAGCAGCACACCCTTTTGCTGCCACCGGAGGAAGAATTATTGGTGTAATGGCAAAACTATTAAACGAAAAAGGATCCGGAAGAGGGTTTATTTCGATTTGTGCAGCTGGCGGACAAGGAATTACAATGATTATTGAGAAATAAAAAATACTTTAAAAAAATCCAAGCTAAATGGTTATATCAACATTAAAAGACTGGTGAAATTTATATAGAAACGAAATCGCTAGAGAATAATTTGTCGTCCTAAAATAATTTTAGCTTCATTTTCAAATAAGATATCTATATTTGCAACAACGTTGCGTTTAATTACAGAATAAATCGCGATACAAGATTTCTAAAATCAAGAATGAGCAGAAAGAAAATTCTAATAATTAACCTTTTGATGTCGTTGACAGTATTGTTCGCCATGCTGTTTCAAACGATACATTCTTACGAGCATGTTTACAGGCAATTAACCGAGAAACATTGCGATCATAACTATGGCGCTCACAAAAACCAAATTACACACATTCATAGCGTAGAAAATAATTGTCCTGTTTGTCATTTTTCGTTTAGTACCTTTATTTCAAACCAACTTCATAGTTTAACTTTTCAAAAAGTAAAGCAGGTAACTTCAACTGTATTTTTCTACAAAACAGTTACGTCACCTTTTTTCAAAGGCAGCCTCTTTGCCTTAAGAGCACCTCCTGCCCTTTTTTAGTTTACTATTTTATCATTAAAAATTCAAAATTATCTTTTGTCTTATTGTAAAATAAAGACAAAAGCATACGCCTTTTATATCTTTTTTAATGTTGTTTTCTTAGTAAATAAACTTCCGGTTTTTAAATAAAATCTACCTAACCAAAGCTTTGAAAGAAGTTTTTGGCACAGGTCTTTTTTATTTTTTTTTCAGAAAAATAATTCCAAACTAAATATAATAACTATGCTCACAGCAGAAAACCTGACCAAAAAATATGGCGATCATATCGCTTTAAACGCCTTAAATTTAACCATTAAAAGAGGCGAAATCTTTGCTCTTTTAGGACAAAACGGCGCAGGAAAAACCACAACAATCAATCTGTTTTTAGGATTTATAAAACCTTCGCAGGGCGAAATTAAAATAAATGATATTTCGGTTGTAACAGATGCTGATAAAACAAAAAAAGATGTGGCCTACATTCCGGAAATGGTAATGTTATACCCAAATCTTACGGGTCTGGAAAACCTGAAATTCTTTTCTTCTCTTGCCGGATTTAAATATTCAACAGGAGAACTAACTTATTTTCTAAGCAAAGCAGGTTTGCAGGCAAAAGCTCACGACCAAAATTTAGGAGGATATTCTAAAGGAATGCGCCAAAAAGTAGGTATTGCCATTGCAATCGCTAAAAAAGCAAAAGTTTTATTACTGGATGAACCTACAAGTGGTTTAGATCCTAAAGCTTCCAACGAATTCTCTCAAATACTAAAAGAACTTTCAGCAGACGGAACCGCAATTTTAATGGCAACACACGATATTTTCAGAGCCAGAGAAGTGGCCTCGCACATCGGAATTATGAAACAGGGAAATCTTGTAACTATCATTGAAGCTGATAAAATCTCAGCCAATGAATTGGAAAATTTGTATTTACAAACGGTTTAAAAAGGAAAGATTTCCATCCACATAAAAATGAAACATATATTTATAGTACTACTATTAATCAGTTCGCAATTTGTACAATCACAAACAATTAATAAAAAAGTTCATGACAGCATCGCAAAAGATTCTATAAAAAAACTGGCTAAAATAAATGAATTGCAAACCGTTGAAATTGTAGGCCGTCCTACCAAAAAATACAACAGCGATTATTCGTTTGCAGCCACAAAAACGGCGGTATTAAACAAAGATATTCCGCAGTCTATCTCGACAGTAACCAAAGAATTAATTGCAGATAAAGCCACTTTTTACCTAGCCGATGCCATAAAAATGACAAGCAGCGTAATCCCTGCAAGTTATTACAATCAATATACGATTCGCGGAATCAGCCAAAATGAGGAAGGCCAAATCATTAACGGAATGCGCACTAGACAATATTATTTTTTACAACCGTTAACGAATAATATCGAGCGTGTTGAAGTAATAAAAGGTCCGTCGAGTGCAACTTTTTCATCTGTAGATCCGGGTGGAAGTATCAATTTGGTCACCAAAAAACCTTTGGAAACAGACCGAAAAGAAGTGAATTTAAGCGTTGGAAGTTTTAGTGCTTTCCGCGGAACTTTGGATTTTACGGGACCTTTAAACGAATCTCAAACAATTTTGTATCGTGTAAACGGTGCCTATCAGGAGGCCAAATCGTTTCGTGATTTAGTAGGCAATAAATCGTTTTTGGTTTCTCCATCGTTCAGTTATATTCCCAATGAAAAAACGGCCATTAACGCCGAATTAATTTTAAGTGATATGACTGGAATTCTGGATCGTGGACAGCCAATTTTTGGCGCCGTTGCCGGAGTAACCAATTTAAACAAAACACCAATTAGTTTAAATTTGGGTGCGCCAAATGATTTTTTTAAGTCGAGAGAAGTAATTCTGATGACCAATTTAGCGCATAAATTCACTTCAAAAATTGGTTTTAACGCCCAGTATATGAAGCAATCCTGGACAGAAAATCTTCAGGAACACAGAACTACAAATGCTTTTGCGGTCGATTTGAACAACCAGCCCGTTACAAGTTTAGCGATGATGCAGTTTGTACAGCGTCAGCAATATTGGAACGTAGACAATTTAAGCTCTTATTTAAATTTTGAATTTAAAACCGGAAAACTAAATCATAAATTACTAACCGGATACGATTTAAGCAGTTGGAACAAAACCAAAGGCGGCGGGCAAAATGCGGCAAGGGGGTATCTTTTAAACGACGGAAGTGTTGCCAATACTTTTATTCCTGCAAACGCTTCAAATTACCAAACGATAACGGTTGACGACATTGTTTTACCAAAACCCAACGTAAATTTCTTCAATTTAAACAATCCAGTTTATACGGTTCGAAGTGCCGAAGATTATACTTTGAATGTGAGAACGGCGCTTCCATCGGCATTAACAACAACCAATGCAATTTACATTCAGGACCAGATTCAGTGGGAAAGATTTACTTTTTTATTAGGCTTAAGAAATGAATGGTTTGAAGATATTACCAATTATGAAACCAACAACGAAATAACTGTAAAAAAACAAGTCTTGTTACCGCGTGTTGGCTTTACTTATACTATAAATCAAAATATTAATATTTACACAACCTATCTCGAAGGCTATCAGCCACAATCGAATACCGTTACTTTAATGCCACAAACCGGTTCTTTACCAGCCGGAAGTTTATTTGATCCGCTCGAAAGTAATTTGAAAGAAGCAGGTTTAAAAGCTACCTTTTTTGACAACACCATGAGTTTTAACGCAGCGGTTTACGAAATCAATCAGCGAAATATTCTGATGAATGCCAATGATCCTGCAAATCCTGATTTATTGGTAACAAGAGGTGCTGAAAGAAGCCGTGGTTTCGAATGTGATCTAGCAGGATATATTGCCTCTAACTGGCAAATTAACGCTTCTTACAGTTATATCGATGCTAAAATTGTCAACGATCGCGACGTTTCGTTAATTGGCGCAAGAAAACAAAACACGCCAAAAAACAGTGCTAATTTATGGACACGCTACAACTTCAATCCTGATTCTGTTATAGAAGATTTTGGAGTTGGTTTGGGAATGCAGTATCAAAGCAGCAAAATTCCATGGTTTACCCGAGATTTTACACTTCCTGATTTTACCGTTTTTGATGCAGCTGTATATTACAAACCCAACAAAGGCAATATGCAAATCGCCTTAAATGCGGGTAATATTTTCAATAAAACCTATTGGCTTGGGGCACAAAATTACCTGCGCTTATTTCCGGGTGCGCCTCGAAATGCAACGCTTACTTTAACTTATAAATTTTAAAAAAGCCATGTCTTTACACGTAGAAATTTTAATTGCAAAACACTTAAAAAATTCAGCTTTTAAGAATTCGGCTGTTTTTATAATTACCCTATTTATTGGTATTTTGCTAGCTTACGCCATTTTTTCCGGATGGAAAAATTACAAAAGTCAAAACGAAAACAGCGAAAAATACCAGCACGAATCCCGCGAAGACTGGTTAAAAAATCCGGACAAAAATCCACACAGAATGGCGCACTATGGCAATTTCGCTTTCCGCAAAAATACGCCGTTAAGTGTTTTTGAGTTTGGAATGGAACCGTTTTTTGGAAATGCCATTTTCCTTGAAGCCCACAAACAAAATACCGCCAATTTTTCTGAAGCCGGATTCTCAAATAGTATGCTTCGTTTTGGCGAAATCAGTATTGCAATGGTTTTACAAATTTTATTACCATTATTAATCTTTTTCTTCGGATTTAATTCGGTCGCAACCGAAAGAGAAAGCGGGACTTTAAAACTGCTTTTGAGCCAAGGAATTAATTGGAAACAATTATTATTAGGAAAAACCATGGGAATCGCTGCAGTTATCATGACATTGTTTCTACCAACTATCATTATCTTGGTTTTCATTTGGTTATTGCTTCAGGATTTTACTATTTCTTCAGATGAAACTTTAAAAATGATCTTGTTTATTGGGTTTCATTTTCTGTATCTGATGTTCTTTTGCGTAATCGCAGTTCTGATTTCTGCTTTAAGTAAAACCTCAAAAAAAGCGCTGATTTCCCTTATCGGAATCTGGTTGCTTTTTACGATTATTTTACCAAGAGTGACGCAGGCCGTTGGTGCTTATATTTATGAAGCGCCGTCAAAAATTCTATTTAACAGCAATGTCGAAAAAGATATTCTCAAACAAGGTGACAGTCATAATCCGAATGACGTGCATTACAAAGCGATAAAAGATTCTTTGCTCAAACTTTACAAAGTAGATTCTGTTCAGAAATTACCTTTTAATTATTCCGGTTTTGTAATGACACGGGGCGAAAAAATAAGCTCGAATATTTACAACAGACATTTGGATACTTTGCTCCATGTTTACCAAAAGCAAAACAGTTTTTCAAGAGCCATGTCACTTTTAAATCCGTATATCGCCATGAAAAACCTCTCGATGGCTTTATCCAATACCGATTATGATTCGTATATCGATTTCCAGAAACAAGCTGAAACGTATCGTTATGATATGGCGCAAAAAATGAATGCTTTACAAATTAAATACATTAGCAATGACAAAAATAAACCGGCAGTAATTGGTAAAAAGCATTGGGCAGAAGTAGCTGAATTTCATTATGATCCAAAAGGCATCTGTGCTGTTTTAAAAAATGAAATTACTTCGATCATTTCCCTTTTCCTCTGGATTAGTCTGCTATTTGTTTTCATCAAAATAGCATCAAAAAACCTTAAAGCCATTTAATATGTTAGCATTATTATTTAAGAATTTCATTCGATCAAAAGGAACAAAAATCGGATTATTGTTTCTATTTATTATCGGATTCATAAGCCTTTTAATTGGAAAACAATTTCAGGAAAAACAAACCAAAAACATAACAGAAGCAACAGTTTATCAAAAAGGACATATTGCCAGAAATGCCTCTTACCATAAAGATGAAATTGGACTTTTACTTTATTACATAAAGTTTTCTTTGATCAATAAAACGCTGCCCATTAATAGTTTGGCAATTGGGCAGCGCGATGTAAATCCGTCCATTCAAAGTGTTACAATTCGTGGCCTGGAAGCACAGAAATATGATTCGGAACTCAATAATCCGAGTAACCTTTTGTTAGGAAACATTGATTTTAGCTTTGTTCTCGTTTATCTTTTTCCGCTTTTGATTATCACTTTTACATACAATATTGTTTCTGAAGAAAAAGAAAGCGGCACCTGGAAAATTGTTGCTACGCAAACCAAAAATACTTTTTCATACATCATTAAACTATTCTGCATTAGGGTTTTAAGCTTAATTGCCATGCTGACAATTGTAATTTTAATTGCAGTTTTCTTACTCAATATTCCATTAGACAAATCGCTATTTATCTTTTACACCATTAGTGTTTTGTACATTCTATTTTGGTTTGCAGTTTGTTTCTACATTGTTTCATTGCAGAAAAATTCAAGCTTCAATGCTGTTATTTTATTGACGATCTGGCTATTTCTGATTATCATTTTGCCGGCAATAATCAACACATATATCGTAAATAAATATCCCGTTCCTGAGGCTTTAGAATTAACCGTGAAACAGAGAAATGCCTATCACGAAAAATGGGATATGGACAAGCAAACAACACTCGACAAATTCTACAAACATTATCCGCAATTTAAAAATTATGTTTTACCTGATAAGGAATTCAGCTGGCTTTGGTATTATGCTATGCAACAAATGGGAGATGATGAATCGGCAATTCAATCAAAAGAATTAGAAACAAAACTGAAACAGAGAAATAAAGCAAGTCAGACAATTGCTCAATTTATTCCCACTTTACATACTCAGATTCAGCTCAATGAAATCGCAAAATCTGATTTAGGAAATCAACTATTGTTTATGCAGAAAACGAAAGAATTTCACGAAAAAAAGCGTTTACATTTTTATCCAAAGATATTTAATAATACGGCTGTTGATCAGGAAAAATGGTCAAATTTTAAAGTTGAAACATTTAACGATATATCAAATATTAATTTTACTAACGCTTTTGTGCCTTTTCTTTTTTTCAATTTATTATTAATTTCTTTTGGCTGGATGAATTTCAGAAAAGAGAAACAAATTATTTAGGTCTCAATTAAAAGTATAAAAAAAAGACTGCCTGTTTTACAATGGCAGTCTTTTTTAGTTTTATAATTCATTACCAGTTAAGCCCTAAACAAAGCATACTTATTATAATCGTACAGCACCTTGTCATAAGGTACCAATAGTGTTTCTATTTTTTCTGAAGAGGCATCAAAACTGATTCCGTTGTACTTTTTGAATAAGTAAATTTCTTTCAGGCAATTTGATAAGCTTTGATGTATTTCTGATGTAAATAATGGTAATTGATTATCTCCTGCCAACAAATCCAATTGATAATTTGAGCTGCTTTTCGAAAGGTTATTACCAATTATTCTGATTGTAAATTTAGTAGTATGTCCGTGTTGTTTACCCTGATAATGTATTACCATGACTTTATTATTAAAGGTTAAAAATTTATTTATTTTTGACTTAAATTAGTTTGCTGTTTCAGTATTTAAAATTATGAAAAAAAAACAAAAAGCTGAAATTCCAGATATTAATTTTTTACATAAAAAAAACCGCAATAAATTACGGTTTTTCACAATTAACTAAATATATTTAATCAACTTTTTTCACGAGTAAAATTCATTCATAAGCACGATTAATTTTCTGTAACTATTGCATAATTTCTTTTTCTGTATTTATTTCTAATAAAAAAGGATTTCCATTTTTATCAAGCATTGTCATATTTAGAGAATCCAATAAAGCAATTTTTTTGGATACCGTTCCTTCAAATTGATTATAGGAAACATTCATTTCAGATAAATGCTGAAGATTTTCCAAATCCTTTGGAATTTCTCCTGTAAAACTATTATCAAATAGACTTAGGTTCTCTAAAGAATTGAAATTTCTTATTTTATTACTCAGATTCCCTGATAATTTATTATTGTTTAAAAGAAGTACTTTCAAAGTCGAGATCTCATATAAGGAAGCTGGCAATGAACCTTCTATCTCATTATTAAAAAGAGAAAAAACTTCCAGATGCTGTAAACTTCCAATATTAGAAGGTAATTCACCTGATATTTTATTATTTGAAAAATCTATAATTTTTAAATTTACAAGATCCGAAAACTCATCAGATAATTCACCTTTCAAATTATTATCCGATAAATTCAGTCCAACAACTTTACCATTATTTGTCTCAACTCCAAACCAGGTAGTTACTGATAATGCTAAATCCCATTTTACTTTCCATTCTGCCCCATTTGTTGCATGATATATTTTAACAAGAGCAGCTTTCTCTTTATCAGAAACCGTATCTGCAAATGCTGAACGTGATAAAAAAAGCATTAATAAAAAAAAGGCTGTTTTTCTCATATTACACAAATAATTTCGGTTTCAAAATTATAGGTTTAATAATTACAGGGCAAGAAATGTTAACAAAGTGTTAATAAGTTAATAGGGATTTAAAGCTCAAAAACAAAAACCTATTTCACTCTGAAATTTTAATTAAATTTGAATCAACTAATTTTAAAACCTTTATAATCATGGAAATTAATTTTATTGCTTTGCTGCTTGCTGCATTAGTAACACTTGTAGTTGGATTTATCTGGTATAATCCAAAAGTATTTGGAACTATCTGGATGAGAGAAAACAACCTTACTCAGGATCAGCTTAAATCCGGAAATATGCTCAAAATTTTTGGATTGACCTATCTGTTTTCATTGATGATCACCATGACACTGATGTCCTTAACAATTCACCAGTCAGGCGCAGTTGGAATGGTAGGGGGACCACCACTAATCGACAGTGCAAAACCATCTTTTTCTGCATTTATGGCTGATTACGGAATGGCATATCGCACCTTTAAACACGGAGCTCTTCACGGATTTATGTCTGGTTTGTTTTTTGCTTTTCCAATGATTGGAATCAATGCACTTTTCGAAAGAAAGTCATGGAAATACATCTTAATTCATGCCGGTTTTTGGACTGTATGCTTAACTTTTATGGGAGGTATTATCTGCGCATTTGCATAAAAACATAAATTAAATCCGTTTGAGCCGGAATTCAAACGGATTTTCTTAATAATAACTTAAAGAAAGTAAGTTATCCTAAATATTATCTAATTTTGAAGAAATTAGCTCAAATCTCTTGAATACAAATTATTCTTTTCAAATATATAAAAATGCTTCATTAGTTCCTTCAGAATGGAATTCACTGGCTATTGACAACATTTTTTTGACCAAAAAATATCTTGAAGTGCTAGAAAATTCTTGTCCGGTAAACATGATTTGCCATTTTATTGGAATTTTTGAAGAAAAGAAACTCGTTGGAATTGTTATAACCCAATTTTTATTTGCAGAAAAACTGGAATCCTTTGGAGAACGCGATCAGTGTTTAAAAACTTCTGTTCGAAATTTTGCCCTTAAAAATTTCGCTTCTCACGTATTATTCGTTGGTAACAACATGCTAACAGGACAAAATGCCTTTGCTTTTGATAAAAACATAAAGCAATCAAAAGCAATTAAAACACTTCATAAAGCAATTAATCAGCTTAAAAAAGATCTGAAAGCTATAGGAAGAAAAGTTCATATAACCAGCATAAAAGATTTTACAGAAAAAGAAATTGAACCCTTACAAGCTGAATTTAAAAACAATTATACATTTTCGACACAGCCCAATATGATTTTTGAAATAAATCAAAATTGGAAAACAGAACAGGATTATATTGATGCGCTATCCAAAAAATACCGCGATCAATACAAACGTTCACGAAAAAAATCTGAAGGAATCAAAAAACAAAAAATGTCTTTATCAGATATTAAAAGATATGAAGATGTTATTTATGATTTATATTTTAACGTAGCCAAAAATGCCCCTTTCAATACTTTTTTCTTAGCCCGTAATCATTTTAGCTTTTTTAAGGAAATCATGAAAGATGATTTTTTGCTGTACGGTTATTTTTTAGAGGAGAAACTAATCGGTTTTAATACCTTAATAAAAAATGGAGATGTCATGGATACTTATTTTTTAGGCTATGACGAAAATATCCAACGTGAAAAAATGTTATATTTAAACATGTTATATGACATGATTGGGTATTCTATCAAAAAAGGGTTTCAGAAAATTGTTTTCGCAAGAACTGCTCTTGAAATTAAAAGTTCTGTAGGTGCAAAACCGCTTAAAATGTATGGGCTAATTACGCATAGCAATACTCTGATCAATCATAATATTGCCCGCTTTTTTAATTATCTGGAACCCAAAACTGACTGGCAGGAACGAAATCCTTTCAAATAAAAACTAATTTTTAAGGAATCGCAATTTTTAATTGTTTGTGCAGAATGTGAATTTCCAGTGAAGTCTGAGCGCCACAATATTCTCCATCAATCTGAAAACTAACAGGATAATCTGTTTCTATCGTAGCCTTGTCTGTTGAAATAATTACAACATCATCAGTATCAATTGGCATATTACCTGTAATAATTTTTCCAATCAGTAATAAATCAAGGTTTTTTAGGATAACCAATTCAAATTTACCATCATTCGTAGCCCCATTCGGGTTAATGGTTACACCGGTTCCGTATTTTTGAGAATTGGCAATTACAATCATTCTCGCAGTATGCTCGACCGTTTTTTTATTTGCCGTGATTGTTGCAACAAATGGTTCATTAGAATCTACCAAAGTTGTGTAAGCCTGCAAGGCATAGCCCCAAAATCCCCGCAAATTACTTGCTTCATAATTTTTAACCAAATCTGCATTAAGGCCAATATCACTCAAATGGATACTTTTTTTACCATTAATACAAATCATATCCATCTCAATATAATGATGTAAAAAAGCAATTTTAAGATTTTCTTCAATTGTTGTGGGTAAATTCAAATCAACAGATAAACCGTTTGCAGAACCGGCAGGCAGAATTCCGATAATTACATCGAATTGCTCCATTGCTTCCGCTACCATTTTTATAGTTCCATCTCCTCCGGCAACTATAATTCGTTCTGGCAAATATTGATTATAAAGCGATTGTATTTCTTTTTCATCACTTCCTCCTATAGTTTCATACACTTCAAGATCAAAATGATTTGTAGCTGCAAACTCCTGAACGGCCTCAATTAAATCTGATTTATCAAGATCTCCTGAAATAGGGTTTACAACGAATATGATATTCTTTTTCAAAATTTTATTTTTAAAGTCAATTAAAATAATTAATTTACAGTCTCCTATAAAAATACACAATTAATGAAACCAATCCTACAATTATATCGAGGTTATGCTAATGAAGAAGAATTAATTGTAATGGGACATGTTTTTAAAAGAAATTATGATTATGATTTTCAGAAGAAAAACTTAAGGAACGCGCGCTCAATTGTGAATCAATTTAGGATAAGAACTCTTAAAAATTTTGATGTTTATCTTAACCTTGGAGGACAGGAAATACACACTAAAACACTGAATGACGGTTATTTTAAATTTTGTATTCCGCTTGAAAAAGAATTTAATTTTGGATGGAAAGAATATGAAGTCAGCATAAAACACGAAACAGAAATCATAACTAGCAAAGGCAGTTTTATTAGACCGCACAAAGGAAATCTTGGAATAATCTCTGATATTGACGACACTTTTTTAATTTCCCACACACATAATTTCTTTAAAAAATTATACATTCTTTTGTTTAAAAATGTAAATGACAGGAAAGTTTTTAAAGATGTTGTTCCGCATTATCAAGCTTTGAGCTCGGCTGGAAGAAACAATAAGGACGAACAAAACGCTTTTTTTTACATCTCAAGCAGTGAATGGAATCTGTATCGGTTTATTGTAAAATTCACTAAAATACATCAGTTACCAAGAGCTGTTATTTTACTTAAAGACATTAAACGTGGCATTACTGATTTTTTCATGAGCGGAAGAGGCAATCACAATCATAAATTTGATAAAATAAAGCATGTTTTAGAATTTTATCCAAATCTTAAGTATGTTCTATTGGGAGATGATTCTCAACATGATCCGTTTTTGTACGAACAAATCTGCAAAATTTTTCCTGTAACAGTAAAAGCAGTTTACATTAGACAAACCGGAAAATACCAGAAAGAAACAATAAAAAAAATTCTTAAAAACTTAGAAAATCTAGAAGTTTCTGTTTGCTATTTTAAAGACAGCAGTCAGGCCATTATGCATTCTAAGTCTATTGGGCTTATTAAATGATCTGCTACGTGAATACCTTTGTGTATGAGACTGTGTAGATTGAAACACGGATAAAACTGATCTTATTTTGCTTATAGAAAACTGTTGACTAAAACCTGCTGCCTAAATTTCAATTGAAACCGATTGTCATAGCCCAGATTAAGAGAAAAGCCCGGAACTAAAAAAACTAATTTTTCTTGCCGGAAAACAGCGACCAGCGAAAGCTCGTTTTATGGTATAGAAAAATAGTTTTTTTTGTGAGGACTTGTAACGAAAAGCTGGAAATAGCTCCTGAAAAATATCTTAAGCGTTGAAATTGTCAATCTCTTCCTGAACAATTTCCCAATCTAAAAGTAATTGATCAAGATCTGCTTTCTTTTTGTTATAGGCTGTAAAAAAAGAAGCATCTTCGATATGTTTATCGTAATTTGAAGCCAGCATTTTATCGTCGTGCTGAATGTCTTTTTCTAATTGTTTAATCTGACTTTCCACTTTACTCAATCGGTTTTGTAATGCTTTACCTTTTTTCTGATCTTCGTATGAAGTTTTATTTGTCTCTTTTGGAGCAGCCGCTTTAGCAACATCTTTTTTCTCGACTTCACGCATATTTTCAAGATTACGCTGCTCTAAGAAATAATTGATATCACCTAAATATTCTTTGATTTTCTGATCTTTGAATTCATAAACGATATTTGACATTCCCTGAAGAAAATCCCTGTCGTGAGATACCAATAATAAAGTTCCGCCAAATTTTTGAAGCGCTGCTTTCAACACATTCTTAGATTTGATATCCAGGTGATTCGTAGGTTCATCCATTAGCAAAACGTTGATTGGCTGTAATAATAATTTACAAAGTGCTAAACGGTTACGCTCTCCCCCTGAAAGTACTTTTACTTTTTTCTCTACATCATCGCCCCGGAACAAAAATGATCCTAACATGTCACGAACTTTAGAGCGGTTCGTATCCATTGCAGCATCTTCCATAGTTTGAAGTAACGTGATTTCACCATCCAGATATTCAGCCTGATTTTGAGCAAAATACCCTAATTGAACATTATGACCTAATTTAATAGTTCCTCCGTATTCAAATTCGTTTACTATAGCTTTGATGAAAGTTGATTTACCCTGACCATTTTGCCCCACAAAAGCAATTTTGCTTCCGCGTTCCACCAATAGACTAATATCTTTTAAAATGGTCTTATCACCATATGCTTTCGTAACATTTTCTGCTTCAACCACTACTCTTCCAGGTTCTTTTGAAACTGGAAAAGAAATATTCATTACCGAATTGTCGTCTTCATCAACTTCAATTCGTTCTACTTTATCTAATTTTTTAATCAACGATTGTGCCATCGAAGCTTTTGAAGCTTTTGCACGGAATTTCTCGATTAGTTTTTCTGTTTCCTCAATTTTCTTAGCCTGGTTCTTTTGAGTTGCTAATTGCTTTTCACGAATTTCATGACGCAACTCTAAATATTGAGAATACGGTTTGTTGAAATCGTATGCTTTTCCTAAAGAAATTTCAATAGTACGATTGGTAACATTATCCAAAAACATTTTATCATGCGATACAATTACAACTACTCCCGGATAATTACGAAGAAAACTCTCAAGCCATATAATACTTTCGATATCTAAGTGGTTGGTTGGCTCATCCAGAAGCAATACATCATTTGATTGCAATAATAGTTTAGCAAGCTCGATACGCATTCTCCAGCCTCCAGAAAATGTTTCAGTCTGGTTATTGAAAACTTCTCTTTTAAATCCAAGACCTAAAAGAATTTTTTCGGTATCTCCCACATAATTATAACCTCCAAGAAGCTCAAAACGATGCGTGTAATCAGATAAATCTTCTATAATCTGTCCGTATTCTTCACTTTCATAATCGGTTCTGGTAACCAATAGATGATTTATTTCTTCTAATTTTTTTTCTACAATCTTAATTTCAGTAAAAGCCTCATAAGCTTCCTCTAATACCGTTCTCCCACGTTCAAAATCAATATCCTGACGTAAAAATCCCATTCTGATATCTTTCTCCTGAGAAATAACTCCTGAATCAGGAGCAAAATCTCTTGCTAACATTTTAAGCATTGTCGATTTACCAGCTCCGTTTTTACCAACAAGACCAACGCGGTCTCCCGCACCTAAACGAAAAGTAACTTCTTCAAATAAATATGTTCCACCAAAAGAAACCGAAAGATTGTGTATATTAAGCATTAAATTATGATTTAACCTCTAAAGTTTCAAGTTTTTGAACCTCAAACAGAGAATGAAAATTGTAAATTTGTACTACCGAAATAATAGTAAACTAATTTTTTTGCAAATGTTAAAAAAAGGATCCAAACTAAATAGTATTTTAACAGGAAGTTGTCCAAAATGTCAAAATGAGAGCATGTATTCAGACAAAAATCCGCTTCATCTGAGTAAAGTTCTCAAAATGAACGAAAATTGTAGTCATTGCGGATTGAAATACCAATTAGAACCTTCATTTTTTTATGGTGCCATGTATGTAAGTTACGGACTAAATGTCGCTGTAGGAATTGCAGCTTTTATTGTGTCATTTGTGTTTTTTGGAGCCAGTATCGGTTACGCTTTTATATCTATAATTGTAACCTTAATTCTTCTGCTTCCTTTTATTTTAAGATTATCAAGAAACATTTACATCAATATGTTCGTTTCTTATGATCCATACGCCGGAAAAAAATAATCCTATTTTCTTTTTTTATAAAATCGCTGAATGTCAATTACTGGATCTAAAGGTTTTTTATTTTCTATAAAATCAAATAAATCCTTAGCCATTGCAGGTCCAAGCATTACACCACGCGTACCTAATCCATTTAGCAAGTGTAGTGACTCATGTTCATAATGCGTTCCAATTATTGGTCTTCGGTCACGTACTGTTGGCCGTACACCTCCAAAATGGGAAACAACTTCGAAATCACAATTCAGAATTTCCTTGATACGTTCAACTAATTCTGTTTTGCCTTCTTCCGTTACAGTATCTGTTTTATCTTTCCAATTGTAAGTTGCTCCAACTTTAAATAAGTTATTTCCCAAAGGCAAAATAAAAACACTAGTATTAACAATTACATCTAAAGCAAGTTCTGGTGCTTTAATAATAAAAAGCTCTCCTTTCGTTCCATCAAGTGGTAAATTCTGGAAAAAAGGATTGGAATGCATACCAAACCCTTCTGCAAAAATTACATTTCGAGCTTGGAAATCCTTATATTGAACAAAATCATTATTTGTAATTAATTTATCATATTGAAAAGATTCCTGAAGTAACTGTTCTTGTCCAATCAAGTATTCCTGATATTTATCTAATAAAAGAGCCGTATCAACATAGCCAGTATTCAAAACTTCACCATAATCAAAAGGAGAATCAATTCCGAAATACTTTTTGAAGATTAATTTAGTCGAAAGAAACGGTGATAAAAGAGGCTTATCAGAAGCTGAAAACCAATTATTTTGTTCTTCAATTGAGAAAAACTTTCTTAAGATAGGCAGTTTAAAATTGACTTTTACCTGTAACTTGGTTTCAATTTGATTGTAAAATTCTTCCATTAAAACTAACTGTTCTTCAGCGTTCCAGACTTCACTAAATCGCTTTAAAATCACAGGATTATACAATCCCCCAGCCACTATGGATGATACCTTAGATTTATCATCAATCACTAAAATGGATTTATTATTTTTAAGTGCAACTTCAGCAAATGAAATCCCAGCCAATCCAGAACCGATAATAATATAATCTAACATGAAATATCTCTTTAAATCTTAGCACAAATGTAGTAAGAGTTTATATAAAAATTAGGTATAGCAAATTAGTAGCTCCACATATCTTGTTCAAAATTGCGAATTTTCTCTTTAATCCTTTCAGATTCTAATAATTGATATAGAGCATTATCTTTTATATAATCTTTTATTTCACGATCTCCATATATATTTTCTTCTTTATAAATAACCGAATTAAAATGTCTAGAATTTAGAATCTGGTCAAATGAAATGGGAGCTGCCGAATTTTTATCATTAAAAGCTTTTGCTTCATGTAGAACATCTCTCGCGTCTGGAAAAAAAACCCAGAATAACTCTATATAATCTTTCTCCTCACTATTCATTGTATAAACATCAGGTGTAACAGGGCAAATTCCAATTAAACGGTATTTAAGTTCACTCTCCCGCTTATCAAAATACCAATATCCTTTTATTTTATACTGTGAAACATCAGCAGCGGTAAGTTCTTGCTTTAGAATATATTCTTCTGGAACAGTTCTAGTTGGTTCAACAGTCTCATCAATATAAGTAACTACCTTCTTTTTACCGGTACCCGTAATTACTTTTTTCTTAACAACATGAGTCCTGTAATCATCGGGATATTGATTAATTAACTCTTTACCTGCATCTGTAGTATCAATACGAGATAGTGAACTTTCAATATCTTTCATAGTTTTTTTAGTATTAAAATAACTATCCGCATAAACCTCTGTTATTTGACCTCTTTTGATAGCTTTTATCAATACATCATAAAGAGAACGCCTATCAGAACCAATATTTGCAGTATCGACAGGAAAATATAAAGGAAAATTAATTTTTTGATTCAAATCTATAATCTCCCAAATAGTTTTTCCCATCAAAATATCTCTGTCATTAACATATCCATAAGCTAAAGGTTTATCATTATCTAACATTAGCTGTGCAGCTGACTTTTTACCAATTTGATCAGCTGTTCTTGCATTCAACAGATTAGATTGTGCAATTACATTCAGAAATCCGGAAATAAAAACAATAACTAATAAAAAATTTCTTCTCATCATAATATTATTTATAATAAATTAATAAATTCTTTATTTTTTATTAATCCTTCAAAATAAAATTAAGAGTTCAGTGTATGATTTTTTTAATACAACTTAGAAAAAGAGCCTAAACTAATTTCAAATTAAAATGCAAAATGAATATCTCATACAGGACATTTTTAGGAAGGATAGATATAAAATAAAAAAAACTCTTACTACAAAGGTAGTAAGAGTTTTTTTTATTTTATAATTCAGATACTTAGTAGTTCCACATATCCTGTTCAAAATTACGAATCTTCTCTTTTACTCTTTCAGATTCTAACAACTGATTTTGTGCATTGTCTTTCATATATTCTTTAATCTCACGATCTCCGTACATATTCTCTTCTTTATACACTACAGCGTTAAAACGTCTGGAATTAAGGATTTGATCAAATGAAATTGGAAGTGCTGAATTACTGTCGTTAAAAGCTTTTGCTTCGTGCAAAACAGCTCTTGCGTTTGGAAAAAATATCCAAAATAATTCAATATAATCCTTTTCATCACTATTCATAGTATAGACATCAGGAGTAATTGGGCAAATTCCAAGTAAACGATATTTCAACTCACTTTGGCGCTTGTCAAAGTACCAATATCCTTTTATTTTATATTGAGAAACATCTGCAGCAGTAAGATCCTGTTTCAAGATGTATTCAGCAGGGACCGTTCTTGTGGCACCAACTACTTCATCAACATAAGTAACAACTTTCTTTTTACCAGTACCAGTAACAACTTTTTTCTTAACAACATGGCTTCGGTAATCATCCGGATATTGGTTAATTAGTTCCCTACCTGCATCTGTAGTATCAATACGCGACAATGATCCTTCGATGTCTTTCAAAGATTTTTTAGTATTAAAATAACTATCAGCATAAACTTCAGTTATTTTGCCATTTTTCATAGCCTTCGTCAAAACGTCATAAAGAGAACGTCTATCAGAACCAATATTAGCTGTATCTACCGGAAAATATAAAGGAAAATTGATTTTTTCATTCAAATCAATAATTTCCCAAGTAGTCTTTCCCATTAATACATCTCTATCATCTACGTAGCCATAAGCCAAAGGCTTGTCATTGTCTGAGATAAGCTGTGCAGGAGTTTTAAGTCCTATCTGATCAGGTGTTTTTGCATTAAGCAAATTTGATTGTGCATTTGAAGCAAACGCTCCCGCGATAGAAACAATAGCTATTAAAAAATTTCTTACTTTCATCATGATATCATTATAAGATATTGAACGTAGTTTGACCTACTTTATTATTGTATTTCGTAAATTACCGGAGCAGTTCTTGGTAATAAATAACTACCGGCTCCAACAAGTTTAGTTTTAATTTCAGAAATAGTAACCTGATCTCCTCTACCTGCTTTAGCAAGAACCGATTTACATTGTGCATTTAATCTGTTACCACTTACAACAACTGTAGGCTGACCAGCAATTTTCATATTAAATCCAACAACATCTAAACCAACTTCAAAATCGAAATCTTCTAACTTAGCACCAATAGAAGCAATTTCTAAGTTAGATTTAGGTCCTTTAACAACACCTGTTTCTCCCCTAATTGTTCCTGTTGGGCCAGGAATACCCTTGATTCTGAACGTTTTCTTATCAGTTACTTTGTCTCCGTTTGGTAATGTTCCAGTAACAGAAATTGTAGTTTCTGTTCCTGAACCCGGACTCATGTTATATTTACCTGGTTTTCCTGCAGAATTTAAACCTGGTGCACTTGCAACAATTTTATTAGCATCAACACCAGCAAATGAAACAGAAATTGGGTTTACAACTCCTCTGTAAACAACATTCATTTTATCTGCAGAGATTGTAGCAGAATTTGGTCTGGGAACTACAACATATTTACCTGCAAATTTAAGTGGAATGTTTTTTCCATCTTCTAAGAATGTAAACTGACCATTAATATCCTGTTCACCTACACCTCCAGCAGTTAATGAGATAACAGCTTGTCCGTTAACGATTTGCCCCGGACCTTGGAATGAAGTTGGTTTTGTATTTTCGTCGTAACGACCTAAAACTACCTTACCTGTTACTTTTTCTCCTTGGAAGTAAGCATTTTTATCTAAAACAACGATCGCTTGGTAGTTGCTATAAGAAGCAGCAGCAACTGCAGCTTTTCCTAAAGCACTGTTATAAACATCCGTTTCAGCCTTTTTAACATCATTTTGCCAAGCTGAAAGTTTTGCAGCTGTTGCAATTGCGGGGAAACCTTTGAAGTGGTAAGCTAAGTATTTTTCTTTTATACCGTCTTTGTTTTTTACTTCAGAAACGTCAAATTTCTTTTCAATTTCTGCAATGATATTGCCATATTTATTTTTAGGATCAGTCAAAGCAACTTTCATATCTGCTTTATATTTTTCAATTTTAGCGATAATTTCATTACCTTTTTTAGTGTAACCGTCTCCCGTAAACCAGTCGTCAATATTATCTCCTCTGTCCATAGCCTCATAAGGCAATTTTCCAGTTTCTTTTTCTACTTCAAAACCTTTGATCGATTGAGCTTTTAAGGTTCCAATATAATCGAAAAATTCTTTTGAAATTGCTTCAACTTTGTGGGCTGTTTCAGCAGCTTTGATAAACTCTCCTTTTGCTTCAGAAGCTTTTTGATCTATAGATGATATTAAACCTTCGTTTGTTGTAATAGAAGAAGTGTTTGCTGCTTCAAATTTTTCATTCATCAAACCAAAAGCTGAAATAACTTCTTTTGATACGTTCATTGCTAACATTGCGATGAAAACCAGATACATCAGGTTAATCATCTTCTGTCTAGGGGTTAATTTTCCTCCTGCCATTTTTTTCTAATTAGTTCTTATTAATAAATTTAATATAATAGTCAAAAACTAATTATCCTTTGTTACTCATTGCAGAAAGCATACCACCATAAACACTATTTAAAGAAGCAATATTTGCAGTCATAGATTGCATTTGCTCTTTTAATTTAGAAGCGTTTTCAGCAATTTCACTGTTTGCTTGTGCATTTCTTGAAGCACTTTCTAATTGTACTTTATATAAACTGTTTAATGATTCCATTTGTGCAGCTGCCATAGACATTTCTTCTGCATATTTCTTTTGACCTGCTATAGAATCTACAGTTGGAGAAATTGCTTTTGCAGCTCCTTCGAAATTTTTGATACTGTTACCTAAACTTGACATTAATTCTCCGTCAATTTTAGCTTCTTTAAGCATTACATCTAATTTTTGAGACAACAATCCCTGAGCATCAGATGGCGTTTCAACTTTATCAACTTTCTTTTTAGCCTGACCATTAGCCAATTCAGGATACACAAGAGTCCAATCCAACTCATCTTCAACTGGTTCAAAAGCAGAAAGAGCAAAGATTAATGCTTCAGTCACCAAACCAACTGACAACATAACTGTACCTGTTAGCGGTCCAATTTCAAAGTGAGTAATCTTGAACAATGCTCCAACGATTACCACTGCCGCTCCCATACCATAAGCGAAATTCATTGCTTTTTTACTTAATAATGCCATAATAATAATTTTTTTTAGGTTTTAAAATAGATTTAGGTTATTTGAATTGAATTTAATTTTTATTTTTTACTTCCGGTAGCCTGAGTTCCCATATAATCCTGTACAGTTCTGAAACCAATGTAACTCCTTGCAGAATCTGCATATTCATGGTCACGAGTTCCTACTTGTAAAAAGTAAGCAACATCTTTCCAAGAACCTCCACGCACAACTTTTCTTTGATTCTTCCCATCAATCACGTTTGGATTCATTGTAGAAACATACTCATATGCATTTGGATTATAAGCTGAATCTGTCCACTCTGAAACATTACCTGCCATATTATATAATCCGTAACCATTCATTTCATATGACTTAGCCTCAACTGTATATAAAGCTTCATCAGCAGCATAATCTCCTCTGCTTGGTTTGAAATTAGCCATGAAACAACCTCTATCACTTCTTGTATATGGACCTCCCCATGGATAAGTTGCTGATTCAAGACCTCCTCTTGCAGCATATTCCCATTCTGCCTCTGTTGGCAACCTGAAAGCATTAACTAAGTCACGTCCTTTTTTCTTGGATTTAATATAGCTGTTTTTATTTAAAGTTCTCCATGCACAAAATGCTTTAGCTTGTATCCAAGTCACACCAACTACCGGATAATCTCCGTAAGCTTTATGCCAGAAATAATCATTATGCATTGGTTCATTATATGAATAAGAAAAATCTTTAATCCAAACAGCAGTATCAGGATAAATCGGCACCTCTTCTGTTTTCACAAAATCTTTTCTCTTACCAACTTTGGCCTTTGCTGCAGCCTGAATATCCATCCAGGAATAACGGAATTTCAATTTATTCACATCAATTGTTCTTAAACCATTATATGATTCTTCAATTGGCAAATACATAGAATCCATCACCTCAGCATAATACTCATCAGGATAAGCTTTTGTATCTTTTATTAATTTAACCTTTTTATTTAATTTTCTTCCAGCATAAGGATCGTCTTTTGTTCCTACGCTATAATAATTATCATACATATACTTATCATACGCTGTCATTTTATCAGGTTCTGAATCATTAAATGCATAATCAGCTATACTTCCAGCTTTCTTGCCCTTAGCATCACCTGTACCTTTCTGACCCGTTTCATCAGCCAAAATAGCTAAACGAACTCTCATTGTAGAATCTTTTACCCATTCTACAAACTGACGGTATTCCGAATTAGTAATTTCTGTTTCATCCATATAAAAAGAACGAACTGTTACTGTTTTAGTAGGAGCATCTTCTACAGCAGCTAAATCACCATCTGATTTACCCATGATAAAAGATCCACCAGGAACCAAAGTCATTCCATACGGCTTTTCAGGATGCCACTTTCCTCCTTGCACACCAACTAATTCGCCTTTATCTCCGGATTTACCGCAGCCAATTACTAGTGTTAACATTGTCGCAAATGCAATAAACTTCTTCATATAAATTTGGGATTTCTATTCATTATTTTAAGTCGTAAACGTATTTATTATTTTTTAAAAAAACAATACTATATCTATATTTATTTCACTGGTCAAAATTAATGTTAAAAAAAATAAAAAAAAAAATATTTTATCGATAAAGTGTTAAAAAAAATCGACGTATAACATTATATTTTATATTTTATAGCTAAATTCTTACTAATAAAAAACTTTAAAAATCTTAATAAAATCTAAAATTTAAGATTTTTAACTAAAAATATTCATCACAAAGCATTTTTTCGTTGTGCTTTCCACCATCTTTCAGGTAATTCCTGATTACAAGCACACAAATACTCATCGTAAGAACAAGGTAACAACGTATTCCTTTTTAATTTATTGTTCCCATTTGACAAAAAAGGAATTTCAATCCACCAACGATCTGTTTTGTCACTTTTGTAAAAAATCAATTCTTCATTTTCTAATGGAACTATATATTTTAAATAATTTGTTCTGCTTCCGAAAGGATATTCCTTAGAACGATAATGAAACCCTTCTACAAAATACCAAATTATTTGAGCAATCATAGCCGATTCATGTATCGTACTATTATGATTAAAAATTCCAAATGATGAAACCTTATCACTAATTCCCGCATAACGTGCTAAAGAACAAATTTCTTTTCCATTAAAACCATTTGGTTCAAAAGAAACGTTATTTCCTGAATCAGAAGATTTTACCGAATTTAAATCGATACTCACCAAGTCAGCATCTCTAAAAACGGGCTCCGCCAAAGCTATTTTATTTGAAATTTCACCTAAACGATACGCATCAAAGAACAACTTTTCTATTAAATCTATTTCCTCCTGAGAATTATAATAGGTCTGATAACCAATATTACAATAGTTAAAAAGATTATTTGGTTCATCAATTATAATTTTTGTCAAATAAGAATTAGATGATACCGTTTCATTTTCTTTACCAAAGTCAAATCTGTTATCTACAGAAACCATATTAACCATTTGTTCTAAATCATCATAAGCACGATAGAGAGCATAAGTCAAATCCTGCGAACCTCCCAGAACTATCGGAATCACTTTATTTTTTATTAATGAAGAAGTTACTTTTTTTAATGCAAAATAAGTGTCTTCTACCGATTCGCCTGCCAAAATATCTCCTAAGTCAGCAATTGACGCATCCCAGTTACCAGGAAACATGCTGTACAATTTTTTACGAACCGCTGTCAGGTTAACTTCATTAACAATATCAATATTTCTACGATCCTCTAAAACCCCAACAATAGCAATATTAATTTTGCTTATATCAGGAAACTGATCCTGAGTATGCATAACAATTTTACTACCCAATTCTTGAGAAGACAACGAATTAATAAATTTTAAAACTGCTTCATTAACTGGTTCGAGAAAATCAAATTCCATTTTTTATTTCTTTTTAGCAGCTGTTTTCTTAGCTGGAGCTTTCTTTGCGGTTGTTGCTTTTTTTGCAGTTGTCTTCTTCGCCGGCGTTTTAGCCGCAATCATTTCCTGAACCTGTGCTAAAGTCAATTTTGTTGCATCAACATCTTTACTTAATTCAATTTTGATTTTTCCTTTTGTGATAACAGAACGACCCCAACGCGCTTTTTCAACCAAAATACCCTCCTCTTCCCAATTGTGAAGCACTTTATCAATGTTTTTTTGCAATTTATCTTCAATCAATTCTTCAACATCAGCCTGCGATAAATTATCAAAATTGTATTTTTTACTTACATTCACAAAAAGACCATTCCATTTGATAAAAGGACCAAAACGACCCACACCTTTTTGAACTGCTTCGTCTTTGTAAACTGCAATTGGTGCATCAGCAAGTGCTTTTTCGTCAATTAATTCCTGAGCTCTTTCTTTTGTAACTGCTAACGGATCCTCGCCTCTTGGTAATGAAATAAAAACACTTCCATGACGCACGTAAGGCCCATAACGTCCATTACTTACTTCTACTTCTTCTCCTTTATACTCACCTAAATTTTTAGGTAATAAAAATAAATTCAAAGCTTCTTCTAAAGTAATATTTCCAATATTTTGATCTGCCATTAAACTGGCAAACTTTTTATCTTCATCATCTGCTTCTCCAATTTGAGCCATAGGACCAAATTTTCCTAAACGAACAGATACCTGCCTTCCATCTGCATCTTTCCCCAGAATTCTTTCACCGCTTTCTCTTTCAGCATTTGCTTCAACATCTTTAACATTAGGATGAAACTTATCGTAAAATTCCTGCATCATGGTTGCCCAGTCAATATTTCCTTCAGCAATTTCATCAAAATCCTGTTCTACTTTGGCAGTGAAATTATAATCTAGGATATTTCCGAAATTTTTAACTAAGAAATCTGTAACTATCGTTCCTATATCTGTAGGAACTAATTTCCCTTTATCAGAACCTGTATTTTCTTTCAGCAACTTCTCCCCTACTTTATCAGCCTGCAAAGTAAGTTGTGTATAATTACGTTCCTGACCTTCAAGCGTTCCTTTTTCAACATAATTTCTATTGATGATAGTAGAAATAGTAGGCGCGTAGGTAGAAGGACGACCAATTCCTAATTCTTCTAGTTTTTTTACCAAAGATGCTTCAGTGTAACGAGCAGGCGGTCTTGAATATCGTTCTGTAGCAGTAATATAGTTATTAGCCAGTTTTTCGTTTACTTTTAACGCTGGCAACATTCCTTCTTGCTCTTCCTCATCATCATCATGTCCTTCAAGGTATACTTTAAGGAAACCTTCAAAAAGTAAAACTTCTCCAGAAGCTGTAAAAATTTCACTGTGGTTACTCGCTTCAATTTTTACATTTGTTCTTTCCAGTTGTGCATCGCTCATTTGAGATGCTAATGTTCTTTTCCAGATCAAATCATATAACCGAGCCTGATCACGATCTATGTTTACCGTGTGGCGTGACATATCTGTCGGACGAATTGCTTCGTGCGCTTCCTGTGCACCTTTGCTCTTGTTGGCAAAAGTTCGAGGTTTTGAAAACTCTTTTCCGTACGATTTTATAATTTCAGCTTCAGCGGCATCCATTGCATCTTTAGAAAGATTTACACTATCCGTTCTCATATATGTAATAAGTCCGGCTTCGTACAAACGTTGTGCAAGCTGCATGGTGATTCCTACAGGTAAATACAATTTTCTCGCAGCTTCCTGCTGTAGGGTCGAAGTTGTAAAAGGTGCTGTTGGAGATTTTTTGGTAGGCTTAGTTTCTAAATCTCCTACTTTATATTGTGATCCGATATTTTGTTTCAAGAAATCTTCGGCTTCTTTTTTAGTATTGAAGTTCTTTGGCAATTTGGCTTTGAACGTTTTTCCGGCTTCATTGACAAATTCTGCTACGACAGAATAACTTGCAACTGCATTAAAATTCTGGATTTCCCTTTCTCTTTCTACAATCAAACGAACAGAAACAGATTGTACACGTCCTGCAGAAAGTCCGCCTTTGATTTTTCTCCATAAAACCGGAGATAATTCGTAACCTACTAAACGGTCTAAAACACGACGTGCCTGCTGTGCATTTACTAAGTTATAATCTATTTCTCTTGGATTGTCGATTGCTTTAAGTATCGCAGTTTTAGTAATCTCGTGAAAAACAATTCTTTTGGTCTTTTTAGTATCCAGTTTTAATTCTTCCGCCAAGTGCCATGAAATAGCTTCTCCTTCGCGGTCCTCATCACTTGCCAACCAAACCATTTCGGCATTTTTAGATAGGGTCTTTAGTTTACTTACCAGGGCTTTTTTATCAGGAGAAACTTCGTATTTAGGTTTAAATCCATTTTCTACATCTACTCCTATTTCCTTTGATGGTAAGTCAGCTATGTGACCATAACTTGACTCCACCTGAAAATCACTCCCGAGAAATTTCTCGATTGTTTTCGCCTTTGCAGGTGACTCCACTATTACTAAATTCTTTGCCATTGCTCTTTTTTTCTGCAACAAAAGTAGAAGTTTTTTTTAAATATCAACCCTGATAATTTATTTTTGAGGTATTTTGATATTATGATTCTAAAAATTGCAGATTTATCTGTAAAGAGATTGATTATATATATAGGTATAATTTTTAAAGGTTGAAGACCAAGAAATGTTCTTTACTTTTGATGCAACTATTCGCTTAAAGACTTATATTTAATATTATAAAAATTTATTTCTCTGGGAGCATCTCGTGGCTCTTTTCTAGTATTTAAACGTGAAATCATTCCTTATAATTCAACATATACTTAAACATTTTTACTTCTCCCATTTTATATTTATTTGTAATCTGCAAAAATACAATTGAATCTTAGTTCTTACAAACTACTTAATTTTAGACAAAAATTTTTCTTCTAAAAACCATTAGCCCTAGCCCAGATTGTAGTGAAAAGCCCGCAGTAAAAAAAGCTGATTTTTTCTTGCCGGAAAACAGCGACCAGGCGGAAGCTCGTTTTATGGCATAGAAAAATAGCTTTTTTTATGAGGACTTGAAACGGAAAGCTGGAAATAGCTACATCTTAAATGTGAATTATAATTCAATTGTAAATTACTTTTACCATTTTCTGAAAACATTGTTAATTCTTTATCTGACATCTTGTCATCTTTATACCTTTTACGTTATCTTTGCACTTTGAAATTTTACAATGGAAAAGATTATTGAAGAAAGCAAGCAGGGCGAAAGTCTTGTTTTAGAAAATAAACCCGAGAATACTAAAAAACTATTTATAGAAAGTTACGGTTGTGCGATGAATTTTTCGGACAGCGAGGTGGTAGCTTCTATTTTATCGATCAACGGATATAACACTACCCAAACTCTTGAAGAAGCGGACTTAGTTTTGGTAAACACCTGCTCGATTCGGGACAAGGCAGAACAAACTATTCGTAAACGTTTGGAGAAATATAATGCGGTAAAAAGGATTAATCCTAAAATGAAAGTGGGAGTTTTGGGCTGTATGGCGGAGCGTTTGAAAAGTCAGTTTCTCGAAGAAGAAAAAATAGTCGACCTTGTTGTTGGACCTGATGCTTACAAAGATTTGCCTAATTTGCTGGCAGAAGTTGAGGAAGGACGCGACGCCATCAATGTAATTTTATCGAAAGAAGAAACGTACGGAGATATTTCGCCGGTTCGTTTGATGAGTAATGGAATTACCGCATTGGTTTCGATCACACGTGGCTGCGATAATATGTGTACGTTTTGCGTAGTGCCTTTTACTCGCGGACGCGAACGAAGCCGTGAACCTCAAAGTATTATGAGCGAAATTCAGGATTTATGGGATAAAGGCTTTAAAGAAATCACGCTTTTAGGACAAAACGTTGACAGTTACCTGTGGTACGGAGGCGGTCTGAAAAAAGATTTCGTAAATGCTTCTGAAATGCAAAAAGCAACTGCGGTCGATTTTGATCAATTGCTTGAAATGGTTGCTGTTGGATTTCCTAAAATGCGTATTCGATTTTCTACATCTAACCCGCAGGATATGCACGAAAGTGTTTTGCATGTTATTGCGAAATATCCGAACATCTGTAAACACATTCACTTACCAGTTCAGTCTGGAAGCAACAGAATTTTAAAAGAAATGAATCGTCTGCACACTCGTGAAGAATACATCACTTTGATTGATAAAATCAGGACTATTATTCCGAATGCTTCGATTTCGCAAGACATGATTGCCGGTTTTCCAACAGAAACAGAACAAGATCATCAGGACACTATGAGTTTGATGGAATATGTAAAATATAATTTTGGTTATATGTATTCCTATTCTGAACGTCCGGGAACTTTGGCTGGAAGGAAGATGGAAGATGATGTTCCCGAAGAAACCAAAGCCCGAAGATTACAGGAAATTGTTGACTTGCAACAAAAACATGCCTGGTTTAGAAGCGAAGAATATGTTGGACAAGTTGTAGAAGTTTTAGTTGAGAAGGTTTCAAAAAAGTCGACAGCTGAATTTTCAGGAAGAAATTCTCAAAGCATCACGGTTGTTTTTCCAAAAGAAAACTATAAAATTGGAGATTTCGTAAATGTAAAAATTACAACTTGTACCAGTGGAACACTAAAAGGTGAAGCTGTGGGATATTCACACATGAATTAAGAAAATTATTTCAATTTTAAAAAAAACTTATAAGTTGAAATACATAACCAAATTAGCAAAATTTAAGTTAAACCTATAAATTAAGATATGGAAAAAGAGATTATTGTAAAGCCAAGTTTCAACATTAGTAGTACAATGAAGGGAACATTTTATATTCTTTTAAAGCCATGGTATATTTTTTTTCTGGGTTTTCTTTTAATTGTTGGTGTTTTTAATTTTTTGGATTCATATTTAAACGTATTCAGTCACTATGACAAAACAAATGATGGCTTTCCCACTTTTGCTGTATTCATTATTTTATTTCCACTTTTTCTAAGCTTTTCAATATACAGAGGCACTAAGAAACAAATAAATGAAAATCCACGTTTAAAAGAAGATATTCGGTATATTTTTAATAATGAATGTTTTCTGGAAAAAGGAGATACATTTGAAGTAAAGCATTTTTGGAAAAATCTTTTTAAAATTGTTGAGAAAAAAGACATGTTTTTATTCTATACAACTAAAAACAGAGCGATTATTTTACAGAAAAAAGATTTAACAGATAATCAAAACAACGAATTAAAACAGCTTTTTAATTCGATTGACATAAAAAAGAGTTTAAAAAGTTAAGTAATTCAGGTTCTTTCTTTAACTTGAAACAAATAAAAACTTGAAACAAAATTTTACATGGAAACAGTTCAGGCAATAAAACAACGATTTGAAATTATTGGAAATGATCCAAAATTAAATCGCGCCATTGAAAAAGCCATTCAGGTTGCTCCAACTGACATTTCAGTAATGGTAACTGGAGAAAGTGGTGTTGGTAAAGAAAATATTCCGAGAATTATACACTCACTTTCACACAGAAAACATGGGAAATATATTGCTGTAAACTGTGGAGCTATTCCGGAAGGAACAATCGACAGTGAGCTTTTTGGACACGAAAAAGGAGCTTTTACAGGTGCTACCAGTACTCGTGAAGGTTATTTTGAAGTGGCTGACGGAGGCACTATTTTTCTTGATGAAGTAGGAGAATTGCCATTAACAACTCAGGTTCGTTTACTTCGTGTTCTTGAAAACGGCGAATTTATAAAAGTAGGTTCATCTCAGGTTCAGAAAACGAATGTGAGAATTGTTGCTGCAACGAATGTGAATTTATTTAATGCAATTGAAAAAGGAAAATTCCGTGAAGATTTGTATTATCGTTTGACCACAGTTGAAATCACTTTACCGCCTTTACGCGAAAGAAATGAAGACATACACCTGTTATTCAGAAAATTTGTTGCCGATTTTGCGCACAAATATAAAATGCCTCCGTTAAAATTAGATGATAATGCTGTAAATATTCTGCAAAAATTCAGATGGAACGGAAACATTCGTCAACTTCGAAATGTGGCCGAGCAAATTTCGGTTTTAGAAACCAGCCGGGATATTTCAGCCGCTACTTTATCTTCTTACCTTCCAACAGAAGGAAGCAATCTCCCGTCTGTAATTAGCGACAAGAAAAAAGATAGTGACTTTAGCACGGAAAGAGACATTTTGTACAAGGTGCTTTTTGATATGAAAAGTGATTTGAATGATTTGAAAAAACTCACTTTAGAATTAATGAAAAATGGCAGTTCAAAAGTCCAGGACATTAATCCGAATTTAATTCAGAAAATATACGGTTCACAGGAAAATGAAAGCGAAATTGACTTTGAAGAAGAACCGAGAACTGCAGTAATGACTCCGGCAACCCGCGAGGATAATTATCACATACAAGATGACAATAATTATTTGGACGCCGAAACCATTGAAGAAGAAGAGGTTTTACGTTTAGAACAAAAAGAAATCGAAATGATTAAAAAATCATTAGAAAAAAACAAAGGAAAACGTAAAGCAGCAGCAGATGAATTAGGTATTTCAGAAAGAACTTTATATCGAAAAATTAAACAATTTGATTTGTAATTTTACCACTAAGACACAAAATGCTTTAAACTAAAATAAATATCTTTGACCCAAGCGTCAGCGAACTGACGAAGCAACTCTTAAAATAAAAAATGAAAAACTTAAAATATATTTTTATTCTGTTGATAGCAACAACATTTAGCGGTTGTTCTGTATATAATTTCACAGGGGCATCTGCTATTGACGGAAAAACATTTCAGGTTAACTTTTTCCAGAATAATGCTGATTTGATTGAACCGGGAATCGACAGAGAGTTCACTTTAGCTTTACAGGATTTAATCATGAATCAGACTAATTTAAACTTAGTCAGCTCTAATGGTGACTTGCTTTATGAAGGTGAAATTACAGATTACAGAATTACGCCAATGACAGCCACAGCTGATCAGCAGGCTTCGCAAAACCGTTTAACAATTCGTGTAAACGTTCGCTTTTCAAACAGAAAAAAAGAAACTGATGATTTTGAGAAAAGCTTCGAATTTTATTATGATTACCCTGCCCAATCACAACTTGTTGGAACTGTTTTAAACGAAGCTATCAAGGTTATATTCGAAAGAATTACGCAAGACATCTTTAATGAGTCATTGGCAAAATGGTAGTTTAATTTAACTAATAAATCAATTAGACAATAAACGATTAAACAAATAACAATGAATGTAACAACTTATACTTACCTAATTAATAAACCTGATGCCATTACAGAAAAGCAGACAGAAGCATTAGGAGGTGTTTTGAATGAGTTTCCTTATTTTCAAAGTGCACGTGCATTAAGATTAAAAGGACTTTATAATCAAAACAGCTTTAAGTATAATTACGCTTTAAAAGTTACAGCTGCACATACAGCAGACCGTTCAGTTTTGTTTGATTTTATAACTTCTGAAACTTTCACTTCTATTCAGGGAGAATATTATGATCGCAAACTTAGAGATCTTTTAGATATAACAGTCTTTGACAGTGAAATTGTCTTAGCAGAAGAAAAGAAAAAACTGAGTGAAATTCGTATTGATCCTATTGAGAAATCAATTTTAGATTCGATTAAAGAAGCTACAACTGTAGTAACTTTTGAAGAGCCTGTAAAAATCGAAGAAAATCCAATTGATTCAATTACGCAGCAACCTACTTTAGACTCTTTTAAAGAAGTAACAACCACTACTTTTGAAGAATCTCCAAAAACTGAAGAAAAACCAATTCAGTCAGTTAGTGAGCAATCCATTTTAGATTCTTTTGAAGAAGTGACAACCATTCCCTTTGAAGAGCCTGCAAAAATTCAAGAAAATCCAATTGATTCAATTACGCAGCAACCTACTTTAGACTCTTTTAAACAAGTAACTCCAACTATTGAAGAATCTCCTATTATTAAAACAACTCCAACTTTTTTTGATGAAATTGTTGAAGATGAAATTCCGGAAGTAAAAGTTGAACCAATTGAACAATCAACATACATTTCATTACAAGAAGCATCAACAGTAGTTTTTGAGGAAACGCCTGCAGCAGTTGAGGAACAAGGAAAAATTGAAATTCCAGAAACTGTAAAAGCTGCCGAAGAAAATCTGGAAATAGGAAAACCATTGGATTTTTCTTTTAATGAAAAACACTCTTTTCAGGAATGGCTGCAATTAGCAAGACCAGAACCAATTGACCGAACAAATGAAGATAGTGAAGAAAATTTAAGAGAAACAGTAAAGACTGAAGCAAAAGTATATAATGTAGTCGAAAATGAAATGCTTGATGAAGAGAAAAAGAAAAAGTTAGAAATCATCAATAAATTCATTGAAACAAACCCAAAAATTCCACCTATAAAACAAACTCCTATAATTCCAGCAATCCAATCCGACTCTTATAAGGAAGATAATTCTTATTTAATGACAGAGACTTTAGCCAGAGTATATTTGGAGCAAAAAAAATATACAAAGGCGATACAAGCATATGAAATATTAATTTTGAAATATCCAGAAAAAATTACTTTCTTTGCAGACCGCATATCGGATATAAAGATTTTACAACAAAATAACAATAACAATAATTAAGTAATGAGCACATTTTCAATTTTTTTAGTTTTAATCACAATAGTTTGTTTTCTATTGATCGTAGTAATCATGGTTCAAAATCCTAAAGGAGGCGGATTATCGTCAACTATAAGCGGAACTCAAATGTTAGGCGGAGTACAAAAAACAACTGACTTTTTAGACAAAAGTACCTGGACATTAGCTACTATTTTGATTTCTTTAATATTGCTTTCAAGCTTAAGTTTTACAGGATCATTAAGTGATACTGATTCTAAAATTATTGAAAAAAGTGAAGCTCCCGTTACAACACCAGCAGCTCCTGCTCCACAAACTCCAGCTCCACAAACTCCAGCAGCTAAATAATAATTTTAATATAAATATAAAATGCCAGCCTGTCAAAGCTGGCATTTTTTTTAGGAAAAAATGTCAGTTAAAACAGCATGGCACAATTTCTGAAAGCTAAATAGAACATTAAAAAACGTATAACTATAATAATATAAAAACATGGCCTTAAACATTAAACCGCTTTCAGATCGCGTACTTATCGAGCCTGTTGCAGCTGAAACCAAAACTGCCTCAGGGATTTTTATTCCGGATACTGCCAAAGAAAAACCACAAAAAGGAACTGTTGTTGCAGTAGGAAACGGATCTAAAGACCATACTATGACCGTAAAAGTTGGCGACACTGTTCTTTATGGTAAATATGCCGGAACAGAATTAAAACTGGAAGGAACTGATTATTTGATCATGCGTGAAGATGATATCTTAGCGATAATCTAAAAAAATACAAGTATTAAGTTCTGAGTATTACGAATTAAGATATTTCAAACTTGAAACAAACAAACTTTAAACAAAATTAAAAAATGGCAAAAGATATAAAATTTGATATTGAAGCACGTGACGGATTAAAACGTGGTGTTGATGCATTAGCAAATGCTGTAAAAGTAACGCTTGGACCAAAAGGTCGTAACGTAATTATCGGGAAATCATTTGGTGGACCAACGGTTACTAAAGATGGTGTTTCGGTTGCAAAAGAAATCGAATTAAAAGACCCATTAGAAAACATGGGCGCGCAAATGGTTAAAGAAGTTGCTTCTAAAACCAATGATTTAGCGGGAGACGGAACTACAACTGCTACCGTTTTAGCACAGGCTATCGTAAAAGAAGGCTTGAAAAACGTTGCAGCAGGTGCAAACCCAATGGATTTGAAACGCGGTATCGACAAAGCTGTTGAGGCTATCGTCGCTGACTTGGCTAAACAAGCTAAAGTGGTTGGAAGCGATTCTGACAAAATCAAACAAATTGCTTCTATCTCTGCAAATAATGACGAAGTTATTGGTGAATTAATCGCTACTGCTTTTGCTAAAGTAGGAAAAGAAGGAGTTATTACTGTTGAAGAAGCCAAAGGAACTGACACTTTCGTAGATGTTGTTGAAGGAATGCAGTTTGACAGAGGATATCTTTCTCCTTATTTCGTAACAAATCCAGAGAAAATGGAAGTTGAACTTGACTCTCCATATATCTTATTATACGACAAAAAAGTATCTTCTTTAAAAGAATTATTGCCAGTTTTAGAGCCAGTTGCTCAATCAGGAAAACCATTATTAATTATTGCTGAAGATGTTGACGGAGAAGCTTTATCTACATTAGTAGTAAACAAACTTCGTGGAGCTCTTAAAATCGCTGCTGTAAAAGCTCCTGGATTTGGAGACAGAAGAAAAGCAATGTTAGAGGACATAGCAATCTTGACTGGTGGAACCGTAATTTCTGAAGAAAGAGGATATACTCTTGAAAATACAACTATCGAAATGTTAGGAACTGCAAAAAGAGTTTCTATCGATAAAGACAACACTACAATTGTAAGTGGTGCTGGTGAAGCTGACATTATCAAAAACAGAGTAAACCAAATTAAAGGTCAGATGGAAACTACTACATCTGATTATGATAAAGAAAAACTGCAGGAACGTTTGGCTAAATTAGCCGGAGGTGTTGCTGTTCTGTATGTGGGTGCTGCTTCGGAAGTTGAAATGAAAGAGAAAAAAGACAGAGTTGATGATGCTTTACACGCAACTCGTGCTGCTGTTGAAGAAGGAATCGTTGCCGGTGGTGGTGTTGCTTTATTGAGAGCAAAAGCTGCTTTAGCTGACTTAAAAGCAGATAACGCTGACGAGGCAACCGGAATTCAGATTGTATCTCGCGCTATTGAGTCTCCATTAAGAACAATTGTTGAAAATGCAGGTCTTGAAGGTTCTGTTGTTGTAGCAAAAGTATCTGAAGGCTCAGGTGATTTTGGATATAATGCAAAAACTGACGAATATGTAGACATGCTTAAAGCTGGAATCATTGATCCTAAAAAAGTAACTCGTGTTGCATTAGAAAATGCTGCATCTGTTTCCGGAATGATTCTTACCACAGAATGTGCATTAATTGATATTAAAGAAGAAAATGCCGGTGGCGGTATGCCAATGGGTGGCGGTATGCCGGGAATGATGTAATCGTTCTTAACTTCTTAAAATTTGAAACGCCAAAAAGCAATTGCTTTTTGGCGTTTTTTTTATAAATTATTTCTCACCCAAACTATAAAAGCTGCTAAAACTGCAATGAAAATGTTTATGCCTATTTGAGAAACTTCTCCTCTGCAAATATGAAAAATACTGGCACAAAACATCAGAATAATTGTTCCAATAGCAGTAAATAAAACAGTTTTGGGATAGATCCGAAATAATGTGGGCAGTATGATTCCAATACCTAATAATAAATCCAATATTGCTGTAGACTTTACTAATAAAATAGAAATTTCAGTTGTCCAAGGCCACATAGCGGATAATTTTTCAATAGGCAAAAATAGTTTCATTGCCGCTCCCTAAATAAAACAAACAGCTAAAATAATTTGTGTTAACCAAAGCGTAATAGTAATAGATTTCGAATGTTGACGATCTTTCATTTTGAGATAAATTATTAAATTAGACCTCAAAAATATTTATATTTACGTGCTTATTTACAGTACTTCCTCTTTGGATAGTGCTATCCAAAATGGAAGTAACATACTATTTAAATCAAAAACAGATCAAATGCTAATTAAAGGTGGTTGTCCCAAAACAGCACTTTCTATCAAAGATGCTTTAGAAGCCCTTGAAGGGAGATGGAAATTGCTAATCTTATTTTCGCTCTCCACAGAAAACAAACATTTTACAGAAATATCCAAAGCTGTTAGCGGAATTACCGACAAAACTTTATCCAAAGAACTGAAAAGTTTAGAAAGTAATCAACTAATAAAAAGAACTGTCTATGATACTTTTCCTCCCACCGTGGAATATTCAATTACAGAGCATGGAAAGTCCTTAGAGAATGTCCTCAATGAATTGCACTACTGGGGTTTATTGCACCGTCAAAAAATATTAAGTTAATTATTAAAACCCTGTAGAAACAGAAACTGATTTCCATTGCGCTAATTCTTTTTGAACACTTTCAATTTTTTGGTTTGCCATGTTATAAGCATCTTCACCTAAAAATAAATGCAGTGCAGGATTTTGTTCGTGACTCATTTTTATTAATACTTCAGCTAATTTTTCAGGATCTCCTTGCTGATTTTCGTTGATATCCTCTTTATGAGCATTTTCAGATTGCCTTACTTCTTTATAATCTGCGATTGGGTTCTGAGGCAATAACAATGAACTGTCTTTTAAGAAATCGGTTCTGAAATAACCCGGATAAACGATAGTAGCATTAATTCCAAAAGGTTTTATTTCTGCTGCTAAAGATTCTGTTAAACCTGCAACCGCAAATTTTGTTGAACAGTAAATTCCCCAGCCCGGAAAACCTCCGTAATAACCTCCAACAGACGAAATATTAAAAATATGTCCGGATCTGTTGGCACGCAAATAAGGCATTGTATTTCTAATTACATTCAATAATCCAAAAACATTTACCTCGTAATTTTTTCTGGCTTCGGCATCTGTTAATTCTTCTAATGCTCCTAATAAACCGTAACCGGCATTGTTTACCAAAACATCAATCGTTTTAAAATGACTTATGGTTACTTCAACTGCATTTTTCACACTTTGTTCATTAGTTAAATCCATTTCCAAAGGAAGAAAACTGGCTGATGGATTTCCAACCACCTCAACTAATGCTTTTTCATTTCTTGATGTTGCAGCTACTTTATACCCTTTTGACAATAATTTTTTTGTTAATTGCAATCCAAGTCCTTTTGAAGCACCTGTGATAAACCAAACTTTGTTATTTTCCATGATTTTAAATTTTTACGTTTAATTACAGGACAAAGGTATTGGCGAAGTACTTGTCAAATATTGAAGCAATCAAGTAAGAAGTTACGAAAATCAAACAATTTCATTCGATCGATATTTTTTTGGCGAAACCTTCGCATTTTTCTTGAAAAAGTTAATAAAATGAGATAATTCTTCGAAGCCCAGACACCAGGCAATTTCATTTATATTCCAATTGGTTTGTTTGAGCAAAATCATAGCTTCCTGAACAACTCTTTCAGAAATGATTTGCGAAGTTGTTTTTCCGGTCGTTTCTTTCAACGCTTTATTGAGATGATTTACATGCACATTTAACTGACTTGCAAATTCTGAAGGCGATCGAAAATTAATTTGTTGTGATATTGATTCTATCGGAAATTGTCTTTCTAATAATTCTAAGAACAAAGAAGAAACCCGAATCGTTGCATTCGATTTACTGTATAATGAAGTAGTTATCGTTTGCGTTTTTAAAGCCAGATGAATAATTTCGAAAACTAGATTTCGGAGTACATCATATTTAAAAGCGTAATCGGAATTGATCTCATCAAACATTTTTAAATAAACTGTTTTCAAAGATTCTGCTAATTCCATTGAAATCGGAACTGTTGGATTTCCACCAGGCTGGAATAAAGGATATTCTTTTAAATTCCCAAACTGACTAAAAAAAGCTTCGGTAAAAATGCAGAAAAAGCCTGTTTGGTTTTCATCGACCTGTTCCCAATTATATGGAATTTGCGGATTTGCAAAAAACAAAGCCTGATCTTCAATCACAGAAATTTTATCTGCATAATGCACTTTATTTTTCCCGATGATTAAACTGATTTTATAAAAGTCTTTTCTGGTATAAGGGAATGGTTTACAGATATTTCCAACAAAATCATCCAACTTAAAAACATTAAAATGTCCGATTTCTTTTTTAAGATTCTCGGGCATTCCGTTCACTTTAATAGTATAAAAATCTTCTAAGGTTTCTGTGAGTTTCATTTTGTAAAGTTACAAAAATCAATATTTCCAATTAGATAAGGTATTAATTTGATAATGAAATCATTTTCTGCAGTTATTTAGATAAACCAATGCAAATCTGTATAGACACACTGTTTTGAGCCTTATACGGACTATCAGTATACAACTAACCCGAAAGATTTTATAAACCTGTCGGGATTACCGAGAGTAAATTTGAACATTATATAAATATGAGCAATCTATAGAATTGCCTAATTAGCAAATTGCCACATTTAAGAAACAACTTTATATGTAGGATCTTCAATAACATTCACATCAATAACAGCATCGGCATTTTTAAGTAAAACCCTGCAATCTTCGCTTAAGTGTTTTAGTTCAATTACTTTATTTAACTGACTGTATTTTTTGGTCAGATTATTTAAGGCTTCAATGGCCGACATATCTGCTATACGGCTTTCTTTAAAATCTATAATAACATGAGAAGGGTCGTTTTGTAAATCGAATTTTTCTGTAAAAGCGGTAACCGAACCAAAAAACAATGGGCCGTAAATTTCATAATGCTTTACTCCTCCTTCATCAATAAAATGCCTGGCCCGAATTCTTTTCGCACTTTCCCATGCAAAAACCAATGCAGAAATTATCACTCCAATTAATACGGCCAAAGCCAAATTATGAAGCAAGATCGTAACAACAGCTACTAAGATTCCGACGAAAATATCATGTTTGGGCATTTTGTTGATAATCCTGAAACTTGACCATTCAAAGGTTGTAATAGCTACCATCATCATAACACCAACCAAAGCAGCCATAGGTAATTTTCCGATTACAGGGGCACCAAAAAGTATAATTATCAAAATAGTTAAAGCGGCAATAATTCCTGAAAGCCGGGCTCTTGACCCAGCTGATAAATTTACTAAAGTCTGTGCAATCATTGGGCAGCCTCCCATTCCAAAAAAGAAACCGTTCAGAATATTTGATCCTCCCTGAGCGATACATTCTCTGTTACTGTTTCCTCGCGTTCCGGTAATTTCATCAACTAAATTCAGTGTAAGCAAACCTTCTGTCAAGCCAACAGCGGCAACAATTATAGAATACGGAAATATCACTTTTAAAGTTTCAAAAGAAATTGGAATATTCGGAATATGAAACGGAGGAAATCCTCCCTGAACAGAAGCGATATCTTCGACAGTTTTGGTGTCTATATTAAAAATCAGCACAATGGCAAAAACTACCATAATAGCGACTAAAGAAGCCGGTACGGCTTTTGTGATTTTAGGAAAAAGCAACACAATACCAATTGTAAGCGCTACTAAACCTAACATTATAAATAAAGAAACTCCCTGTAACCACGAAACCTGTCCGTTTATTATGGTTTTAAATTGTTCTAATTGTGACATGAAAATTATCACTGCCAAGCCGTTTACAAAACCAAACATAACGGGCTGTGGTACTAATCGAATAAATTTACCGAGTTTAAAAAGTCCAATACAAATTTGGACTATGCCGCCAAGTGCGACGGCTGCAAAAACATATTCTATGCCGTGTGATTTCATTAAAGCAATTAAAACAATAACAGTTGCTCCAGCACCTCCGGAAATCATTCCGGGTCTTCCTCCAAAAATAGCGGTTACCAAACCTGCAATAAAAGCGGCGTACAAACCAACCAAAGGTGGAAATCCTGCTAAAATAGCAAACGACAGGGATTCTGGAATCATAGTCATTGCTACAGTTAAACCTGCTAAAATTTCGTTTTTGTAATTGATTTTTTGAGTAAAGTCGAAGAGTTGTAAAGCTTTTTTCATAGGGCACAAATTTAGGAAAATAATGGCGCATAAAATAAAAAAACATTTATAACATCCTTCCATAACAAATTCAAACTACAAAAGGTATTACGTTTTGTTAGATGAAGAAATTATATTTATTAAAAAGTATATGGAATAATATAGTTTTAGAAATGAAACAATTAATGTGCCTGTAATTTCCGGTATTGAGTTAATAGAATTACAGCCCAAAAGACCTTTAAAGATTGTATCCACCTCTTATTCTGATTTTGCGCTCCGGCATAAACAAAACGATGCGATGGATTATTTACTAAAACCTATTTCTTTCGAAAAATTCTCTAAGTAATAGAAAAAGGGAAAAGAAACACGTGAAAAAAGAAGAAAATATGACCGGAAAAACACTTTCTATTTGTGCAAAAGGCCAAATGATGAACATTCCGTTCACGGATATTATTTACATAGAAAGTCTTGGCAATTACGATGAAACTATACAGCCCTAAACTAAATTTACCTTTAATTTTTTTTATGGTTCGATCTCTAATATTGACTTAAAATAGTAATAACTTTATTTAGTGCATCACATGTTATTTCTAAATAAAGTTATATTTTAATCCACTATGACTTTTGGTTTGTGGTTTCCCAAAAAATGAAGAAATCATAATTGATGAAAATGATTTGCCTTATGCGAAGGAAATTTAACTTGGAAAAATGAAAATTTTCAGCTTCAAAATTCTGTTAGTGAAATTATAGCGTTTGAGCTCATACTCTATAATTAAATTTAAAAATAAAAAATTATCTAACCAATTCAAAGCATATTTTGATGAAGCCATAAACTTTGAGGAATTCACACCCAGAATAAACTTAACGTCGACAAATTGTAAATCTGCAGTATTATTGTATCTCAATTTTATCAAATCATTTCGTAAAATTAACTTCTAAGCAATATTTGCTAATCCACTTGGAAAAGGTCGATAAGCATAATACGATAACACTTCTTCAATCGCCATTTTTAATGCTTCGTTTATGGGTAATAGAATAACTCCCATTCTAAGATCAATTTGTGCCAGTCGCATATAATAATCAGAGAAAATAGGTACATATATTTCTTTGTTAATCATTTTTTCCGTTTTGGTAAAATTTTGAGTTTGCTGCTCTTTTATTATTTTGCAAGTAGTTAATCGCAATTTGCCAAACTTGTCGGTATTTGCTGCATAGCCAAAAAGGCGACATACTAAACCTCGGTAACGATAATTGCTACAACTTCCTTTTTGATATTCAAATAGGGAAATTGACTTATATAAATGACAGTTATTTTCGTTATTATTTCTTAGTTCAACTAGTGTTCCTTCTGCTTTTCCATTCAAAAACAAATGAAATGCCCAAGGCAAAAATTCTAAAGGCGAAGCTTCAATGTTGGGTGTAGAACAGCATTTTCCACAGCCGGCGTTACAATATAGGCGTGACTCTGATTTAAAAGCAGTAATTTCAATTTCAAGACGATCAAATAATGCTTCAACCTGTTTAACTTTCGCTTCTATCGCCATCTTTTTTGTGTAAGGTAGACTAATAGAAATGGCTTATGCCAGATTAGTATTTTTATTATGATTATAAAACTCAAATTACAGACTTTAAGTCTTTGAAATTTCATGATACTGATTGCCTCCTTTAAGAAATTTTTTCTTTTAAAAAAGTAATCGCTCCGGTAGACCACAACGCAAGAAAAATCAAAACAGGCTGAAAAAACAACCGAATCAAACGAGCCTGATCTGTATCGAGACCAAAAGCAGATGTTCCGTTTAGATATTGCGCGATGTTACCCGGAAAAACCAATAGGTAAAATACAGCCAGTGCGATTCCGAAATATACCCGATATTTTTTTAGAAACAGTATACCAAGACCCAAAGTAATTTCTACAATTCCGGAAAGTATGACAACCAGATCTTTATTCATTGGAACCCAATTTGGGACTTGTGCCTGAAAATCGGCTCTCTGAAAAGTAAAGTGACCAATGGCGGCCGTTATCATAAAGATTCCCAGCAATATTCTAAAGAAATTTTGAGTTTTGGTAGTTTGTATGTTTTCCATTTCAGCTGTTTATATAATTAGAACATTTTATTAACAAATAATCTTACTCAAATTTACCAATAACAATTCATAAACTTTTGCATTGTTTTCATAAAATTGTTTTGTAATCTCCATATTTACTAATCTCTTGTAACAATCCTCTCCTTGTATTAAAAACATTGCCTAAAAATTGATTTACCTAAATCTAAAGGGTCGTATCTTTTCATTTAAAAAAATACTTAATTTCCACACTTAAATCAAATTTCGGATGGTATTTTTGCTTTTCAAATGCCGCGACAAATAAAAGCCCAAATCAATATGACACGAGAACATTACATTCCCTTTAACAAGGAATTCTTACTCGAGCAACAAATAGCTGCTTTTGGAGAAGATCAAAGAAAAGCAGAAAATTTTAAAAAATTATTCGACATTATCGAACATTATTATCATTATGAAGCTTTTAATCTTAATCGAAATCTAAAACAAAACTACGCCTTATTCGATCCTGATTTAAGCGATAAAGAACGTGAAGGTTTTACGGGCAAAAGTGATTTTTCAATATTTAAACAAACACTTCAAAAAGTTTTAGAAAATGGAAACTATCGTATTGTAAATCAGGAAACTTTAGACAAAGCTCTTAATGATTCAGATTTAATTGGTTTAAAACTTTCGATAGACTTTAATGCCTACAAAGAATATGAATTGTATGTTCGCGGACATCACAAAGCAAAAGAAAAAGTTACCAAATATATTTTCTGGAAGAAAGAAATAGAGATTGAATACTATGATCGAGTTATGATTTACCTGAATTATAATGAAGCTGATTATCTTTCAAAAGAAAAAGTAAAATTAGGAAAGATGCCTGTTGATCCGGGATCGATTGTCCTAAAAATCTTTAAGCGTGTACCCAAAAATGACTTAGAAACCATTTTTCCAAATGCGATTCCGAGAATGTCCACAACTGATAAACTGCTGCTTTGGGTACCTGGAATTTTTGGTGGAATTTCATTATTGAGCGCAAAAGTAATTCCGGCTTTAATAAATATGTATGGAGCTTATGAAACGGGCGAGGCTATTGATTTATTAAACAGCAAAACTTCCTTAAATCAGGGATTAATTGCATTGGGTATTTTATCTGCTTATTGCTTTCGCCAGTACAACAATTTTGTAAACAAGAAAATCAGATATTCAAAAATGCTTTCGGATAGTCTGTACTTTAAAAATCTGGGAAATAATAGCGGTGCTTTTTATTCTCTTTTAAACTCATCTGAAGAAGAAGTTCTTAAGGAAACTATTTTAGCATATGCCTTTTTACACAAAAGTAAAAATCCGTTAACAGCTGAAGAAATTGATAATCAAATTGAGTCCTGGTTTAAAACTAAACTACAGACAGAACTTGATTTTGATGTAAAAGATGCTCTATTGAAATTAAAAAACATTGGCCTTGGTATAGAATCCAATGGCAAATGGGAAGTTATTCCCTTAGAGAAAGCACTAATTCAAATTGATGAATTGTGGGATAATGCCTTTGATTATAATCAAAGATAATTCTCTGAAGTTCTTTTCAACTCATGTGCAATTGTTTTGATTGCACATTATTTTTTGCTATAAATCATCTTAAATCTTATGCCATCATTAGCAAACACTTGTAATATGGTCAAATAAAATCTTAACTTAAAAAAATAGTGTATTTTATCGATTTATTTTGCAGTTTATCGATTTAATTCGTAATATTGACTCGTTAAAAAAATGAATAATTTTTATTAAAAAATGATTTTAAACTAAAATATTTCCGTTTTTTATCTATTTAAACAACAAGATATTTAAAATAAAAGTTAAAACAAAAATTTATTCAAATATAATTAACAAATATTTAATTTAAAAAACAAAACTATGACAAAAAAAATGCTTCTCAGTCTCTGGATTTCATTTCTTTTAGTTGCAATTTTTGTTCTTGTTTTGGAAAAATGGATGAAACTATAAATTATGTAGTTTACAATGCATTCTTGTTAAAAACCATTTTAACATTGTCCCCCAAACAATATAAAATGCTTACTAAAGAAAAAAGAGAACTTTAAAGTTCTCTTTTTTCTTTTATACGTTTTTTATCCATCTAAAATATTATCTATTTGGAAATTATTCAGTCTCTGCTTCAATCAAATCCTCTCCTGCTTCTCCTGCAGAAACCAATTCAGGTTTAGATGCTTTCAGAGTATTGAATCTTTCTAACTGCTCCAATTCTTCTTCTTCACCACTAAAATAGGGAAATACATCCATAATTGGCGACTCTGAAATTGCCGGAATAGTATAATCACCCATAGTGTTTTTCATTACACTGACAGTATTATCATAAGCTTCTCTCAAATCATTTGCCTGTACCAGCAGGTACATATTTGTTTTACGTTCTTTTCCGCTTTCCTCATCAAAGGCTATTAAAGAAACTTTTGATTTAAACCAACGGTCTGCATTTTCAAAAGGATGAATTTCAGCATAATTTGCCACTTTTATATTCGTGATTTTAAACTCTTCACTCACATAAGCCTTCATTTCTTCATTAATTCTGCTTTCAGCTTCTGTATACGATATTGCATCTACCAAATAAGGCTCTGTTGTAACCTTTTGTGATCCAATATCATCAGTTTTTCTATATTTTACTTTGCATTCGTACCAAATCGCGCTCATTTTTCTCTATTTTTTAAGGAAGTCAAAGATAGATTTTAAAGCAGAAAAAACCTGAATTTCAGAAAATAGATATTCACAATTTGAGATGATTTCCAGCACTGAACTTTTTCTGGTTTTGGAACTCATTAATTAACAACCAAAAAGACTTTTATATTGCGAGAACAATTAAAATTCTCCCGACCAGATTGATAACTGAGGTTGTCAAATCCACAATTTCATTAACGTTGTTAAGTTTTTTGAGACTCTTGGTTAAATTATCGGCTTCTTCTTTTGCAACAGTTGTAAGTTGTATGTAACGATGATTGTTTTCGTCAAGTTCTCGTTGCAAAATTTTAAAATAAGAGTCACGAAGCGCGTCATATTCTTCTTCCAGTTTTTCGACGGCAGCTTCTCCTCCTGCCTGATAGGCGGTTTGCAAAAGCTGGCTTCTTTTGCTATTAAATTGACTAATAGCGGCAGACAATGATTTTTTTAGTTCAGTTTGCATCTTGCTTATCTTTTAGAAGTTCTTCAATTTTGTTTAATGATGAAATAACGCTGCTAATATCCGTGGCTTGCTTAGACATTTCAGCATGGGTTTTATTTAGTTCTTGAAGCGCCTTTCCAAAAGCTGTTAATTGTTGTTTCAAATCATTTTTCTGCTTCATTATTTCATCTCTGTTACTCAATCTGTACATTAAAATAATCGTAGCACTGTCACTATAAGGTTCCATACTGCTTTGAGAAATTTTATTTACATCATATCGTTTAGAATCAACCGTGCTTAATCCGTCAGAATAAGAATTATATACAAGATCCAGATATTCGTCCCAGATGGGTTTATCGTCATTCCATAACTCTAAATAAACCTGAGACAGACTGTACAATATTTCGTTATGCTTTTTTATTTCTTTGGCCTGAACCGTTTGTGTAATGATGCTAAAAATATTGGGGAGTTTGCCTCTTATATCTTCCGGCAAATCAGGTATTTTAGCTATTGCATTATAACTATTCTCCAAAGAGATCAAAGCTTCTTTTGATCTATCGGAAAATTTACTATCTGTCAGCAGATTAAACTCTGTATAGACGGTTAATAATTTTTGATACGCTTCTATTCTTGGCTGCAATTGATTTGAGAAATCCGAAGCTTTTGTATCCGGCAATTTCATTGTTGAAGGATTTGGATTTGTAAGCACTTTAATCTTGTCCTGTTGCGATTTATCAATACCAGACTGATCCAATAATGACGAATAGACGGTTAGCGCTTTTTGCGAAACGTCTATACCCTTTGTTGCTGTTGCGCCTCCTAAATCAATAACTTTGGAAGAAGAACAAGACGACAACAACACTAATAATAAGAGGATCTTAAGCCATTTCATATCTTTAAATTTTATTTTTTTTAATAAAAGTGTAAATCACCTATTATTTGCTTTTTTACAGACTTTTAACATATAAGGAATAAAATTACAAAAAAGGCTGAATAAACAAAAAGAAATCGAACTGTTTCCAGCAAAACATTTCGTCATAACAACAAACATAAACGGCTATTTTTCAATAAATTACTATTTAAAATTTACCTGTATAAAATTCAAAATTTTTATTAGATTTACTAAACTAACTTAAACCCAAAACATGAGAACATTAGAACAATGGTTTAATGAATATGCCGTAAGTCATCAAAACCCAAAAAATAAAGCAATACATTATATATGTGTTCCGGCCATTTACTTTTCGATAGTAGGATTATTAATGAGTATTCCGAGTGGTCTTATTGCCAATGTTTTAAAATTCAATGCCCCAATAATCGAAAATTGGGCTGTAGCAGTATTGCTTTTTGTACTTGTTTTTTACATCCGTTTGTCTGTTGCCATGGCTATTAAAATTGCTTTTTTTTCGGCAATTTGTTTGGTTGCTAATTATTATATTGGGCAGGTTTTACCTTTATGGATATTCTCAGTTGGCGTATTTATCATCGCCTGGATCGGGCAATTCTATGGACATAAAATTGAAGGCAAAAAACCTTCTTTTTTAAAAGACCTTCAGTTTTTAATGATTGGACCGGCCTGGGTTGTGGAAAATTTATTTTCTAAGAAACAATCTTCTTGAGATAACATTTAATATTTCGCTATGGAATGCTCATCAATATATTCTAAAGAACAATATGAATTCGTAAAAGAATCACGAGAAGTATTGTTTGAATTTTGTAAAACAATCTCGCCTGAAGATTTCGTTAACGAAAATACATCATTTGGCCGCGGAGGAAGCATACGAAATCTTTTAGTTCATATTGCAAACACTTACGAATACTGGATAGCCAATATTACTTTTAAAAACAACATACTCTATGCTGAATATGAAAACTTCAAAAACATACAAGATGTTATTATATTATTTGAGGCTATAGATGATTTCATGTTTAAATTTATTTCAGAAATGAATTATTTTAAAAACGAGATATCATATGAAATACAAAACATCAAACGTTCAACAAAACCGTTCAGGCTTTTCAGCCATGTCATTACACATGAATACCACCACAAGGGACAAATTTTATCATTAAGCAGGCATTTAGGGTATACTCCTGTTGATACCGATATTATGAGATAGCTTTATTTTAAAAAAAAAATAATGAAAACGGATAATAAAGAAATTAAGATTGAGAGTTATCATATTTTTACATACAGAAGAATTCGGCGTGCCATTGGTTACCTAGGAATTAGCCTGCCGATACTTTTATTATGTTTATCTTTTATTGCCTTTTTTCAAACTCCGGTTCAACCCTCTATTAGTCATTATTATTATACCAATCTCCGGGAAATTTTTACCGGAACTTTATGTGCTGTCGGTTTATTTTTGATTTGTTATAAAGGTCATGGTAATGTTTCTATTTGGAAAAACGACAATCTGCTGACCAATATTGCCGGAATTATGGCATTGGGTGTAGCATTAGTTCCAACAAATCCTGAGATCAAACTCGATAAAACATATACCCTTATTCCTTTTACCGAAAGATGGATTGGCTGGTGTCATTATGGATTTGCAGCTTTGTTGTTTTTACTATTCGCTTTACAGGCTATTAATGTTTTTACTATTGGACAAGAAAACGAAACGAGAGACCCAAAAAGCATACTGAACGAAAATAATATTTACAGGTTCTGTGGTTATTCCATATTGTTTTTTATAATTATGGTCCCTGTTTCAGAACAACTAAAACTGTTTCCATATTCAACTTTGGTTTTTGAATCCCTTTCTCTTTTTGCTTTTGGAATAGCCTGGCTTATAAAAGGCCGTGCTTTAGGTGATAAAGGTGTAATTGGCAAAAAGTTATATCAGGAAAGTAATATCATTGATACAGAAAAAGTTTTTGAAGAATAGATAACCTTTTAAAACCAAAAGCCAAAACCAAGACAGAAGCAGCATTCTTTGAATGCCTTCTTTTATAAAAAGAAAAGATATAGCGGATGCCTGAAAATAGTTTCTAAATAAAAAAAGACAAAAAAGAGAAATTCTTCTTTGTCCTTTAAAGTGACCGCGGAGGGGTTCGAACCCCCAACCCTCAGAGCCGAAATCTGATATTCTATCCAGTTGAACTACGCGGTCAAAATATTTAATTTACAAATTTATACTAAAAGCTTCTTTACAATTGCAGAAATAGTTTTTCCTTCTGCTGTTCCGCCTAATTGTGCAGAAGCCAATCCCATGACTTTTCCCATTGATGCAATTCCTGAAGCTCCAGTTTCAGCAATGATTTTTGCTACTACTGCCTCTACTTCTTCTTCACTTAATTGAGCTGGTAAAAACTTTTCAATTACAGCAACCTGAGCCAATTCTGGTTCAGCTAAGTCAGGACGATTTTGTTCTGTAAAAATTCTTGCACTTTCTTTACGTGTTTTTACTAATCTTTGAAGCAATTTAACTTCGTCGTCTTCTGTTAATTCTTCTTTAGAGCCGGAAGCTGTAGCGGCTAATAACATTTCAGATTTAATAGCTCTTAATGCTTCTAACGCAACTGTGTCTTTTGCTCTCATGGCGGTTTTAATCTCGTCCATGATTAGTGTTTGTAAACTCATTTTATTTTTTTATTTAAATAAGCAATGCTTAAAAATTATTTAGATTTTAAAATTCGCTCCTAATCTTCTCGAACTGACAATAAAATTAATTTTATCAGCCAGATATAAATGTTAGGTTTTGAAATTCTGTGCGAAGATAAAAAAAATAACCCGAAAATTAAATCCAATTTTCGGGTTATCCTAATATTATGAATGTACAATTAATCTACGTTGTCGTGCAAAAAAGAATTGTTTGAACGCAATTGCAAATCATTATTACTGTCTGTTCCTACTGAGATTCTTGAATTGGTGTTATTTGATTGTGAATTCGATAAATCGATTCCTAATCTTTTATAAGCCGGTTCTTTTTCAAGCTCATCAATTCTGGAAACATTATTATGAAATTTATAATTAAATTCTTTTAATTTCTTTCTTCTTTCTTCCGCTCTTAAGCGTAAAGTTTCCTCGATTGTCAATTCCATCGGAGAAGCATTTGAAGTCGATGAAACATCAGGTTCGCTGGCAAATTCAACTCTTGGTTTCAAGGTAATATTTAATTCCTCAGGAACAACATCTTCCATCACTTTTTCAACTGGTTTCGATGCCATTAAATCATTCTCAACCTCCATATATTCTTCTAACGAATATTTGATGATTCCGTTTTCAGAAAGTTCTGTCACCGGTACAAATGAAACCGGTTCATTTACTTTTATATTACGGGTTTCATTTGTCAATTCGAATAAAATTTTATTATCCTCAACAATAGGCTCTTTTTTTACTTCCGGTTCAGCTCTAAATAGAGGTAAGTCAAATGAAAAAGTAGTCTGCTCTTCTCTTTCAAAAATTCTTTGTTCAACTTGTTTTCTCTCTTGAAAAGATTGCACTTCCGGAGTAGAAATAGTAAAATCGATATCTGTAATTGGCGAAACGATTTCAAAAGTAACATCAAGATTTTTAATAAACTCAGACATTACCACCAATTCTTCCTGATTAATCGTCGGGGAAACCACAACTGGAGGTACAGAATTTGGCACTACCGGAGCTGTTGTATCCCCCATTAAATCGAAAACAATTTTTTCCTCTGATTTTACAGAAGGTGTTTCAGCATTTAAGTCGAAAGAAGTAACTGATCTATTTGTTAAATTATGAACACTTCTTTGCTCATCTTCTAACGTATGGATAATTTTTTTAGGCTCTGTATTTACGATCTCATTTTGTTGTTCAACATCAAAACCAGTAGCGATGATCGTTACAGCAATAGCTTCACCAAGAGTTTCGTCTTCACCAACTCCCATGATGATATTCGCGTTGTAACCAGCCTCTGCCTGAATATGGTCATTGATTTCTCCAATTTCATCAAGCGTAATCTCATTTGATCCAGAAACGATAAGCAACAATACGTTTTTGGCTCCTGTAATTTTATTGTCGTTTAACAATGGAGAATCCAATGCTGAAATAATAGCATCTTTTGCTCTGTTTTCACCTTCAGAAACAGAAGATCCCATGATCGCAGTTCCACTGTTTGCCAAAACAGTTCTTGCATCACGTAAATCGATATTTTGAGTATAGTGGTGCGTAATTACTTCAGCAATACCTCTTGAGGCTGTTGCTAAAACTTCATCTGCTTTAGAAAATCCTGCTTTAAAACCAAGATTTCCATATACTTCTCTTAACTTATTATTATTGATTACGATTAGAGAATCTACTTGCTTACGTAACTTTTCGATACCCAAAAGCGCTTGTTCCTGACGTACTTTGCCTTCAAACTGAAAAGGAATTGTTACAATACCAACTGTCAAAATTTCTCTTTCTTTTGCCAATTGCGCAATTACCGGAGCTGCTCCTGTACCTGTTCCTCCACCCATACCAGCGGTAATAAATACCATCTTAGTATTACGGTCTAACATTTTTTCAATGTCAGCAATACTTTCAATAGCAGATTGCTGTCCAACATCAGGATTTGCTCCTGCTCCCAGACCTTCTGTTAAATTTACCCCTAACTGAATTTTATTTGGCACGGAACTATTTTGTAATGCTTGTGAATCTGTATTACAAACGATAAAATCCACACCCTTTATTCCTTGTTGAAACATGTGGTTAATAGCGTTACTTCCGCCTCCTCCTACACCTATTACTTTGATTACATTTGATTGGTTTTTTGGTAAATCAAATGAAATACTTCCAAATTCTGAGTTGCTCATCATCTTTTTGGTTTTTGAAATTCTTATTTAATACATTTTTTACTTCTTGACTTGGGGCCAAAAAAGTAATCCTTTTCTCTCACTATATTATTCTGCGTTGTCTAAAAAATCTTTGATTTTATCAACATATCTGTCAAAAAATGATCTTCTGATTTTTACTTCTGTAGATTCCTCAACGGCAACATTATTTTTAACATCTCCTGATTGCTCAAAAGTTTCAACTCTTTCAACGTAGTTTTCTTCAACTTCGTATCGCTGTTTCGTTACAGGAGGAACATTTTTGTAAACAACTCTTGGCTGCTCGTTTACCACCTCCACTCTAACAGCACTTTCTGTACTGTTTTCAATACTATTCATTACCAATCCAACCGCAGTTGCAAATAATGGACTGGAAATTTCTTCACTTGAGTTACCTGCTAAATGCTCATTAGGATATCCAATTCTGGTATCCATACCAGTAATGTATTCAACTAATTGTTTGATATGTTTTAGTTGTGCACCACCACCTGTAAGCACAATTCCTGCAATCAGTTTTTTACGTGGATCTTCGTGCCCATAAGCTTTAATTTCAGCAAAAACCTGTTCAACAATTTCCACAACACGTGCGTGAATAATTTTAGATAGGTTCTTAAGTGAAATTTCTTTTGGTTCTCTTCCTCTTAAACCCGGAATAGAAACAATTTCGTTGTCTTTATTTTCTCCTGGCCATGCAGATCCAAATTTTATTTTTAAAAGCTCAGCCTGTTTTTCAATAATAGAACATCCTTCTTTAATATCTTCTGTAATTACATTTCCTCCGAAAGGAATTACTGCTGTATGACGAATGATTCCATCTTTAAAAATGGCTAAATCTGTTGTTCCGCCACCGATATCGATAAGGGCTACACCAGCTTCTTTTTCTTCCTGACTTAAAACGGCATCGGCAGAGGCCAATGGCTCTAATGTCAAACCGGACAATTCAATTCCTGAACTCTGAATACATCTTCCAACATTTCTGATAGAGGAAGCCTGACCAACAACTACGTGAAAACTGGATTCTAATCTTCCTCCGTACATTCCAATTGGCTCTTTTATTTCAGATTGTCCGTCAATTTTAAACTCTTGTGGCAAAACATGAATAATTTCCTCTCCCGGTAACATGGCCAGTTTATTTACCTGGTCAATCAAAAGCTGAATATCTTTTTCACCAATTACTTCTTCCGGATTGCTTCGGCTAATGTAATCGGTATGCTGTATACTTCTAATGTGCTGGCCGGCAATGCCCACAACAACATCTTTAATTTTGTAACCTGAGTTAGTTTCGGCTTCAAGAATAGCTTGCTGAATCGATTGAATAGTTTGCGTAATGTTGTTTACAACACCTCTAGCAACACCCAAACTTTTGGATTTACCAATACCCAAAATTTCCAATTTTCCATACTCATTCTTCTTGCCTATCATGGCAACTATTTTGGTTGTTCCAATATCTAGACCTACTGCAATATTATCTTTTTCCATTTTCTATTATTTTGTGCAAACTACTTGTTCCGTAAACCTGAGATCAATCTTACTATATTTATATAACGAACTATCTAAAACAGCTTTTTGAAAAAAGGCTTTATAATTCCTGAATTTTTCATCCACATTCATTGTCCTTCCAAAATCAATGAAGTAATTATAATTTCTATTAAACATTTTTAAGCTACCATTAGGCATAATTTCTATTGCAATGATGTTTTTTTTCAAAAACGCATCGTCATAAATTGTGCGAAATAAAGTAGCTAAATCTTCGTTATTTTTTTTATTTATTGTTCCCGAAACAAGAGGAACACGCGCTGTAAAATTGTCTGACAAAGGCATTTTATTTCCCTCATAGTCAATATAGAAAGAGCTCACACCATCATAAACTCTTACTATTGGTGTTCTCTGTTTTACCCGCGCTTTGAGAACTCCATCGATACTTACAAAAACATCCGACTTTTCAATCATGTCTTGCGTATCAAGGCTTTTTTCTATTTTATTCAAATCTAACTCATCTTTTCGGATACTGGAAGCGTCACTTTTATTTTCTATCAACAATTTATTAACCGTTTCCGGCTTCACGAAAAGCGTATTTTCCCCTACAAAAACAACCATGGATTTTTTCAATTTTCTTTCTCCGTTACGATGCTGAGCAAACGAATACAAAAAAAGAACAAGCCCAAAAATGAGAACCAATCGAATATTTGTCCAATTAAATATTTTCATTTAGCATTTTTTTAATTGATGGAACCATTTCTCCAATATCTCCAGCTCCAATTGTTACAATTATTGGCGCATCGCTGATTTTAATTTGCGCTAATAAATCATTTTTTGCAACAATTTTTTTGTTCGAATTTGTCATTTTTCCCAACAGCCATTCTGATGTAATTCCTTCCATCGGTAACTCGCGCGCCGGATAAATATCCATTAAAAGTACTTCATCAAAAGCTGATAAACTTTCTGCAAATCCATCTGCAAAATCTTTTGTTCTGCTAAATAAATGCGGCTGAAAAACAGCTAATACTTTTCTTCCTGGATACAACTCTGTAACTGCCTGATGAACAGCGTTTATTTCAGTTGGATGATGTGCATAATCATCTATATAAACTAAATTTTCAGATTTAATCTGATATGAAAAACGTCTTCTGATTCCGTTGAAAGAAGCAAGCGCTTTTGCAATAGAAAATGTTGGTGTTCCAAAAGTTTTTGACATTGCAATAGCCATCAATGCATTCATTAAATTATGCTTTCCGGGCAATCCAAAACGTAAATCTTTCATGATTTCTGATGGGGTCAGCACATCAAAAACATAACTCCCATTATCAATTCTAACATTAAAAGCCTTATAATCAGCATCCTCATTTATAGCACATTGTACTCCATCAAGAGCTAATTCTTTGGTTATAAAGAGATTTTTTTTATCTTCAATTTTAGAGGCAAAGTCTACAAACGAAGCTTCAATCGCATCACTTGTTCCATAAATATCCAAATGATCTGCATCCATCGATGTTACACAGGCAATATTTGGATGCAAATGTAAAAATGACCTATCGAATTCGTCTGCTTCTACAACCGTTACGGTTTTTCCGCTTCCAATTAAATTTGAATTATAATTTTCTACAATTCCTCCCACAAAAGCGGTCACATCAGCACCACTTTCATGCAATATATGTCCCAAAATACTAGATGTTGTTGTTTTTCCGTGTGTTCCAGCAACTGCAAAACAAAAGGTGTCTTTTGTGATGATTCCTAAAACTTCAGCGCGCTTTTTTACTTGGTATTGTCTTTCTACAAAGTAATTCCACTCTGAATGTGTCATAGGTACAGCAGGTGTAAAAATAACCAACGTATTTTCAACGAAATAATCACTTGGAATTAAGCTAATATTATCCTCAAAATGAATATCAATACCACTTTTTATCAATTCATTTGTAAGCATTGAAGGCGTTTTGTCATAACCTGTAACCTGTTTTCCAATATATTTGAAATAACGGGCCAAAGCACTCATTCCGATGCCTCCGATACCGATAAAATAAACGTTTTGTATTTGATTTAAATTCATTTCTATTTAATTTTGAGCTATTTACCCGTCAATCCATTTCATAAAAAACTAGTAATTAAGCCTTTGTAATTTTCTTACTTTAATAACTCAAAACGCTTAAAAATAGCGTTCTAATTTTTTTATTCTGTTCTATAATTTTCGTAAAAAGTTATATTATAACAACTTTTTAATTTCCTCTACAATAACTTTTACAGCGTCTGGTTTTGCTAACTTTTTGATATTTTCACTTAATTGCTTTTGTTTTCCAAAATCTTTCAATAAAGCTTCAAAAACAATGCTAAACTGACTTTCTAATTCTGATTCTTTCAATAAAATAGCACCTTTTGCATCTACAATTGCCTGTGCGTTTTTAGTCTGATGATCTTCAGCTACATTTGGAGAAGGAACAAAAATTACCGGTTTTCCAACAATGCATAATTCCGAAACCGATGATGCTCCAGCACGTGAAATAACCACATCCGCTGCAGCGTAAACAAAATCCATTCTTTCAATAAAATCGACTACTCTTACGCTTTGCTGATTGTGTTTTTTATAATCGTCAAAATATAATTTCCCGCATTGCCATAATATTTGAACATCCTGCGAAAGAAAATTTTGCAATTCTTTTTCAATTAACTGATTGACTCTTCTCGCACCTAAACTTCCTCCTAAAACTAACAATGTTTTTTTATCCGGATCTAAGCCATAAAATGCTATTGCTTCGTCACGTTTGCTTTCAATATCAATTAAATCCTGACGAACCGGATTTCCAGTTAAAACAATTTTTCCTTTTGGAAAAAACCGCTCTAAATTCTCATAGGCGACACAAATTGCATTTGCTCTTTTGCTTAGCAACTTATTGGTAATTCCGGGAAATGAATTCTGTTCCTGAATTAATGTCGGAATTCCCGCCTGACCTGCAGCTTGTAATAAAGGCCCACTTGCGAAACCACCTGTTCCTATTACTGCATTTGGCTTGAATTGCCTAATAATCCTTCTTGATTCTAATAAACTTGTTGCCAATTTTAAAGGAAACATTAAGTTTTGCAAGGTTAATTTTCTTTGTAAACCCGCAATCCAAAGTCCTTTTATCTCATAACCAGCCTGAGGCACTTTTTGCATTTCCATTTTATCTTTAGCACCTACAAAAAGAAATTCAGCATCAGGAAATTGTAATTTTAACTCATTAGCAATCGCAATTGCAGGATAAATATGTCCTCCTGTCCCACCGCCGCTTAGTATGAATTTATACTTTGTCATATTTTTTTTAAAGGTTATAGCATTTAAAACTATTCTCTTTTGAATTTTATTTATTTAATACTGCATTCATCGGATTTCTTGAATTATCTTCGATTGAATACATTCCCTCTTCTTGATATATTACATCAGCAGGTAAATCTTCTTCTGATAATTCTTTATCAATTAACCTCTGAAGCGCTTCTTTTCTTCTTTCTTTTTCTTGTTGTTCTTCTACAATTTCTTCGTCTTTTTTAGTTACACTAATAATGATTCCAAGAGAAAAACAAGTCATCCAGATTGAACTACCCCCACTACTTATTAACGGAAGCGTTTGTCCCGTTACCGGCAACAGCTCAACAGCTACCGCCATATTGATCATAGCCTGAAATATCATTGGAAAACCGAGTCCGACGACTACTAATTTTCCAAAAAGAGTATTTGCCTTATGTGATGCAATTACAAATCGGAACAAAAGCAATAAATACAAAAGCAAAATTGAAACTCCGCCCACAAGACCATATTCTTCTACAACAATTGCATAAATAAAGTCGGAAGATGATTGAGGTAAAAAGTTTTTCTGAACACTTTTCCCTGGTCCTAATCCTCCTAATCTTCCTGATGCAATTGCAATTTTTGCTTTTTCAATTTGATAATCATCTTCGTCAGGTTTGTCTGTTGTAAAATTCATAATACGATTTTCCCAGGTTGATACCCTGCTAAAAAATCTTGAATCCGGAAACGCTTTTGCTACCAATAAAAAAAACATCAGCATTGCAACACCAGAACCTATAATAAAACCGATATATTTTAATGGATATTTACCAATAAAAGTCAGCATAATTACCATTGAAAAAATCAAAGCTGTTGTCGAAAAGTTTGCAGGTAAAATAAGTGCCAGAGTTATAAAAACAGGAATCCAAAGCTGTATTAATGAGACCTGAAAAGGTTCGTTTTCTTCCTTAGTTTTAGATAAATAACGTGCTACAAAAATAAACAGAACAATAGATGCTAAAGTCGAAGTCTGAAATGTAATACCAATAAAAGGCACCTGAATCCAACGACTCGCATTTGCTCCGGCAATTACGGTTCCTTTTAACAAGGTATAAAGCAGCAAAAACCAAACAAAAGGTAAAGCTATTTTTGAAATAGCCCTAAAATAGTGGTACGGCACTTTATGAACCCAATAAATAATCAAAAAACCAATACAGATATGAGCCAGATGTTTTACCAAATACCCTAAAGTATTTCCTGTTCCGTGACCTATGTATGCTAAATTACTACTTGCACTAAAAACAGGCATAAACGAAAACAATGCTAATAAAGCCACAAATGACCATATTACTCTGTCTCCTTTTAGTTTGTTTACTAGTTCTTTCATAATCTTTTGTTTCAGGTTTTATTTGTTTTAAGTTTCACGTTATCGAACTTGAAATTTTTTTATAAGTTATGTACCGCTTGCTTGAATTGCTTTCCACGATCTTCATAGTTTTCGAATAAATCGAAACTTGCGCAGGCTGGAGATAATAAAACGGCATCACCTTTTTCTGTTAATCTTTGTGCTGTCTTTACAGCATCACTCATGTTATTTACTTCTACCATAATATCGACTACGTTGCCAAAAGACTCTATAATTTTATGATTATCAACCCCTAAGCAAATAATTGCTTTTACTTTTTCGCGAACCAATGACATCAATTCGTTGTAATCATTTCCTTTATCAACACCACCCACAATCCAAACTGTTGGAACATTCATACTGTCTAAAGCAAAGAAAGTAGCGTTTACATTTGTTGCTTTTGAATCGTTGATATATTGTACATTTTGAATTTTCAATACTTTTTCTAAACGGTGTTCAACACCTTGAAAATTTGATAAACTTTCGCGTATTGTTGCATTTCTAATTTGCATCAATTTTGCTACAGAGCTTGCTGCCATTGCGTTTTTCATGTTATGTTTTCCTTCTAATGCAATGTATTCTGTTTCCATTGTAAACTCTTCCTGGTTGATCTTTATTTCCATTTTGTTGTTGTTTATAGAAGCCCCTTCATCGAATGTTTCAGACAATGAAAAAGGAATTAATTTTGCTTTTGTTTTATTATTTTTTAACCATTCTGCAATTGCCTCATCATCTGCATCGTAAATGAGATAATCGGTTTCAGTCTGGTTCATTGTTATTCGAAATTTAGAATTAATGTAATTTTCATATTTATATTCGTATCTGTCTAAATGATCCGGACTAATGTTTGTTATTATAGCAATGTCGGGTCTGTATTCAACTATTCCATCAAGCTGAAAACTGCTTAATTCCAGTACATAAGCATCATATTTATTTTCGGCTACCTGCCATGCAAAACTTTTTCCGATATTTCCTCCTAATCCTACATTCAACCCTGCCGATTTCAGTAAATGATGTGTCAGCATTGTAGTGGTAGTTTTTCCATTACTACCTGTTATTCCGATTGTTAAAGCTTCTGTAAACGGTTTAGCAAATTCAATTTCCGAAATCACTTTAACTCCAGCCGCAACAAGCTTTTTTACTATAACAGATTTCTCTGGAATCCCAGGACTTTTCATGACTACATCAGCATTTAAAATCAGGTCTTCAGTATGTTGCTCCTCTTCCCAGGCAATTCCATTAATTATAAGAACTTCTTTGTAACTTTCTTTTATCTTTCCAAAATCCGATACAAAAACATCGTAACCTTTTTTCTTTCCAAGGATTGCAGTGCCTACTCCACTTTCTCCCCCTCCTAAAACTACCAATCTCATCTATCTTAATTTTAAAGTAACGATTGATAATATGGCCAGCATAATAGCAACTATCCAGAATCGGGTAACAATTTTACTCTCATGGTACCCCTTTTTCTGATAATGATGATGTAGTGGAGACATCAGAAAGATTCTACGACCTTCACCAAAACGTTTCTTTGTATATTTAAAATAAGCGACCTGAATAATTACAGAAGCACTTTCTGCAAGGAAAATTCCACAGAATAAAACAATCAATATTTCTTTACGAACCGCAATTGCCAAAACTGCAATAATCCCCCCAATGGTTAAGCTTCCAGTATCTCCCATAAATACTGATGCCGGATAGGAATTGTACCAGAGAAAGCCAATTAATGCCCCTACAAAAGCAGATATAAAAACAGTCATTTCTCCCGAATTGGGGATATACATGATATTGAGATAATTCGAAAAAATAATATTCCCAGAAACAAACGTAAATATACCAAGAGCCAGTACAGATATTGCTGATGTACCTGCCGCAAGTCCATCAATTCCATCGGTCAAATTTGCTCCGTTAGAAACAGCAGTAATAATAAAAATAACAACCGGAATAAAAATCAACCAAGCCCATTTTTCATAACCTTCCCCTGTCCATGCTAAAATTTCAGCATAATCAAACTCATTATTTTTTACAAAAGGAATTGTCGTAGCAGTTGATTTTTCTTCGATTGGAGCAGGCACTATTACTGTTGTATTAACAGTATTTGTTCTAAATACATCCATTCTTCCGGTATCGGTTCTAACTGTAACAGCTGGATTAAAATAAAGAACAGTACCTACAATTAATCCTAAACCTACCTGACCAATGACCTTAAACTTTCCTTTAAGTCCTTCTTTATCTTTTTTGAATATTTTAATATAATCATCCACAAACCCAATTGTCCCCATCCAAAGCGTAGTAACAATAAGCAATACAATGTAAATGTTATGCAAACGGGCAAATAACAAAACCGGTATTAAAGTTGCAAAAATAATAATCAGCCCTCCCATAGTTGGAGTACCTGCCTTTTCATTTTGACCAGCAAGACCTAATTCACGAACAGTTTCTCCAACTTGCTGATTGCGCAAAAAATTGATCACTCGCTTTCCATAAATAGTTGACAAAAGCAATGAAAGCATAAAAGCTAAAGCTGACCTGAAAGTAATGTATTGAAAGACTCCTGCTCCGGGAACATCAAGTATTTTGTTTAAATATTCAAATAAATAGTATAGCATATATCTTGGTTTATTTGGTTAATCGTTGATTTGTTTATTCGTTTTTTTTTGATTTAATAATTATTCGGTTAAACGAATAATCAATTCACCGGCTAAACTTTATTTTCCTAGTTGTTCTAAAATTTCCTTAACTGTTTCCATATCATCAAAATGATGACGAATACCGTTTACTTCCTGATACGTTTCATGTCCTTTACCGGCAATCAATATTATATCATTAGACTCAGCCAATTGACAAGCTGTTTTTATAGCTTGCTTCCTGTCAGTAATTCTGAGGATTTTTTTATAGTTATGAGGCTCAACTCCCTGTTCCATTTCATTTAAAATTACTTCCGGATCTTCGTTTCTGGGATTATCAGAAGTCAAAATAACCTTATCACTTAAATTTGTAGCAATTTGTGCCATAATGGGTCTTTTTGTCTTATCTCTGTTTCCACCACAACCCACGACAGTAATCAACTTTTCGTTTTTTGTACGGATGTCCTCAATTGTTTTTAAAACATTTTCTAAAGCATCCGGCGTATGCGCATAATCAACAATGGCTGTGATATTTCCTTTTGAAACGATATATTGAAAACGACCTGAAACACTTTCTAAATCAGACAGTAAACGCAACGCTTCAAGGCTATCTAATCCTAACTCTATGGCAGTGCCGTAGATAGCTAATATATTGTAAGCATTAAAAGTTCCAATTAGCTTTACCCAAACTTCATTATCATTTACTTTTAACAACAATCCTGATAATTGGCTTTCTAAAATCTGCGCTTTAAAATCTGCGTAAGTTTTTAACGCATATGTAAATTTCCTGGCCGCTGTATTTTGCAGCATCACAGTGCCATTTTTATCATCGATATTTGATAAAGCAAAGGCAGTTTTTGGTAATGAATCAAAAAATGATTTTTTTACATTTCTGTATTCAGCAAAAGTTGGATGATAATCTAAATGATCGTGTGAAAGATTCGTGAAAATTCCACCTACAAAATGCAAAGCTTCTGTACGTTTTTGATGAATTCCGTGCGAACTCACTTCCATAAAACAATGTGTCACGCCATCTTCAATCATTTCTTTTAAATAGTGATTAATAGTAATGGAGTCCGGAGTAGTATGTGTTGCTTTATATTCTGTTTCATCAACCATGATTTTTACCGTTGATAATAAACCAACTTTAAAACCTGCTTTTTGAAATAATTGAAATAATAATGAAGCAATTGTTGTTTTTCCGTTTGTACCTGTAACACCAACCAGTTTCAGTTTTTCAGAAGGATTACCGAAATAATTGGCAGCCATAAAAGCCAATGCTGTATTGGTATCTTTTACTTGTATGTATGTAATCCCTTTTTCAATATTTTCTGGCAACGTATCACAAATAACCACAGTTGCACCTAACTGGATTGCTTTTCCGATGTAATCATGCCCATCAGAAAGTGATCCGCGAATAGCTATAAAAACATCATTTTCTTCAATTTTTCTTGAATCAAAATCAATTTTATGAATAGCAATTTCTGTCGAACCTGTTACAGACTCAATAGCTACTTTATATAATATGTCTTTCAGTATTTTCACGATAATTCTAATACTATAATAGTGTTTTTACTAATGTTTTGTCCGGGCTCAATAGATTGTTTTTTTACTTTTCCCACTCCAATAACTTTTACCTTCAAATCAAGATTCTCCAGTAAAGCCACTGCATCCATTCCGGGCATTCCTTTTAAATTTGGAATTTTATTGGATTTTTTATTAACCTCTACAGTATATTTATCATAACTGGAATCTTGTTTTGGAATTCTGGAATCCAGTCTTTTAATTTTATTTGTCGAAGGCGCATCTGTAAATATTTTTTGGGCAATTCTTTTAAAAACCGGTCCCGCAACGTCTGCCCCATAATAATTATTTTTAGATGTATTCGGTTTATGAACAACCACTATACACGAATATTTAGGATGATCAGCCGGAAAATATCCAACAAACGAAGATGCGTAATAAAAATCTTCTTTACCTCCTTTACCATAATTTACCTTAGCCGTTCCTGTTTTTCCTGCCATTGAAAAATCTTTCGAATACAGCTTTGAACCTGTTCCCTTTTTAACCACATTGAGCATTACTGCTTTTAATTTTTTAATGGTTTCCTGTGAACACACTTTTGGATTTAAAACTTCTACATCAAATTTCTTGATAGATTTGTTCCATTCTCTGATTTCAGAAACAAACTGAGGTTTTACCATTACACCATTATTGGCCACTGAATTATAAAATGCCAAAGTCTGCATTGGGGTAACCGAAACTCCGTAACCAAAAGCCATCCAAGGAAGTGAAACTCCTGACCAACCTTTTTCGCCAGGATAAGGAATGTAAGCCCTGCCTTCTCCTTTAAAGTGTAATCCTAATCCTTTATCTAATCCAAAATCTCTAATATGGTCTACAAACTTTTTAGGATTATTTTTGTAATTGTCATAAACTGCCTGAGCCATTACTGTATTTGAAGAAAGCTCAAAACCTCTCGCTAATGACACTTTTCCGTAACCACCTTTATGCGAATCACGAACCGAACGTCCATAATATTTTATTACTCCGTCATGACTGTCATAAACAGTACTGGTATCCGCAACCTTATCTTCTAAAATTGCCATTAAATCCACTAATTTAAAAGTAGATCCCGGCTCATGAGATTCTGCTATAGCATAATTAGTAGTTTCATAATACGATCCATCTTCTGCTCTTCCCAAATTAGAAATTGCTTTTACATGACCCGTTTGTGTTTCCATAACCACTACACAACCATGATCTGCCTCATAGTCTTCTAACTGTTTCAACAAAGCGTGATGCGCAATATCCTGTATAAAAACGTCAATTGTAGAAATTACATCGTAACCATCTATAGGATCGACTTCGTTTAAATCACGAATTGGCTTCCACTGCCCTTTGGCAATTTTTTGCTTTAAAATCTTACCGTCTTTTCCGTTCAGATAATTTTTAAATGCCCATTCTATTCCTTTTCCAACTTCAACTCCTGTTGCAGCATCTACACGATCGTAACCAATCGTTCTTTCTGCAATTTTACCTATCGGATGTTTTCTCACCGTTTCTTGTTCAACGATAATTCCCCCTTTAAAAGCTCCTAAATTAAATAACGGAAATCCCTTAATTCTCACATATTCAGTATAACTCAAATTACGTGCAATCAAATAATATCGGTTTTGATTTTCTCTGGCTTTTCTTAATTCATTTTGATAAAAACCACTTGGTCTTCCAAAAACAACAGACAAAGAATCTGAAAGTGGCTTTATATATTTTTCAAAATTTTCTTTTTTTGAAGCTCTTGAATCAAACCTAATTTCATAATTTGGGATAGATGTTGCCAATAAACTCCCATCAGCCGAATAAATATTTCCTTTATTAGCAGGAATTACAAAATTACGTACGGTACGCTGTTTGGCTAATTTCCTATAATAATTACCCTCAACCCATTGTATATTGGTTAATTTAACAACAATAGCAATTGCCATCAAAAAGATGAAAACTGCTACGAGGTAAATTCTGTAGGATATATGTTTATCGTCTACTGCCATATTCTTTTAAAGAAACTTTTTTGTTCTTCTCTTTTAACTTCTATTTTTATTGGAGGAACTGTTGATGGATAAATTTGCTTTTCTAACATCTTCTCAGAAACTGTCGATTCCATTTTCAGTTTCATTAATTCTGATCTTCTATCCACAAATTCTGATCGCAATTCTTTTACTTGGTTATTCAGTTTTGCAATTTCAAAAACCTTTTGTTCGTATCGCTGTGTATTGGCAATCATTATTATAGCAAGCATAATGATAAAAACAATAAACCGCCAGTTTTTAACAGCGTCATCATTTATCAGAAATTTTGCTTTTAATATGCCAAATACTCCACTTTTCATTTTCTACCTATATATTATATCTTTTCAGCAATTCTCAATTTTGCACTTCTTGCTCTATTATTGATTTTGATCTCTGCATCATCCGGAACAATCAGCTTTCCTATTGTTTTAAAGGGAACTGAAAAATTTCCATAAAAATCACGTTCCGGCTCTCCTTCAAACATGCCGTTTTTTATAAATCTTTTTACCAGTCTGTCTTCTAATGAATGATAAGAGATTACCGAAAATCTTCCGCCCGGATTCAAAATTTCCAATGATTGTTCAATAAACTCTTTTAAAACATCCATTTCCTGATTCACTTCAATACGAATCGCCTGATAAATCTGAGCTAATATTTTATTTCGAACTCTTTCCGGTAAATATTTAGCCAAAACTTCTTTCAACTCATCAGTAGTTTTGATTGGTCTGTGTTCTCTCGCTTCTACAATTGTTCTTGCTAAAACTGGCGCATTTTTCAATTCACCATAGTCTAAAAACACTCTTCTTAAATTAGCATCATCATATTCGTTAACCACCCGATAAGCGTTCAAATCATTTTTTTGACTCATACGCATATCCAGTTCGGCATCAAATCGGGTTGAGAAACCTCTTTCCGGAACATCAAACTGATGTGATGAAACACCTAAATCTGCTAAAATTCCGTCTACACTTTTTACACCATGAAAACGTAAAAATCTTTTTATGAATCTAAAGTTTTCATTAATCAAGGTAAATCTTTCATCCGGCAATGCATTCGCAAGTGCATCTTCATCCTGATCAAAAGCAAACAACTTTCCATTTGGCCCCAATCGTTTCAAAATTTCTTTTGAATGACCGCCGCCTCCAAACGTTACATCTACATATATTCCGTCAGGTTTAATATTTAAACCATCAACTGTAGGATGAAGCAAAACCGGATTATGATATTCCATTGTCGTCGTCATTAATATTTCCCATTACTTCTTCGGCTAAATCTGCAAAATCCATATCTTCGCCGCTTATTGATTTTTCATATAAATCCTTATCCCAAATCTCAACAATATTAACCGCAGATGAAAAAACCACATCTTTCGAAATATTTGAAAATGCAACCAAATCCTTCGGAACCAACAATCTTCCCAATGCATCAATCTCTACCATTTTAACTCCGGCAGTAAATCTTCGAATGAAGTCATTATTTTTTTTTACAAATCGATTCAGCTTGTTGATTTTTTGCATCATCAAGTCCCACTCTTCCATCGGATATAATTCTAAACACGGCTGAAAAACAGAGCGCTTCAAAACAAATCCGTTTTGAAGAGATGAAGTCAATTGCTTTTTTAAAGGCGCAGGCATCATTAGCCTCCCTTTAGCATCGACTTTACACTCGTATGTTCCTACAATTGTGTTCAAAAAAAATTCATTAACATGTTATACAGCAAAAATATAAAAAATATTACCACTTTTTACCACAATATACCACTTTGTTAATAAGTTTAACCACTTTAACTAAGGAACCTTTAATTTATAGCAAATCAATATGTTAACCAATTATTAATGAATTCTAAATTACACTAATTAATCAAAAAAAATACGCATCATTTTTCTTAAAAAAGTAACTATTATATTAGTTTCTTAACATTTGATACATTTACAAAAACACCGTATAAAACCTGATTTCTAAACACTTATATCTTCTACAAAAATTATGTAGTTAAAAAATGGCAGCAAAAATCCATTTTTATTTATTAAACCCTATATTTGTCAAAATTGAAATTGGCATTAAATTAAATGGATAAACACTACAAAAAAGAAGGCAAATACAGCTATTATGAAGCTGGAGAAGGAACTCCTATCGTTATTTTACATGGCTTAATGGGAGGCCTTAGTAACTTTGATGCTGTAGCAGAATATTTTCCAACGAAAGGATACAAAGTTGTCATACCTGATTTGCCAATTTACACTCAAAGCATTTTAAAAACGAACGTAAAAAGCTTTGCGAAATACGTTAAAGATTTCATTACATTTAAAGGTTTTGACAAGGTAATTTTATTAGGGAATTCTTTAGGAGGACACATTGCCCTTTACCATACTAAGTTGTATCCTGAAAAAGTAGCAGGACTTGTAATAACAGGAAGCTCAGGGCTTTATGAAAGCGCAATGGGAGACAGCTACCCAAAAAGAGGTGATTATGAGTACATTAGAAAAAAAGCTGAAGATGTATTTTATGACCCAAAAATTGCAACTCCTGAACTAATTGATGAAGTATATGCCACCGTTAATGACCGTATTAAACTTATAAAAACTTTAACAATTGCCAAAAGTGCTATTCGTCATAATATGGCAAAAGATTTGCCAAAAATGACAGTTGAGGCCTGTATTATTTGGGGTAAAAATGATGCTGTTACTCCTCCAAATGTTGCTGAAGAATTTGATAAATTATTGCCTAATTCAACTTTGTATTGGATAGACAAATGTGGACACGCTGCTATGATGGAGCATCCTCAGGAATTTAATGTAATTCTTGAAAAATGGCTTACTGAAAAGAATTTATAGCACTAACTTTCGACTTTAAGGAGGTTTTAAAACCAAAAAACATGAAAATTAATACTGCCGAATTCATTATTAGTAATTCTGAAGTGGCAAAATGTCCAGCAGATTTTTTGCCGGAATACGCTTTTATAGGAAGATCAAATGTAGGTAAGTCGTCTTTGATCAACATGCTAACCAATCATAAAAATTTAGCCAAAACTTCGGGAAGACCTGGAAAAACACAATTAATTAATCACTTTAAGATTAACAACAATTGGTTTTTGGTCGATTTACCCGGATATGGTTATGCTAAAGTATCTAAAAAAACAAAGTCAGTTTTTCAGCAATTTATTACAGACTATTTTGAAACCAGAGAACAACTTGTTTGCGCTTTTGTTTTGATCGATATTCGTCATGAAGCCCAAAATATCGACATTGAATTTATGTCTTACATGGGAGAAAGCGAAATTCCGTTTTGTATTATTTTTACCAAAGCAGACAAAATTAGTAAAACAAAAATTGACTCACATATTGCTGCGTACAAAAAACAAATGTTTGCCAATAACTGGGAAGAAATGCCACATTATTTTGTAACATCAGCTACAGAATTAACCGGTAAAGATGATGTTTTAAATTATATAGATGAAGTAAATGAAGAAGTTTTTAAAAACAACTCGCAGTTTTAAATTCCAATATCAGAAATTGATCAATTAAGAAATAAAAATTTCAATCCTTCGACTTCAATGGCAAGAACAACAAAAAATCCCAAACGCCAATTTAAAGTTGGAATTTGGGATTTTATTGAAATTTTTATAGAAGGCTTATTTCGTCAAATCCAGTTTTTCTGCAAAATAATCACAAAAATCCTTCATTGTATCTGCCATTTTTTCATCATCTGTAGCACGTTTAAAAGTATCAGACATTGCTACTAATGTCTGGTGGAAAAAAATTTTCATTTCATCAACAGGCATATCTTTTGTCCACAAATCAATTCTCATGCTTTCTTTCGCTTTGCTGTCCCAAATAGAAAGCATAATTGCTTTTGCTTCTTCAGCTTCTACGCCCCCATCTTTAGCGGTCCATGATAATTTTTCCGGAACACGGTTTTCATCTAATTCTATATTAAATTTAATTTCTGATTTTATTGTATCTGACATTATTTCTTAGGTTTGTATTTTGACTTTTCGAAAATTTCTTTTGCATTCGTTTTTAATAATTCTGGCAAAGTTACAGTATTATTTTTCATATACGAACGTACCATTTGCCATCCAATCCAGGCTCCAACTCTTCCTGGTGAGTCATTATCTATTTCCAGATAAAATTTAGAAAAAGGCGCAGGAGAAATAAATCGGGTTGTAAGCTTAGGATCTACGCTATACAACATTTCTTTTTCAACAAAATAACGCCACATATATGCTTCATTTTCTTCACACCATTTTATCTGTTCCGGTGTATATCCTATTTTTTCGGCATCTGTATATTCTGGTAAAAGCAAATCTTTAGCATATAATTGTTTGCCTTCAAAAATCATTTGAGAAACCAGATCTTTATCAGCATAGGCCGGAATATTTCTGTAAGCAAAACTGGATACAACATCCGGCATAATTTGTTTTTGCACGAAATTTTGTTTCAGATAATTTGGAAACTGATAAAATTTATGATCTTTACCTAAGTACAATTCTAACGCAACTATAACCAGACTGTCTGCATAAATAGCTTTGGCATTATAATCCATTTCTCCAATTACTGTAATAACCTTAGGTGTCTTAGTTTTTGGAAAATAATACTTTACATGTTGAAAAAGTGTATTAAATTCCTGACGAACTGGCTCAAAATTGGAGTATTTTTTTTGAACTTCCGTATAAACCTCTCTCCAGATTGGCTCCTGCATTTTGCTTAACCAAACATTATCATCATTACCTGCAGGGAAAAAGAAAGGGAACTGTTTTTTAATTTTTGCTAAATCCTCAGGTTCTGCTTCAAAAAAGACTTTATCAAAACGTTCTACCTTAATATCAACCGGAATTTCTTCAACAGCTTTTTCTACTTTGTTTTTTTGATTACATGATAAAAAAAACAAAGAGAGAAGCACTAAAAAGCGATATATTTTCATTTTATTTTAGTTAGATTTGTGTTACTTATCTTAAGTAAACATATACTTAAAAATATTTGTGCAAATATACATCCCTACATCTTAAAACTTGAATTATTATGGCTAAAAAAAGCACTATTCAGACAGAAAAAGTAAATGCCCACATTGTAGAGTGGTTGAAAAATTATGCGAATAAAGCAAAAGTGAATGGTTTTGTAATTGGAATTTCCGGCGGAGTTGATTCTGCAGTCACCTCTACTTTATGTGCTCAGACAGGTCTAAAGGTTTTATGTGTTGAAATGCCTATTCATCAGGCAGAAAGTCAGGTTTCAAGAGGAAGGGAACATATTGAACAATTGAAAAAACGTTATCCGAATGTCTCCAGCACAGTAACTGATTTAACGGCTACATTTGAATCATTTAAAACAACTGTCACAAAATCTGATGATGAAGCAAAAGTAAATCTTTCATTAGCAAACACACGTGCTCGTTTACGAATGACCTCTTTATATTATCTAGCTGGAATTCACGGCCTTTTGGTTGCCGGAACTGGTAACAAAGTAGAAGATTTTGGTGTTGGTTTTTATACTAAATACGGAGACGGAGGAGTTGATTTAAGCCCGATTGCCGATTTGATGAAATCTGATGTATATGCACTTGGAGAATTTTTAACAATTCCGAGTTCAATTTTAACAGCTGCGCCTACAGATGGTTTATTTGGAGATAACAGAACTGATGAAGACCAATTAGGGGCAAGTTATGACGAACTTGAATGGGCTATGCTCGCAGAAGAAGCAGGAAATACGGGAGCTGATTTGAAAGGACGTGAAAAAATTGTCTTTGAAATTTATAAACGTTTAAATACCAACAACAAACATAAAATGGAAGCAATACCCGTTTGTGAAATACCAAAAACGTTAAAATAACATTTTTAACATTTGACTGCGATTAATTACAGAATTTATTTATTAATTTTACAGCTCCAAAAACAATGAACAATTCTAAAAAGGTAAAATTATGATTAAAGTATGTCTAGCAGACAACCACCCTGTGACTCACTTTGGCGTTAAGTCGTATTTTAAAGACCATGACCAAATTTCGATTGTCGCCAACGTAGGTAATTTTTCAATGGTAAGAGACATTCTTCAAACGAAGGAGATCGACATCCTAATTCTGGATCTGGAATTAGAAGGTCTTTCTAGTATCTTTGAAGTGAAGTCGATTCTGAAAAACTTTCCAAAAACGAAAATTGTAATTTTCAGCGATCTGGCAGAACAAATGTACGCTCCTAATGCAATTAAAGCTGGAGTTTCCGGGTATGTGCACAAAACAGAAAAACTTGAAACATTAGGCGTTTCAATTATTAAAGTACACGAAGGAAAAGTTATCATCAATGAAACGGTTCGTAAAAACATGGCACTTATTGCTAAACAAAGCAAAAGTGAACGTTTGTACAGAAAACTTTCTAACCGTGAAATTGAAGTTTTACGTTACCTAAGTGACGGTAAGAAAAACAATGAAATTTCTAAAATTTTAAACCTGAACGAAAAAACGATCAGTACTTACAAATTAAGATTATTGACAAAACTAAATGTCACTAACTTAGTTGACCTGGTTAACAAAGCAAAGACTTTAGAAATTATTTAATGGTATCGTGACATTACTCTTCCGAGTTTTTTCGAAAAAGAATTAACTAAAGTTGAATAATCCATTACCATAGACAAAAGCTCTGTATTATCTGAATTATCAGGTTGTATAGAGCTTTTTAATTCCTCAATGATTTTTCCAACCAAAAACCAACGCATAGACATAACCGTTTCAGTTACATATTGCGCTATAGTTTCGTGTTTCCCTTTTGTGAAAATATTCTGTCCCTCCCAATCGTGCAAGGCTAACCTTTCATCTTCCATTAAAATATCTGTAACTTCCTGAGCAAAATCTGGCTGTAGACGCATTAAATATTGCTCTAAACTAAACTTTTCATTTTGATGATAGAATCCAATTAAATCAGTAAAAATATCCCGAAATAGATTATTCGAAAGTTCTACTTCATCTTCCTGCAAGCTCAAATAAATTCGCTGAAAAACTTTGTATTGTCTCTTCTCAGAAACCATTACAACTTCTCCTTCTTCATTATTTTTTAGAAGCACATCTTCAAATTCTTCGGTTTTATCACCATAAAGCAATAGAATTTCAATTACTTTTCGCTCTAGTCGATATAATATATCAACCTTTTCAGCTTGTTGCTGTCCCGGATATCCTGACTCCCCTGGATAATAATCATCCTGTGGTCCATTTCTTGGATCTTCCGGATCTCCTCCTGAATAGCTTTTTTGATTTCTAACAACTTCAAAAGGTTTTTGTTCCTGCTTTTGCTTTTTATTAGCTTCTGTAATATCTTTTTGAATCAACTGCGCCAACGTACTAACAAGCACCTGCTCAGAGATATCCATAATTCGTGCGCATTCCTGGGTATAAACTTCACGCTGAATACGATCCGGAATTTTCGAAATACTAACAACCATATCGCGAATCAAATCGGCCTTTTTTATAGGATCGTTTTTAGCCTCTTTCATTAGAAGGGAAGCTTTAAACTGTATAAAATCTTTACTATTTTCTTCTAAATAAGCGACTAAATCATCGTGAGAATTTTTTCGGGCAAAACTGTCCGGATCTTCTCCGTCAGGAAAAGCACAAACACGTACGTTCATTCCTTCTTCTAAAATCAAATCGATTCCACGGATAGAAGCACGAAGCCCTGCAGCGTCACCATCAAAAAGCACCGTAATGTTTCTGGTAAGACGATTGACTAATCGAATCTGATCTGGCGTTAAGGCGGTTCCTGAAGAGGCCACAACATTCTCAATTCCGGCCTGATGAAACTGAATCACATCGGTATACCCTTCAACCAAATAACAATTATTTTGTTTTGCAATGGACTGTTTGGCCTGAAAAATTCCGTAAAGCACTTTACTTTTATGGTAAATATCACTTTCCGGCGAGTTTAGATACTTCGCCGCTTTTTTATCATTCGTTAAAATGCGTCCTCCAAATCCCAAAACACGTCCCGACATACTTTCTATCGGAAACATTACACGACCTTTAAAACGATCAAAAGGGCGGTCATCCCTTGGAATTGTCAAACCTGTACTTTCCAAAAATTCCAGTTTATATCCTTTACCTAAAGCTTCTTTAGTTAAAGCATCCCAAGTTTCAGGAGAATATCCCAAACTAAACTTTTTGATGGTTTCATTTGTAAATCCTCTTTCTTTAAAATAGGAAAGCCCGATAGCTTTTCCTTCTTCAGAATTTATTAGTGTTTTATGAAAATAATCCTTTGCAAATTCCGAAACCAGATACATACTTTCCCGAACATCTGTTATTGCTTTTTCGGCATCTGTCTGTTCGGTTTCTTCAATCTCAATATTGTATTTTTTGGCTAAATAACGAATAGCTTCAGGATAAGTGAATTGCGAGTGCTCCATTAGAAATTTAACAGAGTTCCCTCCTTTTCCTGTACTAAAATCTTTCCAGATTCCTTTTGCAGGCGATACCATAAACGACGGAGATCGCTCATCGGAGAAAGGACTTAATCCTTTAAAGTTACTTCCGGCACGTTTTAAATTAACAAAATCACCAATAACCTCCTCTACACGAGCAGTTTCAAAAACAGAATCAATTGTACTTTGTGAGATCAAAACGTAAAATATTTTTAAAGTTGAAAGCCTGTAAAAGTACATAAATCCATCTTGAAATTTACTGATTTTGCATAAAAAAAGCACCTCTTTCGAAGCGCTTTTTCTACTAACTAACCCAATTGTATTCTTAATTAAAATCGAAACGGAGCCCTAATGAAATATTATTTTCTTTGATTAAATTATCTTGAAACAAAGGATTCAAATCGTACTTTAAATACAAACTCAATTCTTTGTAACCGATATAAGAACTCAATCCGTAAATAAAATTATTCACATTATAATCCCCTTTTATTATCGTTTTATATTTTAAATCGTCATCTTCAAATTTTAAAATCTGTTTTGATTTTACGTTGATTCCGGCGTATCCTCCAATTCCAAAACGAAAACTTTTATGTGTTTTAAAATACGTTTTTCCGTTGCTTTCTTGCGGTTTGGTAAAATCAAATTCTAAATGCACAGGTAAAACTAAGTATACATTTCTAAAACGTGATTCTTTTAAATTTACTGAATTAGTAACCAAGTCTGTCTGTTCTCCGTTAACTACAAAACTGCGATTATCACTTGGTCGAATATTATTATACATTAATGAAAGGCCATATTTAGCATGCAGCAGATTATCGTTTTTCATTAATCTGGAATTATAGGTAAAACCCCATTCGTAAAAATGCGAACCTATAAAACCGTAATTCGAATCCTGAAGCTTGCCGTCGACCATCATATTATTTAGTCCCATTGCAAATACAAATTGCGAAGTAGTTCTTTTTTCTCCATGAATAGAATCTTTACCTTTTTTATTATTCCAGTCATTTTTATCCCAGTAAATAACGAACCTGTTTTTCTTTATTGAATCCTGTTCTTTTATCTTTCCGTCCACCTTTTGCTGTACCAGATCATTCAGCTCTTCTTGCGCCAAAGTCACTTTTTCTTCGATAATTACTGCTCTGGCTTCTGCTAATTCTTTTTTGCGTTTATCAGCTTGTTCTTTGGTTATTTTTCCCTCAGATAATTGAACGTTTACGGCTTCAACTTCTTCTTTTAGCGTCTCTTTTTCTTCTTTTGTAATCTTCTCTATTTTATTCGCAATTTGTTTAGCCCGTGACTCAAAAGTTTCCTGACCGAGTACTTTACTGACAAATAAAAAGATTAGAACTACAAGGTAAATGGTAAAATTTTTCATGATTGATTTTTTTTAATTTATTGATGATTGATGATTTTTTCTAATTATTTATTATTGGTTAATTATCTAATCTTGACTGTTTCTTCTTTTTTCTATTTACTTTATTCCTGCTGATTTCGATTCGCTACGGCCACTTTTACCGTTTGGTAATTTTTATTGACTTTTGCTATTACTTTTTCTCTAAATGAAAGTTCCAGTTCGCCATCCACCTGATTCAATAAATCATTAGCATTAACCCTTACTTTTAATTTTGGCTTAGTCGAATTCTCTGCAACAATTGTTTTCTCAGCCGAATTCAGCAATTGATCTACATTTTTATTTTTTGAAGTTTCTACAATTGAAGTTTCGATAATTGAAGTTTGATTTTTGATTGATTGTTTTTCTTGATTTTTTTTGATGATGATTGAAGACTCCGCTATTTGATTGTTTTCATTTTTAATGGTTTTATTAGGTTTTGGGTTTCGTTTTATCTCTTTTTTATTTGAATTTTGAATTGATTCTTTTTCTGAAATTGCAACTTCTATTTTAACCGAATCTGTCACATTTAAAGTTATTTTTTCAACTGAAACTTTCGTATTTTCCTCAATCACAATAGCATTCTTTGGTGTTTCGATTGTGTTTTTGTTTTTATTAAAGAAGAAAGTTCCAACTAATAAAAACCCAACTAGGCTTGCTGCGATATACAGCCATTTGTTTTTCTTTTTTGGTTTTTTATTTTCGGCAATACTCAACATCGCATCTAGTCGATCCCAGGCTTTGTTACTTGGTTCAATTTTACGCTGGTTTAGTTTTTCACGGAAATCCTTTTCAAAATTATTCGGTTCCATTATCTTGTTTTTTTAATATATTAATTTGTGTTTGCAGCATTTTTCTGGCGTGCGATAATTGTGATTTTGATGTTCCTTCATTTATTCCTAACATCTTTGCAATTTCATTGTGTTTATAACCTTCGATAGCATATAAATTGAATACCATTTTATATCCATCTGGCATAGCATCGATTAAAAACTGAATCTGATCTATCGAAAACTGACTGTCAATAGCATTAAAACTTTCTTCAGTATAAATTTCATCTTCAGCAAATTTTACCTTTTTCTGAACCCTTAAATAGGAAATACATTCGTTAACCATAATTCGGCGAATCCAGCCTTCAAAACTTCCCTTATGTTCAAATTTGCTTAAGTTGGTAAACACTTTCATAAAAGCCGTGATCATTACATCTTCTGCCAATTGAATGTCTTTTATATATTGACGACAAACACTCAGCATTTTCGAAGAAAACCGACTATAAATCTGCTGCTGTGCCTGTCGGTTATTTTCGACAGCCAGCTTTATGATCTTGTTTTCTTCCTGATGTAAATGAATAATTTTCATTAATAAGCGTTCAGATTTTGTTTTACTAAAAGACTTCTATTAGCATAGACGAGTAAGGTTGCAAAATGGTTGCATGGGGCTGTAAAAATTTCAAAAAATAAGTTCTAAATTCCAAAATAAAACACATAAAAAACTGATTTACAATTAAGTAAAAACAATTTTATAATTGGTAAATTCCTAATTATTTTTTTCTCTCAATAACGTAGTTCACCATCAGCACAAGAGCATCTTTAAACTCAGAGTCAGGGTAATTCTCTAATAACGAAAGTGCTTCCTGCTGAAATTCTAGCATTTTATTTTCGGCGTAAGCCAAACCATTATGGTTTTTTACAAATGCAATTACTTCTTTAACTCGTTTTTTGTCTTTATTGTGTTTCTTGATGGAGTTTATCAGCCACTTTTTTTCTTGCGGAGTACACGTATTTAAAACATGAATTAAAGGCAACGTCATTTTTTGCTCTTTAATATCAATTCCGGTTGGTTTACCGATAGCCTCTTCACTATAATCAAATAAGTCGTCTTTGATTTGAAAAGCCATTCCGATAAGCTCGCCGAATTTGCGCATATTTTCGACCTGAATATCATCTTCAATTACCGATTTTGCACCAAGCGCACAACAAGCCGCAATAAGTGTAGCGGTTTTTTTGCGAATGATTTCATAATAAATATCTTCGGTGATATCGAGTCTTCTGGCTTTTTCTATCTGAAGTAATTCTCCTTCGCTCATTTCACGAACGGCAACAGAAATAATTCGAAGCAAATCAAAATCGCCATTATCTATCGAAAGCAGTAATCCTTTTGACAATAAATAATCCCCCACCAAAACAGCAATTTTATTTTTCCACAGTGCATTGATAGAGAAAAATCCGCGACGGCGATTACTATCATCCACCACATCATCGTGTACTAAAGTTGCTGTATGAATCAATTCAATTACCGAAGCACCACGATAGGTTCTTTCATTTACAATCCCTTCTGAAACCATTTTTGCAGTTAGAAAAACAAACATAGGACGCATTTGTTTTCCCTTTCGATTTACAATGTAATAGGTTATACGATTTAGTAACGCAACCTTTGAAGTCATTGATTCATGGAACTTTTTTTCAAAAAGTTCCATTTCGTTAAAAATGGGCTGTTTTATTTGAGAAGTAATATTCATTTCGCTTTCAAATATACTATTTTAAATAAAAAAACGTTGTTTATTTTAAGTTAGTATATCAACATTTTGTGCACTAATTCAAAAACACACCAAAAAAGTCTAATTCCAATCTCTAATTTGAATTCTTTAATTAAAGTAAAACTTAAATTTTTTATTATGAAAACAAATTTTTTATTAATTGGAACATGCATCATTTTCGATTCTTTCATGAATTATAATTCTGATGAAAAAACAAACAAAGAAATAATAACAGCAACTTCTAAAAAAGATAGTATTAGCATCGGAAAAGATCTAAAAAAATAGCCTTTTTTGCCCAAAAAGAAAAGCATTAAAACTAAGTACGAATCTTATTTTTAATGCTTTTTATTTTTTTTAGAACTAAAATTTCAACCTTCTTTATTGGCTAATTGTCCACAAGCTGCATCAATATCTTTACCACGGCTTCGGCGTACTTTTACTACTACCCCTATATTTTCCAACGCTTTTATGTAAGCCATAATAGATTCTTCTGAAGCTTGCTGAAACTCACCGTCATCAATTGGGTTGTATTCAATTAGATTTACTTTGCAAGGCACATATTTACAAAACTTAACTAAGGCATCAATTGAAGCTTTATCATCGTTTATTCCTTTCCAGACCACATATTCGTAGGAAATTTTGTTTTTGGTTTTTCTATACCAATATTCCAATGATTCTCTCAGTTCTGCTAAAGGAAAATTTTTACTGAAAGGCATTATTCGGGCACGAATTTCATCGATAGCCGAATGCAATGAAACTGCCAATTTGAATTTTACATCATCGTCGGCCATTTTTTTAATCATTTTAGGAATTCCTGAAGTCGAAACCATAATACGTTTTGGAGACATTCCTAATCCTTCCGGAGAAGTAATCATATCAATGGCTTTAATGACATTATTATAATTCATCAAAGGCTCTCCCATTCCCATAAAAACAATATTCGAAAGCGCATGATTGTGATACAAACGACTTTCTTTATCAATCGCAATCACCTGATCGTAGATTTCTCCAGGCTCCAGATTTCGCATGCGCTTTAATCGAGAAGTAGCACAAAAATTACAATCCAGACTACAGCCTACCTGACTAGAAACACAAGCAGTAGTTCTGGTATCGGTAGGAATCAAAACCGATTCAACCACTAAACCATCATGCAAACGAACAGCATTTTTCACCGTTCCGTCACTGCTTCGCTGCATGGTATCAACTTTAATGTGATTAATAACAAAATTATTTTCCAGCATGGCTCTTGTAGGTTTTGCTACATTTGTCATGTCTTCAAAACTGTGCGCCCCTTTGTTCCATAGCCATTCATAAACCTGATTTCCACGAAAAGCTTTGTCGTTGTTTGCGACAAAAAACTCACGTAACTGATCTTTTGATAAGGCTCTTATGTCTTTTTTCTCAATTTGCATACTGCAAAGTTACTAAGTATTTATGGAAACATTTTCATTCTGAAAAAACTTTAGATGCATCTTTCAAATTTGTTTTTTTTTGGCATGAGAATTGTCTTGCATCCGAAAGAAAAACAATCTTAGAAATAGCGCTTAATTTTAAATTTGTACTTTTAGTTTTTCAGCTTTATAACCTTTATATTTTATCAATTTTAAAACATTAATTTAATCATGAAAAAACAGATTTTAAGTTTTGCCGTTATCGCTTTATTAGCATTTAGTGTTCAATCTTGTTTCGACAAAAAAGAAACGAAACCAGAAAACGAATTAACTCTTGGAAACAAAGTTGACTCTCTGACATCAGACATCGAAGAAGTAAGAGACAGCGCTGTTGCCAAAGCTGAAAATGCAGCCGAAAAAGCAAAAGAGGCAAGTGAGGAAGCAAAAGAAAAAACAAAACAAACAGTAGAAGAAGTGAAAGATGCGACTAAAAAAGGAGCTGAAAAAGTAGAAGCTGCTGCAAAAGCTGCAAAAGACGGAACTGTACAGACGGCTAAGGACGTTAATGAAGCATTGAAAAAATAATTTTTTTTAGAACTTAGAAGAGAACCATTCGTCACAACGGATGGTTTTTTTATGCAAAAAAGCAAGCTGATATTTTTGTACTTTTGTAATCAAATTAGAAGATACTACAAGATGCACTTTATTTCACAAGACTTAGAAGATTACATTGAGCAACATTCTGAAAAAGAACCGGAATTATTAGCGAAACTAAATAAGGAAACATACCAGAAAATTCTTTTGCCAAGAATGTTAAGCGGTCATTTTCAAGGTCGTGTTCTAAGCATGTTATCTAAATTGATTCGCCCATTGAATATTTTGGAAATTGGAACTTATACAGGTTATGCTGCTTTATGTCTGTGTGAAGGCATGCAGGAAAACGGGCAACTTCATACAATTGATATTAAAGAAGAATTAGTTGATTTTCAGCGTAAATATTTTGACGCATCTCCCTGGGGAAAACAAATTTTTCAGCATTTGGGGGAAGCAATAGACATTATTCCTTCTCTTGATGTTAAATTTGATTTGGTTTTTATTGATGCCGATAAAGAAAATTACCTGAATTATTGGGAAATGATTGTTCCGAAAATGAACAAAGGCGGCATCATTTTGTCTGACAATGTATTGTGGAGCGGTAAAATTCTGGAACCGGTTCATCCTAATGATGTTAGCACCAAAGTGCTTTTAGAATACAATTTACTTTTAAAAAATGACCCGAGGGTTGAAACAGTTTTATTACCAATTCGTGATGGGCTGACTGTTAGTCGAGTGCTTTAAAGATATGAAGCCAGGTTTTCTATCAATAATATATAAAGTTTGATTTCAAATGAATTCTTTAAAAGAAATAAGCTCTGAAGGTTTTACAATTATAAATAATGTTTATACCGATAATGAAATTGAAAAGCTTATTTCGTTAATTGAAAACATTACGAAAAACAAGGCAAAAATGGCAACATTTAGAAAATCTCAGGATTTATTTGCTATAAGGCAATTTCACAAGGAAATTCCTGAAACGCTACCTTTTATTTTCAATCAGAATTTACAGTATATCGTAGAGTCTGCCTTTGGAAAAGGGTACTTTATTACGAAATCAATTTATTTTGACAAACCTGAAAAATCAAATTGGTTTGTGGCCTATCATCAGGACTTGACTATTTCTGTTGACAAAAAAATAGAAGTAGAAAATTTTGAAAACTGGACGACAAAACAAAATCAGTTTGCTGTTCAGCCTCCAACAGCAATTTTAGAAAAGAATTTTACCATTAGAATTCATATTGATAAAACAACTAAAGAAAATGGTGCTTTGAAAATAATTAATAATTCACATTCTAAAGGAATTTTCAGGGTTGAAAATCTGGAAACAAAAAACGAAACGATTTGTGAAGTTGAAAAAGGCGGCATCATGATTATGAAACCTTTATTGTTTCATGCTTCAAACAAAACTACAAATAATGAAAGACGAAGAGTTATTCATATTGAGTTTAGTAATCAGGAACTTCCTTCTGAGTTAGAATGGAGTGAAAAAACAATTTTTTAAAATTAAATTTCTTTTGAAAGCGATTGTCCTAGCCCAGATAGAAGTGAAAATCCTTTTGTGCCGGTTTTCGGCATAAAAGATTGAAACGGATAGCTGGAAATAGCTCCTGAAAATTATCCCGGAAAATATTTGGTTTTTAAATTTTGATAAATTTTAAAAGTTACAAAACCAAAAAGTGCTCCGAAGAAATAACCGCTAAGAATGTCCCCAGGATAATGTAGGCCTAAATAAATACGGCTGTAGGCGAAGATTAATGGCCATAGAAACAAGAGTCCTAAATACTTGAAATGACATTTAAAAACGAGGTATAAAAAGGTGGCAACCGCCATTGTATTAGCAGCATGACCTGAGAAAAAACTGTATGATGATCTAGATTGCACAACTCTGATTATGGTATTGATTTCAGGATTATTGCAAGGTCTTAAACGCTGGAAAGTATTTTTGGATAAATTGCAGATCTGATCTGTAAAAGAAATTAAAACTGCTATAAAAAGTAATAAATACAAAGTTTGTTTTCCACCTATTTTTTTATAAATAAGAAAAAACATTAATAAAAAAAAAGGTGTCCAGTATAATTGTTTGGTAATAATCAACCAAAGCTGATCATATGTTTCAGATCCTAAACTATTTAGATACACAAACAGCTGACTATCTAATTCTTGTATTTTTTCAAGCATATTATCTTTGGCGTTTTACAGGTCCTGAGATGGAATCAATATCTTCTTTTACTTTGTCAATTTCTGTTGCAGTATCGCCCAATAAATTGGTTGTATCTCCTAATAAATTCGATTTGGCATCATTAATCTGTGCATTGATGTTACCTGTCATATCTGTAAGCGATTTTGTATCAAGACCGTTTGCCTCGGCTCCTTTTTGAATCTCGCTTTTAATATCGTTCGTTGCATTTTTTAACTGTGCCATTGCTTTACCCATTGTACGGGCAATTTCAGGTACTTTGTCTGAACCAAAAAGCATTAGTACTATAAACAGTATGAAAACTAATTCTCCTCCTCCTATACCAAACATATCTTTTATTTTTTGTGTCACAAAGGTATTAAATTTTGTAGCCATGTGTTTTAAAATTTACTTAAAAAAAAAGACCCTTTTCAGAGTCTTTCCAGTTTGTATTTAATCAAATTTTGATTTTTGTTCTGTTTTTGGCCAGGAATTATTGGTTACATCAATATCGGCAGTCATTAATTTTGGATCTATCTGAATGCTTTTGATTGCTTTTTCAGTCGCATATACCTTTTTAGCTGTCTCATTATTTTTTCTCCAGATTTGCGCAGGATACTGATAATTATCTTTTGAACCATCTTCGTAAGTGATCTCAACAAGAATTGGCATAATCATTCCGCCTGGTTTATTAAATTCTACTTCATAAAAATATTTAGGCGCTTTTAAACTTGCTTTCTCTTCAGCAGTAAAAGTTTGATTTACATAATCTGAAAGTGTTTTAAATTCTTCTACTTTTAAGGGCTTTTTGTTTGAACTACTTACTTCTGAATTTTCACCTGCTACTAAATAAACGAATGGTCCTTTATCGAAACCAAAACGTCCTTTTCTAACCTTAACGTCTTTGATATCAGTAGTTGGAGTTTCAGAAACATAATATTGTTTCACTTCTTTGATTCCGATATCAACAAAATCAGTTGAGTAAAACCATCCTCTCAAAAACCAATCCAAATCTACTGCAGAAGCATCTTCCATTGTTCTAAAGAAATCTTCGGGAGTCGGGTGTTTGAATTTCCATCTGTTTGCATAGGTTTTAAAAGCATAATCAAACAATTCTCTTCCCATTACTACTTCTCTTAAAATATTAAGTCCTGTAGCCGGTTTTCCGTAAGCATTATTTCCAAACTGAATGATAGTTTCAGAATTAGACATAATTGGCTCTAAAAACTTTTGATCTCCACTCATGTAAGGAACAATATTTTTTGCCGGCCCGCGTCTCGAAGGGAAGTTTGGGTCTAATTCCTGTTCCGCCATATATTCCATAAATGAATTCAAACCTTCGTCCATCCATGTCCATTGACGCTCATCAGAATTTACAATCATTGGAAAGAAAGTGTGACCAACTTCATGGATTACAACACCAATCATTCCGTTTTTCACTTCTTTGCTTGTTACTCCATTTTCATCAGGTCGCCCAAAATTCCAACAAATCATTGGATACTCCATTCCCTGATCTTCTGCTGAAACGGATACTGCTTTTGGATAAGGATAATCGAATGTGTGAGAAGAATAACTTTTTAGAGTATGAGCTACAACCTTTGTAGAAGTTTCTCCCCAAAGCGGATTGGCTTCTTTTGGATAAACAGATTCTGCCATTACTACTCTATTTCCCATCTTCACTGCCATTGCATCGTAAATGAATTTTCTTGAAGAAGCAATTCCGAAATCACGTACATTTTTTGCACTGAATTTCCATGTTTTTTTCTTTTCAGAGAAACCTTTTTCAGCTTCTTCGGCTTCAGCCTGCGTAACAATGACAACAGGTTTATCAAATGATTTTTGAGCCTGCTCGTAACGTTTTACCTGTTCAGCAGTAAAAACTTCGCTTCTGTTTGTCAATTCTCCAGTTGCGTCTATGATGTGATCTGCCGGAACAGTAATGTTTACATCAAAATTTCCAAAAGGGAGTGCAAACTCTCCGCTTCCCCAGAACTGCATATTTTGCCAGCCTTCTACATCATTATAAACCGCCATTCTTGGATAAAACTGAGCGATTACATACAATTTATTTCCTTCTTTTTCGAATAATTCATAACCTGAACGTCCTCCTTCTTTTCTATAATTATTAATGTTGTACCACCATTTTATAGCAAGTGACATTTTTTCTCCTGGCTTTAAAGGTTTTTCCAGATTAATACGCATCATGGTTTCGTTGATGGTATAAGACATCGGATTTCCTTTAGCGTCTTTTACGTATTCGATATTAAAACCACGCTCTAAATCTTTCTTTAAATATTTACCGGAAAAACCTTCTAAAGGCAATACCTGATTAATTTTTTCGCTCTCAGCCAAAGTCGATTGCGTATTAGCTTTTGCCTGATTTTGATCTAATTGAATCCATAAATATTCTAAACTATCAGGAGAATTGTTTGAATAGGTAATAGTTTCAGATCCGCTTAATTTTGAATTTTTATCATCTAATTCAACATCGATCTTATAATCTGCCTGTTGCTGATAATAGGCAGGACCTGGTGCTCCCGATGCTGTACGGAACATATTAGGCGTAGCCATCAAATCATACATCTGGCTAAACTTGTTCGTATCGTACTTTCCTTGTTGTTTTGGGGCAACAGACGTATTTTTCTCCTGAGCTACCAGCATAGCAGGAAAAAGCAATAGTAATGAAAGTCTTTTCATAAAATGTTTTTGGTTTTTTTTGAGGCTGTGAAAATAGCAATTAAAACAATAATTTTGTTTATTTGTTAATACTTTAACACTTCTTTCCTTGAAGAATCCGTAAAAAGAACACTCTTTTTAGTACCGAATGCTGTAACATGTGTAATATTTTGCTGTTCAACATGCCAGTCGACCAAAACAGTGTTTGAAATTTCTAATATTTTAAATTTTTCAATAGCTGTAATTCTGGAATAACAAACCAAAACATCATCGGCCTCAAGTTCTTTAGACAGGAAACTAATAGGTTTTAGCTGGCCATTTACTTTTATAGTGAAATTTTCAGAAAGGTATTTTTTTAATAAATCAATATCCGCAGGCGTTTCCTTGTCAGTTCCTATAAATGTCTTTTTATTATATTTTTTTTCGATTCCCTTATTAAGATCATCAACAAATATTCTTGAAGTAATTTGAATCATTTTTTTTTCAGCAGCATAATTTACCTGAAAAACGCCCATATAGAATTTATGAAAGGTAAAAGATGACACTGCCAAAAATAATATTCCAATTAAAGGATAAACTACAATCTTTTTCATTTCTGTTTCATCTCAACTTTTTTGAACTCTTTATTTTTATTAATCATAAAGTCCATTAATTCAAACTTTTCTTCTGGTTTTAAATGTTTTTTAGATTCCGAATCGTTAGAACAATACATCAAAAACAAATCTATTTCATCATCTTTCAAACCTAATGTTTTTGAAAAAAAATCTGGAGTAAAATTTTCCTTCGAATAGGCAACAAAAGCAATATCACTTATAGTCTCCTCTTCGACACTCTCATCTTTGCGGAAAAGCTTTTTAACATCCTTAAATATCCTGACAAAATCGGTTCCATATTTAATGGTTTGATCAGAATACATTGCACTATTTTTTGCTGTAGATTGCTGATCATCTTCAAACTGCATATCAACTATACCCTGTGACCCGCCTTGCAAGGACTTCACTTTTAATTCTTTGTGCACTAAAACCTCTTTCAATTCAATATTAACTAAATTCAAAGGCACTGAAAAAAGTACTTCTGCACAATCTTTTTCTGTTAATACTACTTTTTTAGACTGAAAAGCCATACCTGTAAATAACAAAGTATCTTTAGGTCTTGCCATAATATCAAACAATCCGTTTGAACCAATAAAAGTTCTAATATTAGCATTTATATTCATCACATTTCCTGTCTCTATAGGAAGAGAACTGTTAACCACCTGACCATGCAATGCTTTTCTCGAATTGGTTTGCGCCATTATAAATTGACAAAACAAACACACTGCAAATATTCCTAATTTATTTTTCATGCTCTATAATTGTTAGATATTCCTGAGCCAAACCAGTTATTAAAAACATGCTCATGGTTTTGTTCTTTGTATTCAAAGATACAGCAAATTCAGGACTTTCCACACAGTAAAACTGAAATCCTTTTATATGTTCTGACGGAATTTTAAGCCGATCTGTATAATAAGCTTCTTCAAAAAGATATTCTAATTTTCTAAAAAGAGTTTCTTTTTGCTCAACTTTTATCTCCTTTTTAAGCATGGAAGTTCTCCCGGAAATTCCATTTAATATTTTATCAAGTGAAGTTGATGTTGCCGTATAAACCTTCCTTTCTGCAGGAGTATATTTTTTTTGCCCTTTTGGAATAATTCCGAGATTTTCTGCTGTGATATTGGCATTCTCGTTTACAATTACTTCTTTCAGCTCAATTTCTTTAGCCGACATTTTTATAGTAAGTGAATTTGAAGCCAAGTCTTCAAGAGTAATCCTACGTTTTAAAGGTTCTAAATTTACTGAAGAAAAGACCAAAACATCACCTTCTTTTACTACAATAGAAAACGTTCCGCTTTCATCTGAAACAGCTGTGACTTGTGTATTGTTGTTAATAATATTGACACCCGCTACAGAAGTAGACTGCTCCAAAATTTGTCCAAAAATTTCTTTCGAAACCTTATTTTGACCAATACTAATCTGAACAACAAAAAACAGGATGATATATAATGTTTTATTTAGCTTCACTTGCAATTATTTCTTTGTATTTAACAGCCAATTCCCCTAACAAAAATTCTGTCGAAGTCTTATTCTTTGAATTTAAAATTACCGTAAACTTATCATTTTCTACCGCATAATACTTAAAACCTTTTACATATTCAAGAGGAATTTTTAACCTCTCAACAAAATGTTCCAAAGTAAACATATTATCCAAAAGTCGCATAAAAAGCTCTTTTTTCTCTACAGCAACTTCTTTTTTCAACATTGCTGTACGTCCGGAAAAGAAATTAAATAACGGATCCGCAGAAATAGACCCTCCAGCCATTGTTCCCGCATTTGCAGTAGGGTTTAAGGCTGTGGCAGTATGTAATTTTCTCTCCGCTTCGGTATAGCTTTTTTGTCCGGCAGGAACAATACCTAATGCAACAGCATTAATATTGTCGTATCTTTTTATAATTACTTCCTGCAGCTGATGCATCACAAGATTTAATTTCACTATAAAATTTAGATCTGAAAAATTTTCAGATACCAACAAAATCCTGTTTTCTTTGAATTGAATTGAAGAAAAAACAAGCGCATCTCCAGGTTTAGCCATAATAGAAAAAGATCCATCAGTGCCAGTCGACACCATTGCTTCAGTTTGTGCATTTACTACATAAACCCCTTCTAAATCATTTGTGTTAGAAATAATTCTTCCATTTAAGACACTACGTTCATTGTCCTGAGACCATACAAACTGACTCAAAAACATCATAAAAAAACAGAAAATCTTGTTAATCAAAATCAAAAAATTAGAATTATTCTTAAAAATGTAAAAATATCCTAATGTGTTCCAAATTTAATACTAACAGCTTGGTAAAAATATGTTAATTTAAAATAGGTTTTAACATCAAAACTTGCTTTTTAATACCTTTAACCAGAACAATATGAGTTAAACTTTATGAAAAACATCATTATTGCAAGTACTTCTACTTTGCACGAAGGGAGTTATTTAGGATACTTATTACCTATTTTGCAGTCGCATTTTAAAAATTGTAAGAGCATTTTATTTATCCCGTATGCACGTCCAGGCGGAATTTCTCACGATGAGTACACTCAAAAAGTAGCTTCCGCTTTTCAAACCATCAATATTTCAGTAAAAGGGATTCACGAATTTGAAAATCCCGAAACAGCTTTAAAAAACGCCCATGGAATATTTACCGGTGGAGGAAACACTTTTTTACTTGTAACACAATTATACAGAAACAATATTATGCAGCTTCTTTCTGAAATGGTAAAAAATGGAACACCCTATTTAGGAACCAGTGCCGGAAGTAATATCTGTGGTCTTTCGATGCAGACTACAAACGACATGCCTATTATTTACCCTCCTAGTTTTCAAACTTTAGGATTAATTTCTTTTAATCTCAATCCACATTATTTAGATCCAGACTTACAATCTAAGCATATGGGAGAAACCCGAGAAACAAGAATAAAAGAATTCCACGCTTTTAATACTATCCCGGTTATAGGATTAAGAGAAGGCAGCTGGCTTGAAGTAAAAGGAGAAAAAATTACTTTAAAAGGAAATTTATCAGCACGTTTATTTCAACAGAACCAAGAGCCAAAAGAATTAGAATCCGAAAGCGATTTGAGTCATTTAAAATAAGCCATAAAACAAAAAATCCTCAAACAAATTGTTTGAGGATTTTGAAGAGCGAAAGACGAGGCTCGAACTCGCGACAACCAGCTTGGAAGGCTGGAGCTCTACCAACTGAGCTACTTTCGCAT